>HF989675.1 GCA_000431315.1 Brachyspira sp. CAG:484
AGAGGTTATTACCTGATGTATCAATGCCTGTTACGTATGTGAAGGTGAACATATCATCAATAAAGTTAGAGTTGTCATATATATTTTCCACATGATACTGCGAATTAGCTATACCCTCCATATACTGGGCAAAGTAAGTTAAGTATGCCTTGCTCATAGATGAAATATTCAAACCGTAACCATCATTGTATTTGCCCTCATCTTCACGAGCACTGTTTTCAATATATACAATACCAACATAATTGTTTACGTTCTCATCAACTTTACCCATTACTTTGTTAGTTGAGTTGTTTCCGCCAAATGCGTGCCCTTTCATCTGCTGCCAATATGCAAAGTTAGAGTAATCAACATTACCTCCGCCACTTTCATCTCTTTGTCCTAATAATTCAACCTTTTCCATAGTTTTACTTTTTGCATATTCCAATGCTGCCTGTGTGTATTCATCTCCGGTATCAAGTAAACTTTCAAAGGCTTCAAACATGCTGTCCCATAGAGTACTGCTAGCAATAAAGTCAACAAGAAGTTCCCAAGATTTAAATTCTCTGCCGTCTTCACCCTGGTGGTCTGCAGAACCTCTGATAACATAGTTCCCATTTAGAATATCTGCTAATGATATATTATCTGGCGGAGTTGTAACTTTATGATAGTTTGTTACTTTGCCGGTTGCTTCATCCCTCTCAGATTCATATAATTCAAACCAAGCACCTTGCCCAGCGGAATAATTATGCTGCCCGATAATCTCTGTCAAATCAAATTTAACATTATCTAACATATTTTTTAATTCAGTATAAGAACATTCAGCTGTATTTACATTTACCAAATCAGCTGAACCTACTCCTGCCATCTGATTGTATTTTGTTAATACCAGCTGATCTGCCAGTTTCTGGCTGATTACTCCGTTTTGTGCCATGCCTTGTATAAACAGGTTGCGCTGATCTGATGAT
>HF989676.1 GCA_000431315.1 Brachyspira sp. CAG:484
TAGCCACAATGACATTGCCCTCATTGGTAGGGAACTACAAGAAGACGCAGACAGTTACTCAGTTAAAAAAGGTGTATACGATATTAAATCAAGCCTTCCGTCTTTCAGAAGTCGACAATGAGTCATCTCTATATTGGGATAGTTCCAAAGGCAGTCAAGTGTACTTTGACACCTATTGGAAACCTTATTTAAATATATTGAGATATTGTTCAGGAGATTGGGGGCAAACAGCTTGTAACTACCCTTCTTCTACGCCTTGGACCAGAGCTAACGGTCAAAGAGATGCTTATCTTGTTGTTAACGGCAGTACAAGAGTACCTATAATTTTATACGATGGAACCTTTGTAAGTTTTCTGTTTAATTCCGGCTATGGCTCAGCGGAGGGTGGTTTAGATGAAAATGGTAATGTGACTGGAAATACAGGAGGAAGTGAGAGCAGGATAATAGTTGATTTGAATGCCTCAAAAAAACCTAATCAGTTTGGGAAGGATACTTTCCTATTTGAAAGAGTAGCCGGAAAAGGTATAATGCCATATGGATACAATAAGGATGATGATACTGTAAATGAGAATTGTTCCAAAACGAGTTCAGGCTTTATGTGCGCTGCAAAGCTTATGCGTGACGGCTGGCAAATGAAAGACGACTATCCTTGGTAAAACTATACAGATAGAATTTTTCCTTTGGCTTTGTGAAACTGATTTTCATGTATAATATCAATAAATTCTTTAATCATGCAGTTGTAAGGCGTTGGAATACTGTGTTTTTTCCCGAACTGAATCATCGTTCCGGCGAACATATCAACTTCAGTTTTCCGACCAGCTTCAACGTCTTGCAGCATTGATGTTTTTCCATCCGGTATCATTAGCTGTAGATGCCTTAAAGTTTCATCAATCATACTTTCTGTGTTGTTTACGCCTTCTGCTTTTGCAACTGCCTGCACTTCTTTCATAATATTGACGGCAAGCTGCATAAAATGTTTATTCTCAAGCATTTCGCCAAAAGTCATACGAAGAATTGCCGTAGTTTGGTTTGCACATACATTCAGCATGTACTTTAACCATAGAGAATGTCTTATATCCTCAGGTATTTTATAATTTATACCTGCAGTATCAAAATATTTTTTTACACGTAATACATTCTCATTAATATTCTTGTCTGAGCCGAAAACAATGGTATTAACATCATCATGAACAATTTTATTACCTGTTCTTATGGCGCTGTGCCCGATAAAATATGAATAAAGTACTTTGTCCCATCCATATACTGCAGCAATAATGTCCTCGCTTGTTACGCCGTTTAAAAGCGATAGTATAACTGTGTCCTCTTTTACAAAATTTTCTATATTTCTTACTGCCTCATCCAGCCCTGAATATTTAGTAGCTATTAAGATTAAGTCAGCTTTAAAGTCTGTATCTTCAGGTAATGAGTAGTTAAAATCAAGCTGTATTCCATTGAATATAATCGGATTTACCTTGTACCTTTCAAGACGTTTCCTATCAACAAGAGCTCTAAAATTGTCGGGGTTAAACCGTTGGATTTTGTCTGCGTAAATAGTTCCTACTGCTCCAAGTCCGCATAATAATACATTCTTTATTTCTTTCATAATTGTAATTTTAACACTCAATCTTTCTTATTTTAATATTCTGAATAAAATCTTAATTTTTATTTTTCTTAATATTTTTTAAAAAACTGTAAATTTAATAATACAACATTACTTTATATAAATATATAGGTAGTGTAGTTATATTTAAGGTGTAGCGGAAATTTAATGGGACTTGATGTTACAAGGCTGTATAACGCCGGCAGTGTATACTTTAATCCCGGGTTTAATCACCCGAAAAATAGCGTAAGATTTGGCAATAGTCTTCCGTCTGATAGTTTTGAAAGCACTTCTCCCCGTCGCTTCACATCCGAAACTGCACTGAAGAGGGCAATCGATAACAATCCTAAAATTAAGGTAATACTTGCTGAAATGAATGCTCCGGCAACATTGAATATGAAAGAGTTAAACGACCTTTTAAACGGTCATGCTACAGATGTACAAAATGTAGCTTCAGGGATTATCGAAAATTTACCATTCTCATTAAAAAATAAAGTAAATATCAAGGCAGTGAATGATGCAGCATACCTGCATGATTTGGGCAAAGTTTTAATTCCGCCGGACGTTTTAAATAAAAACGGAAAACTAAATGAACTTGAAACAAAGATAATGCACAGGCATTCTGAACTGAGTTATGAACTGCTTAAAAATACAGGTATTGATAAAACAACCTTAAATCTTATAAGAAATCATCACCAGAATGCAAAGCGCAGCGGCTATCCTTTTGTTGATAATTCATTTAATGCAGACTTAAATCTTCAAATTTTGTCAATGGCTGATAAATATTCCGCATTAAGAGAAAAACGTGTTTATAAAGAGCCTTTGACTAAAAAGCAGGCACTTACAATAATTTATAAAGATGTTAAGGATGGTAAGCTTCACCCATTTGTTTTTAAGGCTCTTGTTGATTATGCAAATATAACAGAAGTTTCTGATAGTGAGTTATTTGTTTAATCTTGAAATTAAGTGCAAAATACCTTATAATAAAAAAGCAGAGGAAACCATGATAGGAAAGCTATAAATGTTTTTTTTTAACACGCTTCCGCTGTGCTCTCGCTTATACTAAGCAGACGCGATAAAAACAGGTAAGAAAATAATTTATTTTCTCGAACACGCTCCCGCGCTGCTCCCGCTATCGCCTCGAAAACAAATATATTTTCTTA
>HF989677.1 GCA_000431315.1 Brachyspira sp. CAG:484
AACATATATAGCTTTTCTAGCATGTTTTCCTCTGCTTTTTTATTATAAATTATAATGTTGTTTTCTGCAAGATATTTATGCTAATATATTAAAAAAGGAGTAATATGAAAAAGGTTTTATTAATTTTGGCTGTTCTAATTTTCGGGAATTTTGCTTTTGCAGAAGATGTTGTTCTTTCCGGAGGAGTTACTTTTGATTGGGTTAATATGGAACAGGTTCAACGTGATGAAGCTATAGAAAATTATAAAAACATAATCTTTGCAAACCAGGAAGACATTGGCTATGAAAAAAAAGAATTTAAAGAGAAATATAAAGATTATCTAAAAGATGCTGAATATAAAACCCATTACAGACTTTCTGATGCCGGTGTGACTGAAACAGAAGATGCAAAACTTTGCGCGTTTTTTGCAGAAAGACCTCATGTACTATATATGTATGCTCTTCAATACAAAAACAGACCGGACAGAGTGTTCTATTACACACCTTTTGGAAAATTGATGTATGTTGATGAAATGTCTGAAAATTATCCCGATTTTCCATATCATTCAAAGCAATACAGAATGAACGGAAGTCTTGTTGGTGCAATTTACTTCACAGATAAAGATACCCAGTATACCTACGAGCCTGACGGAAAATTTAAAGGGGTCTGGTATAAAGATAAAATGTTTGACCATAGAGCAAAATTAATACTTACCCGAACTAACTGGTAATAAATGTTATTTATTAAACAGCTTATAAAACTGGTCATTCAGCCATGCAAACGGGCTGAAGGGTTTTGGGGTTGAAGTTATACCGTCCAGAGTCCTAACCTTAGCAATATATTTATCGTTATCACCTTTCCTGTAAAGATAAATAAATCCGTCCTGGCTAATTCCTTTTTCTGTTACTTTATCATAAACCCTGCTCAGCTCGCTCTCACCGGAAACTACATCAACCTTGCTAAGATGTATACCTTTATTTTTAGTGAAATCCCAGCTGTCAGTAATGGTTGAAGAACCATTTAGAAAAGTTTTGTTAACACGCTTTATTATCTGCCCGTTCTCGGAAACCTGAATTGCATAAGATCCGTTTGGTGCTATTGTCCTTTGAATTAGTCTTTGCGGATTATGCTTTGAATAATGCCATGAATAAACACATCCGTTGTCAAGCATTTGACCGCCTGCTTGTCTTGCCTTTTGAAAAATTTTCACTCCGTTCATATATTCATCCTTATAAAAAGTCAAAAACTCCTGAATAAATATTTTTGTTAAATCTTTTCAGCTACAACTATAACCGGGGAATATGTCAACGTTAAATCAGGATACAAACTTTTATATTTGTCACAAAAGTCTTTTACCTCAAGAATACCCCAATGTTTTGCACCAAGCGAGTTTACGCCGGTGTGTTTCATGTGTGCAAGAATTTCAAGCGGAGTTGTGAAATTTAGCTTGTAATCAAACTTTTCCAGGTAAAGTACTTTATAGTTTTTTTCTAAAATTGAACGGATTTCGTCCGGCTCTTTATAGTCCAGAGCAAGACCTGTAAGAGATTTTATTTCTTTGAAATTATCCGGTGCAAATGTAGAAAAGGCAATAGTTCCGGCTGGATTTAAAATTGTTCTGTAGTGCCCAAGAACTCTTTCCAGATTTGAAAACCACTGAAACATTGCGTTTGAAATTATCAAATCCATTTTTGATGAAGTTTTAATTTTCTGAGCATTCCCACAAATAAATTTACAGTCTGAAACTATTGATTTAAGATAGCTGCCGGACTTTTCAACCAAATCATTTGCATAGTATTTTTTATAATTAACGCAGCCGGTCAATTGTTTTGTCAAAAGTCCTGTTCCCGCTCCCAGCTCAAGAATATTAGCAAAATTATTGCCGGCACAATTAATAAGCGCCTTAACCAGCTTTTCTGCCATAAGCTGCTGTACAAGGGCATTTTCATCATATTTTGCCATACTCTTTTCAAATTGGGTTTTAATTAATTTAGGATTTAACTGCATTTTTCCAGAATATCTTTCCAGCCTGTAAATTCAAAAAACGGGAAGTGGCCGCTATTAAGAATACACACATCTGCTCTATCCTTCCAGCAGTTAAGCTGGTTTTTAAAAGGAATAATTTTATCGTTCTCACTGATTATAGCACAGTCATAAAATTTCTCATAAGAAAGTTCTGATTGTGATATAAAATTTTTCAGGGCAGAAAGCTCTTCAGCTTGGTTTGGAATTTCACGCAGCACAGGATTTTTCATATATCTTTCGAACCCCTCATCACTGTCAAAAAGATTACGCTGAAATTTTCCCTGCAAACCTGTGTCAACAAACTTTAGAGTTAAATCAAATGTTCTGCGGGGAATACCCAGTTCATTATCTATAGGATAAGGGGTTCCGTTTATGGCAATCTTTTTTACAAAAGACGGCAGAAAATTTCTTAAAATATATGCAATATAAACACCCATTGACCAGGTTATCAGATAGTATTCTTCATATTTTGGAATATCTACTGGTATATCGTGCCGCGTATAATCATAAAACATTAACACATCAAAGTTTCCGCACTCAAGAGTTTCAAAAGGTTTGTAATCAAAGCTCCAGCCGGCAAAAAATATTATAAGTTTTTTATTTCCTGTTTTTTTAAGCCAATGATACTGCATAATTTCTCCATATCTTGTTCGGTTATATCGGTTGTTAAAGAAAGCCTCAAGCGTGAAGTTCCGACCGGTACAGTAGGCGGTCTGATAGGAAGAGTAAAATAACCATTCTGAAAAAGTATTTCACAAAGTTCTACAGTCTTATCGTTTTCCCCTATAATTACCGGGACAATATGGCTTTGACTTCCAAGTTTTTTCCCGAGCGAAAGCATCCTTTCACGTTTTTCAAAAGAAGCCCCCAGCTTATTTTCCAGAATCCATTTCGAAAAAGCTATATTAACAGGCGGCAGTGCGGTTGAAAAGATAAAAGATCTTGCACTGTTAATCAGATAGTCTATTAAAACTCTGCGTCCGACAACAAAAGCTCCCATTGAGCCTACGGCTTTACCAAAAGTTCCCACAATCAGATCAACATCGTTGATTACCCCGGCTGTTTCTGCAACACCCAGCCCATTACGTCCGAATACACCGAAAGCATGCGCCTCATCAAGAACCAGAATACAATTATATTTTTTCTTTAATTCCACTAATTTTTTCAAATCAGTAATATCGCCATCCATAGAAAAAACGCTCTCAGAAACGATTACTGCATTATTAAAATTACTTCGTTCACGTTGAAGAAGTTTTTCAAGGGCTTCCATATTATTATGCGGATACCTGAAAAACTTCGCCTCCGACAATCTCATACCGTCAATAATGCTTGCGTGATTTAGCTTGTCGGAAAAAATAACATCCCCTCTGACGGCAAGCGAACTGTTAACACCGACATTAGCATGATAGCCACTATTAAACAGAAGTGCAGCATCTTTCCCGTACATATCACAAAGAAGAGTTTCAAGCTCTTTATAAACAGGCAGGGTTCCTGTCAGAAGCCTTGCTGATGCACTACCGTAAGAATATTGGTCACCTCCGTCATTTAGGAATTCTTCTGTATAGAGTTTATTATCCGCAAAATTAAGATAATTATTTGACGAAAGGTTAAGCAGCTTTTTTCCGTTTATATAAATATATTTACCTTCTTTTTTCCCGATATTCCTGATAAATCGCAAATGGGAATCCGCATCCAGCTCTTTTATTCTTTTTTCATAAAAACCATACATAATTTTAATTTATGACAAAATGAACCTGTTGTCTATTTTCTATAAATAAATGTAATAAAACTTGAGATATACTACACAGATATGATGTTAAAACCAAACAATCATGTATAATAAAAAGATTACTTGGAAATATAAAAAGATTGATATGATAAAAAAAGCATTCACATTGGCAGAAGTTTTAATTACTCTGGGTATTATCGGAGTAGTTGCAGCAATGACGCTTCCTACAATTAAACAAAAAATTGACGCCCGCGCCAATATGACAGCCCTGAAAAAGACTTATTCGCTTTTGCAGCAAGCAACAAACAGAGCAATTTCTGAGTATGAAAATCCGATTTACTGGGGAATGAAAGATAATGATACAGAATCAGTAACACAGGTTTATAAATATTATAAACCTTATTTCAACATGATGAGAGAATGCCCTAACACTCCGGGCTGCTGGGGATACCCGATGAAATATTTGAGCGGAACAACCTACTGGGCTGCTCATGACACAAGCTGGTATCAATATGCTTTCACATTGCCGGACGGGGTTAGTGTACTTATAGATATTTATCCTGCCAGCCAGATACAGACAAACTTCGGAATTACTTTTGTTGACTACGATGCAGCGGTTTTCTTTGTAGATATAAATTCCGAAAAAAATCCAAATCAGCTTGGTAAAGATGTGTTTTGCTTCGTTGTAACGGAAAGAGGTTTAATTCCAGCAGGAAAAGACAACACAAGCGACTGCAAAGAGCATGGCAACGGTTTCCAGTGTGTATCCCGAATAATCCAAGACGGGTGGACAATAAAATATAAAATATAAAAAACCGGCTAAAAGCCGGTTTCTTTTTATAAGATTAATTTTTCTTTTTCAATGTAGGGAATGCTATAACATCACGGATTGAAGGGGAGTTTGTCAAAAGCATTACCAGACGGTCAATACCAACACCCAGACCACCCATTGGAGGTGCACCGTGTTCAAGAGCACAGATGTAATCTTCATCAATAGGCATAGCTTCATCATCACCGTTAGCTTTAGCCTGCATCTGGGCTTCAAACCTCATTCTCTGGTCAATAGGGTCAGTCAGTTCAGAGAACGCGTTAGCAATTTCCCAGCCGTTAACCCGGGTTTCAAAACGTTCAGTAAGTCTTTCATTATCTCTGTGAACCTTAGCCAGAGGAGATATATCCCGCGGATAATCAATAATATGAACAGGCTGGATAAGATGAGGTTCAACCTTTTCTTCAAAAATAAGATCTATAACCTGTCCCCAGTTATCACAATCTTCGGGATTGATATTTAATGATTTAGCCTTTGCTTTAGCATCGTCAAGAGTGTAGCAGCTATTGAAATCAACTCCTGTGTATTCTTTAATTGCACCAAGCATAGTTTTTCTATCCCAAGGCGGAGTTAAATCAATTTCATTTTCGCCGTATTGAATTTTCATAGTTCCGAGAACCTCCTGGGCAACATGAGCCACAAGATTTTCTGTCAAAACCATCATTTCATTGTAGTCAACATAAGCTTGATATAATTCCATCATTGTAAATTCAGGATTGTGACGAATATCAATACCTTCATTTCTGAAGCTTCTGTTAATTTCAAAAATCTTTTCGCTCAATCCGCCTACCATTAATCTTTTAAGATAAAGTTCCGGTGCAATTCTGAGGAACATATCCATATCCAGAGTATTATGGTGTGTTATAAACGGTCTGGCATTAGCTCCGCCTGCCTGCGGATGAAGCATAGGAGTTTCAACTTCCAAAAAGCCTTGTTTTGTCAAATATTCTCTAATTTTCTGGATAATCAAACTTCTTGTTCTGAAAGTTTTTCTAACATCTTCGTTTACAATCATATCAACATAACGCTGACGGTAACGGGTTTCAACATCAGTAAGCCCATGGAACTTTTCAGGAAGCGGAAGCAATGATTTTGATAACAGCTTCAGTGAGGTTGATTTGATAGAAAGCTCACCGCGCGGAGTTCTTCTGATAGTGCCGGTAAAACCTACAATATCACCTATATCAATAAGTTTAAGCACTTTCAGCTGTTCTTCTGACAGATTTTCTTTGTGAGAAAAAATTTGGATTTTACCTGAAGCATCCATCAAGTCGATAAACATGCCGGTATTTCTTATAGCCATAACACGACCTGCAACGGAATAAACATCTTCTGTTTCCTCGCCGGCAGGTAAATCTTTGTATTTGTCCTGCAAATCAGCAGCATCCGCATTTTTATCAAAAACATACGGATAAGGATTTACGCCTTTGTCCGCCAGATCTGCAAGTTTTTGAATCCTTGTTTGTCTTATCTGGTCTATAGCCGAATTTGGCTCATGTGTTACTTGTTGTGTCATAAATTATACTTCCTCTTATTTAGTGTAACTCTTAACTAAATATTAACACAAACAAAATATATGTAAAAAAAAGAGCCTTATAAAAGGCTCTTTTTTTTATTTTAAGAATTTATCATACGTTTTAATTCTTCCGGACGCGATGTTTTGGTAAGTGCATCCTCTAAAGTAATCAACCCTTGCTTATAAAGGTTAGAAAGCGCCATTTCAAGCGTTTGCATACCTAAGCCCTGGTTCATCTGGATTGTAGAATATATTTGAGCCGCTTTAGATTCTCTGACAAGGTTAGCGATTGCCGGAGTAACAAGCATAATTTCCTGAGCCATAACACGACCTTTTTTAGTTCCGTCAGGCTGAACTTTAGGAAGAAGAGTCTGTGAGAATACAGCAACAAGAGAGTTTGCAAGCTGAACACGAATCTGCTGCTGCTGTCCTTCTGGGAATACGTCTATGATACGGTCAATAGTTTGTGAAGCAGAAGATGTGTGAAGGGTTCCGAATACCAAGTGGCCTGTTTCTGCTGCTGTCAAAGCTAATGCAATAGTTTCATGGTCACGCATCTCACCTACCAGAATAATATCAGGGTCTTCACGAAGTGCAGATTTAAGAGCATTTGCAAAAGATCTTGTATCCATACCAAGCTCACGCTGGTGAATAATACTTGATTTTGAGGTGTGCACAAACTCTATCGGGTCCTCAATTGTCAAAATGTGTTCTGCTTTTGTTGAATTTATATAGTCAATCATGGCAGCAAGAGTTGTAGATTTACCTGAACCTGTAGGACCTGTAACAAGAATAAGACCTCTCGGCTTTTCGGCAGTAGTCCTTACAATATCCGGAAGCCCTAATTTATCAAAAGAAGGCACCTGAGATGTAATGGTACGAAAAGCTGCCGCATAATTACCTTTATCTTTGTAAAAGTTAACCCTGAAACGGCTTAAGCCTTCAATCCCATATGAAAAGTCAAGTTCCCAATCCTGTTCAAGACGTCTTCTCTGTTCGTTTGAAAGCATAGGGAATAGAAGATTTTCAACATCATCCGGTGAAAGAGGCGGATAATCCATACGTTTAAGCTTACCATCCACACGTATTGCCGGCGGGAGATTGCTGGAAATATGCAAGTCACTGCCGCCTTCATGTACAAGTTTTTCTAAAAGTTCAGAAATTTCAACTACCATCTATTTACCACCTTATCTGAGCTACTCTGAAAAATTCATCATAGCATCTGCTTCTTTCATTGCTAATTCTAATAACCGGTAAGTCATATACGCACCAAGAGCAACGGCTTTTGGATCCAAATCCGAATTATTGGCAGCTTCTATAATAGCCGTATTTATTTCAGGGTTTTCTTCCTTAAGATAGTGGATCATTTGTTTACGCCAAGCCGGCATATCCTGAAAAACCTCTGAAAATGTTGATGCCGCAATCTCTTCTGATATAATTGGTAACATGACTTTCCTCATATTTATACAAATTACCCGTTATAGAGGGTATAATAATATTTTCTACAATTCCGCAAAAAAATAATCATTTGTTTGAAGTATAATTTAAGAATGAAGCTGATTAATTTGAAACTTACAGACTACCGGAACTGCCGGAATATAGAAATGGACTTTAGCCGCGACAAGATATTAATTATCGGCAAAAATGCGCAGGGAAAGACTAATATCCTTGAGAGCGTCTATTTTCTCTCAACTCTAAAAAGTCCTAGGACTTCAAATAATATCGAATTAATCAACTTTGATGCAGAAAAGCTTTGTATAGAGGCTGATATAATTAAAGCCGATACTGAAATCGGACTTGGATACATTTATACAAAAGAAAAGACAAGAGAATTAAAGATAAACGGGGTTAAGAGCAGACCTAAGGACTTTAAATCGGTGTTGAAAACGGTTCTTTTCTCAACCTCAGACCTGCTGCTGCTCAGAGGGAACCCGTCGGACAGAAGGGAATGGCTTGACAGGGCGATTTCGCAGGTTTATCCGGCATATGATGACAGGCTTTCAAAATATGACAAAATCCGCATCCAGAAGAATAATTTTTTAAAGGAACTTGTAAAAGGCGTACAGCTTGATGAAACGCTTCTTGAAGTTTACAATGAACAGCTCGTAATTACAGGGAGCAACATAATATTTCTCCGAAAGAAATTTTTAAAAGAGATTGAAAAGATTGCAAAAGAAAAACATCGTATCATAAGCGAAACAGAGGATTTAAAAATCCGCTATGACTGCTCATTTTTAGAAGAAGAAGCCGAACTTGACCAGATAGTTGAAAAGTTTAAAGCCTCGCTGGAAGAAAGACGTATTGAGGAGATAAGGCGTGCTCAGGCTTGCGTTGGACCGCACAGGGATGATATACAGTTTTTTATTAACGAAAATGAGGCAACAAAATTTGCATCCCAGGGACAACAGCGGACAATTGTACTTGCACTCAAGCTGTCCGAACTTGATATAATTACGGATAAAACCGGAGATGAACCAGTTCTTCTTCTGGATGATGTGCTGGCAGAGCTTGATGACATTCGTCAGAACTATCTTTTAAAATCAATTAATAACCAGACACAAACAATAATAACATCAGTTGACACAGTGTTGTTTGAGGATGAATTTCTAAAGGATGTAAAAATATACAAAATAGAAAGCGGAGCAGTTAAATAAGCGTTTTCTCGTAAAACTCCCCTAAAAATTTATCAGCCCTAATATTCAGGTTATAGAATTTTTCTTCAAGAATATCAGCAACAGGCAGAACATCTGTGGGATTTTTACTACCGTCGTTATAGCGTAAAACGCTCATCAAAATGCAATAAATCCCGTAAATACTCTGAATATCTTCATACAATTGAACATATTTCTCTTTTAAGTTATTTCGCTTCATAACACTTTCACCAAAATATATGATATATTCATATTATAATATGTAGATTTCAATTTGTCAATATAATAATATATAAAAATGAATGAAGCTTTACAGATACTCGGAAATAACTTACGGGCAGAACGCAACAGACAACGTCTTTCCCAGGAACAGCTGGCAGAGATGGCAGGGTTGCAAATGCAGCATGTAAGCAAGATTGAAAACGGGCAGACAGATATACGCTTCACAACACTGATAGCAATTCTAAAGGCACTCAATATCCCGTTTGAAAAATTGTATGAACTCTAAATTTTGCAAGCATATGTTTGTATTTTTATAATTTTGCGGCTAAGAACCTGCAGCCTAACAAAAATTCCTCTAATAAAACACCCCATTTCATACGATAGTCGAGAACGGCTGATAAAAGGAGCTAAGTTCTGCGCTTATTGAATTAACAAAATTCAGATTAAGATGCTCACTACTGATTTCTGAATAGAGTTCGTTAATTTATTTGAATATTACATAACATTTTTATAAAAATGAACAATTCTTAAAAGTTTTCGTTATATACATGTACGATTTATTTTTAAGGAGTAATTTTATGGCTGATGAAGAATTAAAAACGACCTCTCTGAAACAGAGAAAATGTTTCGGGCTGAAAGAAAGGCATGTATTAAGATTTATAGTTCCTTGTGCGGCTTCATTTATCGGATGTATTCTTGCCCTTGCAGTATACTCATCTCTTGCCGGCAAGCCTCCGGTTCCGCCAAGACCTTGTCCGCCACCTCCTCCGCCTTTTCACAGTATGGAAATGCCACCTGCTCCGGACAGACCACACCATGTCAGACCCCCGCGCGGAGAATTTCGTAAACATCATCCTGATCTAAGAAAAGACAGACCGCACAGACCTCCAGAAAAAATTAACACTCCAAAATCTCCACACCCTGAAAAGGGCAGCACCCCAAAGAATAAATAGCAGACTATCTTCTCATCTTGTATCGCTGGTTTTAAATTAAATCAGCGATACATTTTTCATATGCTGAATTTTTAATTCCGGCTTTAGAGTTATCCCCAAAACATCTATCCTATAATTTTTTATATTATGCTCAGCCGCATAAAACCTTGCACCTTTCACAACATTTTGAAGTTTAGTTTTCGTAACAGCCTCCAAAGGTGTACCATAATCCTTTGTTCTGCGAGTTTTAACCTCTACAAAAACAATCGTATTCTTCTCCTGCGCAACTATATCAAGTTCACAAAACCTTGAGTAGTGTTTATTGCGTTCAAGTATTTTATAACCGTTCTTTTCAAGATACCTGCAAGCCAACTCCTCGCCTGCATCCCCGAATTTTCTGTTATTCATTGCTTAATCCCGCTTCGTGCAAATTTTGTTATATCAGCAAGCGCCTCTGCCGGATTAATTGTGCAGTTCCGGCTCTGACGTACCGGGCAAATATCTATACCGCCTCTGCGGGTATAAAGAGCTCCGACAAATAACTCATCACCGCTGTTAAGAATATCCGTAAGCCTCTTGAATATCATTTCGCAGCACTCTTCATGAAAATGGAATTCAGATCTAAATGAGGTTAAGTATTTAACCAAACTGCTTTCTAGAATATGCTTTTTAGATTTATAATAAATAAAGGCATCCCCGAAATCCGGCTGGTGTGTAACCCTGCAATTTGAACGAAGAGAATCAAACATCAGCCTGTATTCCTGCAAAACTCCGGTATCTTCCGTACTAAGGAGCTCCGGCGCTTCTTTAAAATGTTCAACTTTTAAAACTTTTTCGTCAACATAATTCATTATATTTTCAAAATTCTGAAATATACTGACACGTTCTGTATTATTGTCAAGGAAATTAACACAAACCTCAGTTTTCAGCTTTTCGCTTAAATCCTTAGTGATAAGTTTTTTACAAATATCAAGACATTCTTTCACAGAGTTTCCGAATTTTGACATATTAAACGAATTAAGATAAAGCTTTAAAGATTTGGACTCTACAATATAGTCATTATCGCAGTTATAACGGAGCTTAAGAACTCTTGTGACCGGAACACCGTTTTCTGTCATAGCAGAAAACTCATACGCATGCCAGACGTCCCATCCTTCAAACGGAAGGCTGTTGCTGTCAATACCGTAATGCAGCCGGTTTTCTTCTCTTGGTACTGCGACAAGAAAGTCAGGGTTATAAACATCTGACCCATCGGCTTTTTTACCCAAAAATCTTGAAGCTATATCGTCTGTAATGTTTTTCATACTATCATGGAATTATGCTATATCTTCGTAAGCCTGCGGATTATTCAACAGGTCATAATTAATCTCGTTTTCGTTATCAGCAATAGCTGCTACAACAACAGCATCTGAGGTTACATTCACAAGTGTTCTCATCATATCTGTAACCCTTTCAATTGTAAACAGGAATGCAAAACCTGCAACAAGCTGTTCAGGGCTCAACCCCATACCGTTAAGAATAAGAGCTATTGTAATTAATCCTGCTCCAGGAATACCTGCACAGGTTGAAGATGCTATAATTGCAAGAAGTGCAATCTGAATTATTAAAAACGGAGTTAAAGCAACACCATAAGCCTGTGCTAAAAAGATTACAGCAACAGTCTGCAAAAGTGCTGTACCATCCATATTTAAAGTTGCACCCAGAGGAAGCACAAAGCTTGAAATCTTATGTGAAATACCTCTTTTTTCGCAGCAGGCAATTGTCAAAGGCAATGTTGCAGATGAACTTGCTGTTCCGAATGCTACCATCATTGCCTCTGCTACAGCTGAATACAGCATTCCGATATTTACCTTTGAGAAGAATTTTAAAAACAGCGGGTAAACAACAAATAACTGAAGCACAAAACCAAGAGCAAGAACCCCAAGGTATTTTGATATACTCATAAATATATCAACGCCGAAACTTGAAACAGCTGATGCTGTAAGAGCAAAAACACCAGGTGCTGCAAGGAACATAATCCAGTCAGTTATTTTCATTGTAGCTGCAAAAACAGATTCAAAAAATGAAACAATTGGTCTGTTTACATCGCCCACTTTTGCAAGTGCAATTGCAAAAATCACAACAAATACAATAATCGCAACCATATTACCATGAGCAAGCGCGTTAAGCGGGTTGCTTGGAATAAAATCAAGGAATATATTCAAAATATTTCCCTGCTGCTGTGCCATAGCAGTTTCTACAGAAGCCTGAACTTCGCTGGCTGCATTTGCTGCTATATAATGAGCTGCACCAAGACCAGGTTTGAATATCAATGCCAGAGCCGCACCGATTGCAACTGCTGCTGTTGTTATAATTCCATAATATAAAACCATCTTGGAACCAAATTTTCCAAGCTGTTTATTATCTCCTACACTTGTTATACCAATTACAATTGCTGAAACAACCAGCGGTATAACTACCATTTGTATTAATCTAATAAATACCTGTCCGATAAATGTTAATAATGTATGAATAAGAGGGAATGTGTGTCCATGCAAAAATATTCCGACCAGAATACCGGCTATAATACCAAAAAAGATATGCCAGTTGCGTTTAATACCCAGTCCCAGCGCAATAAGTATTTGCATGTGTAATTTCATATTTTAACCTCTTATTCTTCTATTAATATAACTTAACTTGATTATTATACATCATAGCTATGCAAATTTCAAACAGGATTTGAAAAATCAACCATAAAAAGTAGATTTTATCTATAAACTTTCATAAAAGCGCTTTTATCATCAGCTGTTATCTTAACCGCTTCAAAATCTAAATTTCTGCTCATTACATTATCCGGTTTATCTACATAATCAACGCCCAAGGCTCTGCCTACAGCCTGGAGAGTTATTGCATACAACTGTTCATCAGTATATCTTTTATAGTTTTCATCTTTTGTTCTTATTCTCAAATTAACTTTATAAAAATAATCTGAAACAAAAGAAGATTCTTTGTGAGTAGTAAATCCTGTACGGTAAATATCATACATTATATCATAATATTGTCCGGGAGCCAGAGCATCAATGAAATTTACGGTAATATGGGCATATCTGCTGTAAGAGCGTCTTGTTCCTACTTTAAATCTCAAAATACCGCCACTTGCATTTTCCCATGCACTAAAAGCATTTTGGACAATTGCAGCTTCAGAAGAAGGAGGCATATAAACTGTTAAAGAAGAGAACCTCCACCTCGGGCTTCCCGCGGCAAATCCTGCGCAGGCAGTAACAAGCATAATACCGATGAGCAATAGTAACTTCTTCACGTAACCTCCTCTTATTTAAACATTTTTTATTTTATTTATGGTTTCTTACATAGCTGTATACATTTTTCAACGCATTTAAATCCTGAAGCGTAACTGAATTTATATCATAAGTTGTATTGCAGCTCATAGCCGCATTTGGAGCGCCTATGCAGTTAACGCCTAATGAACGTCCTACTGCCTGAAGTGCAATAGAATGGATCTTACTGCGGGAAAGCGGTTTACCGGAACTGTCAGCTTTAGATATAGTTATTGATACATGGTAAAAGAACCCTGTTGTATTCCTAATCAAAGAAAAACCGTCAGTTAAAGAATTTGATGAGATTGTATAATACTGTCCGTTCGGCTGGGCTCCTGATACAAACCTTACATCAATTTGTGATTTTCTTAAACCTCTCGGACCATCCTTAATATCAAATCTGATAAAAGGATTAACTTTTTTGGCACTGGTTTGCCAATCTAAAAAAGCCTGTTGCACAGGTGCAGAATTTTCATCATCCTCTATATAGACATTTAGAGGGAAAACTGTCCAGCGCGGAGTACTCCAGGCAAATGCACTGCCTGCAAAAAATAACATTAAACCTAATACTACCAGTAACTTCTTCATCATACTTATATTAAAACATAAATTACTAAAAAGTTGCCTAATATGAAAAAATTTTATTAAATTTTATTAACAGGTTATAATTGTCTATACTGCATTACTCTTGTAAGGTATTGAGTTTTTATAATTTTTACAGTAATCTTATATTAAAAGAGGGAGAAATATATGCTTGTAATGGAAAATTTAAAAGAAATTAATGATGTCATAAAAAATATTGCAGGATTTATTCAAACCAATGAGTACGTCCACTCTGATTTTGAAGAATATATGAGAACTATCGGAGCTGCATCAGGTTCTGCAAATTTTCAATCTGCCTGTTTTACATATATATTTGAAAGAAAATTAGGCGAAACACGTAAAAGCATACTTGATTTATATTTAGAAAATACAAAAGGGCTTTCTGCTTCTTCTAAAAAAATCGTTAAAGCATTAAAAAAATCTATTTCTTCCGTATTTGAAATCCATAAAATCGGCAAAAGCGGATTTAAGCTTTATAACATTATCAACGAAAAAGATTACGAGGTTACTTCTCTTGTAAAAATGACAACCTTCCGCGGTATGGGGCCAGGACAGTATGTAGTAGCAAGGATTTTTTCTTATGAAAAAGAATACTACCTGCTCGAAGTTTCCGGCGTGTTATCTACGACAAGAAGAGATGATGTGTACCGTTTTGCAGTTGCAAAAATAATTCAAAACCCTGAGCTTGTATATCTTGATAATCCTAAAAAAATGAAAGAATTAGATAAGGATGTTAAAGATTTGTATAAAAAATTCATTGATTATTTCGGTACAGATGAAGTTGTTACAACGAATAAATATGCAGATGATGTTATAGGATTATTTAATGACTTTGCCGAAGGTGAGGGGAAAGAAGATTTTCAGGATAAAATTCAACTGCCTGAAGTTTTCCAGTTCTTTACAGTTTCTGAATTTAACAATTCATATGACAACTTCCTTGAAAATTCGCTTGGAGGATTTTCTTCACATAAAGAAATTTATGATGTCGGAATTGTATATGATGAAGAACTTGGTATGTATGCAGTACCATTCTGGGGAACTTTTAACAAAATTTTTGAAGTAAACAATCCTTCTGAAGTTCCTAACTATGATAAATGTATCCAATATTTCTTAGGAAATGACAAGTTTTCAGCAAATCTGATAAAAAAAGTTGCGCTAAAACATGAAGATAACTTTATGCCTATAGTTAACGGGATTTATAAAACCAACTATACACTTGATGAATTATTGCAAAAATATAAATCACACTATCTCGAACAAAAAATTTACTCATCAACAACTGTTTTATATAAATCACAGGCATTTTCAAGCACACTGGGTATAATTGAAGAACAGGAAGAACGTCCACAGCTTGATAATATAGACCTTTCAAAAATCGGACGTAATGATCCTTGCCCTTGCGGAAGCGGCAAAAAATTCAAAAAATGCTGCGGTGCAAATTTATAAATATTTATAAAAAAAGAGGCTTTTAAAAAGCCTCTTTTTTTATTATTTTAAACTTTATATTTTATACAGCAAATCTGAAGTGAACAAGGTCCCCATCCTGAACAACATAATCTTTTCCTTCAAGACGTGTAACACCTTTATCTTTACAAGCTGCATATGAGCCGCAGGCTACAAAATCATCATAAGAAGTAATTTCAGCACGAATAAAGCCTTTTTCAAAGTCCGTATGAATTACACCGGCTGCCTGTGGAGCTTTTGTTCCCGCAACAATTGTCCAGGCACGCACTTCCTTTTCACCGGCTGTAATAAACGTCCTCAAATTCAACAAATGATAAACGGTTTTTATCATTCTGTCAATACCGCTATCATCTACGCCGAGTTCTTTCAAGTATTCTAAAGATTCAGGCCCTAATTCAGATAGTTCTTCTTCTATCTTGGCAGAAATTATTACCATCTCCGCACTATGCGATTTTGCATATTCATTAACCTGTTCAGTATAATGGTTTCCGCTTTTTAAATCATATTCAGAAACATTAGCAGCATAAATCACAGGTTTTGTTGACATAAGGTTTAATTGTTTAACAAACGGAATTTCCTCTTCATCAAAGTGTTCTTTTACGTTAATAAAAGTTCCTTTATAAAGCAATTCCAAAAGTTTTTTCAATACTTTATCTTCAAGAACGGCATCTTTATCACCGCCTTTAGCCTGTTTTGCAATACGTGCCTGGCGTCTTTCTACAGAAGCCATATCAGCAAGAGCAAGCTCGGTATTAATAGTTTCAATATCATCTAAAGGGTTTACTTTGCCAGAAACGTGGATTGTATTAGGATCATCAAAACATCTTACCACCTGAATGATAGCATCAACTTCCCTGATATTATGCAAAAACTGGTTACCAAGACCTTCCCCCTTGCTTGCACCTTTAACTAGTCCGGCAATATCAACAAATTCAATTGCGGTCGGAATAATTTCTTTTGTATTACAAAGCTTTGCAAGCACTTCAAGCCTCTCATCCGGCACACTTACGACACCGACATTCGGTTCTATTGTACAAAACGGATAATTCGCGCTCTGAGCATTCTTTGCACTGGTTAAAGCATTAAACAAAGTTGATTTTCCAACATTCGGCAGTCCCACTATTCCTGTTCTTAACATTTTGCTATCCTTTTAATTTAATAATACTTGAGCAAATTATATCACGAACAAACTTTTGCGTAAACTACTTACATTTTGTTTTGCCGGAATAACTCAAATCTTTACACCTTAAATAATCCTTATTACCATTTTCAAGCAGCCAATTTGTACAAAAATAACCGTAATTATTCAAACAACCTGTTTGGAAATTAGCTGTTCTGTCCTCGTCTGAAGCAGCCCATCCGCCTGGACGGATAGCCTTTGGTGCTTTAAAATAATAAAAATAAAAGAAATCATTTCCCAGCTGGTTTGGCTTTCTCCAACCATTTAAGTCAACATAAATTTGAAAAGCTGTATCGGGAAATCCCTGACTATTAAACATTATTAACGCACCGTCCGGAAGTAGGAAGCTAGAACGGAAACGTGCTGAATGCCAGACAGTATAATCCGTTCCTATTGTGGTTTTATATGTAACATTCGGCAAGCACGCAGATTGATCATCTTCACAGGTTTTTATTTCTTTAAAATATTTCTTATATCTATTCATTATCATTGTAGAATCATCCTGTGACTCAGTTGATAAATTCCACTCTGAAATAGACCCGTATTCTTGCTCTATACTCATTGTTGCTTGTAAAAGTTGCGAATAAATCTTTTTAAGATGGGTATAGTCAGATTTATCCTGATATTTCTGGAACAAACCCGGATGTGTCATCGCCGCTACAATCCCGATAACACTTAGTGTTATTAAAACCTCTGATAATGTAAACCCATTTTTCATTTGTCCTCCATGATATTTTGCCAAGAATTTATCATTCTTAATTATATTTTATCATGGTTGATTATATTTTTCAAGGTTTTTAGAATTGTAGCTTTGTTATTATTTAAAAAATTTAAGCTTATTATAAAAGTGAGGTTATATGAATATAAAAAAGAGCTTAGGAAGCAGAATAAAAGAATTGAGGAAACAACGAAATCTGTCGCAGGAGAAACTTGCAGAATTGGTTGACATATCTCAAAATGCCCTAAGTTATATTGAAACAGGCGATAATTTCTGCACGTCGGAAACTATTGAAAAACTTATTGCTGCTCTGGGAATTGATGCAGACGAACTTTTTGCTTTTGGACACCAAAAAGATAACGATACCCTTTTAACTGAAATAAATAAGATGCTAAAAAATACCCCGGAAAAAATTCCCGAGGTTTATAAAATTATTAAAGCTATCATTAATTAAACTTACGCCATATCTTCAGGCGAACCGTTAATTACCTGAATGCCAAACTTAGTTCTGAACAGATGTTTTACAGTATCACCCTGTATTTCAAACATCATTTTATTAAACAGGTCATAAGCTTCACGCTTATATTCAATCAAAGGATCCTTCTGCCCGTAAGCTCTTAGCCCGATACCTTCACGCAACATATCAATATTATGAAGATGGTCTATCCATTTGTTATCAACTACTCTTAGCAGAATATCTTTTTCAAGATTTCTTATGACATTTTGATCAGCAAACGGTTCTTGCGGAACAAAATTTTCATCATATTTTGAAACAACATCGTTATAAAATTCTATAACTTCCATCTCGTGTTCTCTATATGCCTGAAGAGCAAAGTCTTTTAATTTATTATACATTGCGTCAAATCTCAGGTTCTGAACATCAGTAACCTCAAAATGCGAAAGCTGCGGTATGATAGAGTGAAGTTCTTTAATCATTGTCTGCAAGTCTTCAAATACATACTCTTCAGGATTTTGTTCAGGTGCAATGTAGCTTCTAAGAAGTCTGTCTATTTCTTTTTCAATCATGTAATAAATATCTTCACTAAGGTTTTTGCCAAAAAGCACCTTACGACGCTGTGCATAGAACTTTTCACGCTGAATATTCATCACATCATCATATTCAAGAACGCTTTTTCTTATATCAAAGTGATATGTTTCCACTTTTTTCTGGGCAGACTGAATCTGTCTTGTGATAAGCGGGTGTTCAATAGCAATATCCTCTTCAACATTCAGAGCATTCATAAGACTTGTAATCTTATCACCGCCAAAAATTCTCATAAGGTTATCTTCAAGAGATAAGAAAAATCTTGTAGACCCCGGATCTCCCTGACGGGCAGCACGACCTCTTAACTGGTTATCAATACGGCGAGACTCGTGGCGCTCTGTACCGATTACGTGAAGCCCTCCGGCTTTTACAACTTTTTCATGTTCTTCTTCTGTAATCTTTTTCGCCGCAGCCATTGCAGCCTCTTTTTGGGTTTCGTAGTCCGGTGAGGTTTCCGGAGTTATACCTCTTCTTTCAAGTTCTTCTTTTGCCATATATTCAGCATTACCGCCTAAAAGAATATCTGTTCCGCGGCCTGCCATATTTGTCGCAATTGTAACCGCACCAACTCTTCCTGCCTGTGCAATAATATAGGCTTCTTTTTCATGGTGTTTGGCATTTAATACGTTATGCTTTATGCCTCTTCTTGTTAAAAGCGACGATACGTATTCAGACTTTTCAATACTGATAGTACCAACAAGCACCGGTCTGCCTATTTTATTCTGGGCGATAATATCTTCTACTACAGCATCAAACTTTGCTTTTTCCGTTTTATAAATTACATCAGCATAGTTTATTCTTATATCCGGTTTATTAGTAGGAATAGTTGTAACTTCGAGATTATAAATTTTGCCGAATTCCGCTTCTTCAGTCATTGCAGTACCGGTCATACCGGAAAGTTTTGGATAAAGCCTGAAAAGATTTTGGAATGTGATACTTGCAAGGGTTTGGGTTTCATCCTGAATTTTAACCCCTTCTTTTGCTTCGATTGCCTGATGAAGCCCGTCTGACCAGCGCCGGCCTTCCATTAAACGTCCGGTAAATTCATCAACAATCATTACTTCATTATTACGTACAACGTAATCAGTATCTTTGACAAAGAGTTCCTTTGCCTTCAGTGCCTGCAAAAGGTGATGGGCATACTGGGTGTTTATGTCAAACAAATCTTTTATTTGCAGAAGCTCCTGAGCCCTGTCAATACCATCTTCGGTTAAGATAATATTTTTATTCTTTTCGTCAACCTCATAATCTTTGTCTTTTTGTAACTTAGGAGCAATTTGTGCCATAAGCTGGTAAGTTTCAGCAGACTTTTCAAGACGTCCGCTTATAATGAGAGGAGTTCTGGCTTCATCAATAAGAATACTGTCAACCTCATCGATTATTGCATAGTTATAAGGACGCTGAACAAGCATATCCGGACTTTGAGCCATATTATCACGCAGGTAATCAAAACCAAATTCGTTATTTGTACCGTATGTAATATCACAATCATAGGCGGCTTTTTTAGCTGCAAAGTCATCCATTGTTCTTCCGCCGGAAAGGATTACGCCCACAGACAAACCTAAGAATTTATAAATCTTACCCATCCACTCGCTGTCGCGTTTTGCAAGGTAATCGTTTACGGTAATTACGTGAACGCCTTTTCCGGTAAGAGCGTTTAAGTATGCCGGAAGTGTTGCCACAAGAGTTTTACCTTCACCGGTTCTCATCTCAGCGATATGACCGTTATGAAGGAAGTATCCGCCTATTAGCTGAACGTCAAAATGACGCATATTTAACACTCTTTTACCGGCTTCTCTCACTGTTGCAAAGGCTTCAGGAAGAATTTTATCAAGAGCTTCCTTTTCAAGTTTTCTGTCTGCATTAAAGTCTTTTGATGTAGGGCGTTTTGCAAGAATTTCCTTAAACTCGGCTGTTTTTGCTTTCAGCTCGTCATCGGTCAGTGCCGCAAACTGGGGCTCTAAAGCATTAATATGATCAATTATCCCCATTATACTTTTAACTTTTTTTTCGTTAGGATCGCCCAACAGCTTCAATAAAAAACTTATCATTATTAAAATTTCCTCTCCAAATTTGGTGTCTTATGCACTAATTCTAGCATGGACATAGAAATTTTTACAGAAACTTAAGGAAAAAATAATATTTTACCATGGATAATCGTCTAATATTTCCCATCCGTCAGTCATAATTAACGCTGCGCACCAGATACCTTTATTAGCATTGTTACAGGAGTAGTCATGACCTGTTTTTATTTTATTTCTGTCGTAATCATTAAAACAGCCTCCGCCACGACCTGCATCAGAAAATCCATACGGTACAAGAGATTTTTCTGTCTTTGATATACTGAAAACAAACACATCTTTCCCAAGCTGATTTGGATTTTTTTGTCCGTTTACATCGATAGTCACAGCCTTATATACAGTCTGTCCCGGATGGCTCATCACACCCAATACCACACCATTTGACAAATATGAATAATAAGAATCACCCTGAGTACACCAGACTTCTCCGGTACATTTTGTACCATTTAGGTTTTTATATACCATATATTTTTTAAACTCTCTATTGGGAATTTCTTTAACTTTTTTCAAATACGGTTTTATATATCTATAATAAAAATCTTCACCAGACAAGGTATAATCCCAGTATTCCATAGACCCGTTATCGAGTTCCGACATCTTCAAAAGCTGAGAAATCTCTGTATACGCTTTCTTCAATTGTGTCACCGTCTGCTTTTTCTGATATTTTCCTATTAATGTCGGCAGTGTCATTGCTGCAACTATTCCGATAATTCCGAGCGTTATTAAAACTTCCGCCAGCGTAAATGCTTTTTTCATAGGTTCCTCCATAGTATTACATACGTGTAATGGATAATTATATTATGTCACTATAATTACATGTATGCAACAGCAAAATGAAGAATTGTTACATTTATTCGGGGAACACATCAGGAAACTGCGTATTCAAAAAAAGATGTCGCTTAATGAATTTGCTTTCAAAAGCCTGCTGTTAACTTCTGCAACTCAAAGCCGCATTGAAAACGGACTGGTTGATCTAAAATTCTCAACGCTTATTAAAATAGCAAATGCGTTAAACATTTCGCCAAGCGAATTATTAGATAACTTTGATTTTAAATTTAAGATTTAACTCCTGGTAAAAAATTTATTCAGCAATATTGGAACATATTTTGCGTTCAAGGCAGAAAAGTCAAATATAAACTCATTGATCCCTGCCTTATGCAATACCTCTACGTGTTCAAAATCTTCCAAAATACGGTCTTCAAACATGTGCATCCGGCAAAAACCGTCGCAGGTAAACGGATAAATTTTATTTAACGAAGGATCTTTCAACGCAAAACCGCCTCTGTGACAAGGTGCCTTACAGGAAAGACGCGATATTATAGCACTGTCATTATTCAAAGGGCACAACCCCAAACTTGGAACTCTCACGTTACCGGCAATTGTGTATTTTTTATTCGGAATAATGTTTTTAATCTTCTTTACTGTTTTAATTGTGCTCTCCATATCCGTAAATGATGTAAAATCGACGGTTTCAATCGGTGCAAGATTATTTAGACATTTTATTGACATACTGTTTAAAAGGTTTATCCCCTGCCCTATTTCAATAGGAATGTCTTCCAGATCAGTATCATTCACGACAAGCCAAAAGTAGCCGATATTATTTATAATCAGAGATGATGGAGCAGGCTCGGTCAGCAAAAGTTGTTTTACATATTCATATACCCTGTCAAAATCACGCTCTATCAAAATTCGCGGCGTAGATAACTGGAATTTTATATCGTATTTTGTACAGAATTTCTTTACTTTGGTTATAATTTCATTAAAACTGCTGGTCGACAGGTCGCATGTTGAAAGAATTTCTCCGTATTCAATAGAATCTACAGGATTTTGACCTATTTTTTTTATATATTTTTCAAGTTCTTTTAATTGTTCAAGTTCGGAGAGCCTGAGGTTAATTTTAAAATCATCACGTTTTTCAAAATGGATTTCTTTTGATACCCGAGGACGTTTTATATCCCATTCAAAATTCTGGATATTCCTGCTGAATTTGAAGTCCTTACCTTCTGCAGAAACCATTTCACCAGAAAAGTGGTTTGTCTGGTAGATACTTTTTCTTACATGTTTAAACGGAAGTTTCTGTGTTTTAAATAGCTTAGGCTTTTCTAAAATCTTTTCAACAAGTTCAATACCTTCAAGAATTTCCTCTGAGTTTACAAACTTACCCTTAATCACAACCTTGTCTATTGCTCCCAGTTTTTTAATATCTTCAGCGCACCAAGGAAGGTTGTCTGTATCTATTGCCAGAGGAAGTTTTGTATATTTTTTAATTTTGGCAATATTTTTCATATAAATTTCTTCGGTAATAATGATTTCGTCAACTTTGTGGAAGTTATTTATAAAATCTATCCCGGCAATATTATGAATATCGAAATAGGAGTCTACAACAACCTTAAACGGAAGATTAAAAACTTTTATCGCCTCCAAAATTGCAAAACTGTTTATAAAGATACCGTCAATCCCTGCTGTTTTTAGATATTTAAGCATTTTTTTTATTTCAGCAAGATTTTCTTCTGTTATATCATGTTTAAAATTTATATAAATAGCGCAGTTATTACGTTTCGCTGCAGCTACAAATTCATCTACGTAGTCAAAATTATTATTCAGAAATTTTTTATAATAAACGTAATATTCCCTGCAGGATGTTTCTCCGGCAAATAAATCTATATCTTCCGGTTTTTTCACCGGCGACACTATCTTAATTTCCTTCATGCAACTATTATAGTTCCGGAAGCAGGTTTTTATTTCTTTTAACTAATTTATTTTAACATTTCGTAACAAAAACCGAAAAAATAAGCAATTTTTGTGGAATAAAATACTTAGTATATACATAAGGAATATTTAGGATAGATTTATACACTTTCTCATAGGAAAAAGAACACACACACTATTTAGGGAGGTCACCGCATGGCAATAGGTGCAGAAGACTACATTGACCAGCTGCTGGTCAAGAAATACGCAGAAGAAAAAGTTGATAACCATGATAATATGGAATCTATGGTTGATCCAAATAAAATGATGGGCGCAATGAATGATTACGCTACAATGTATCGTAATATGATGGTTCTTAAGCAGCGTCTGAATATTGCATGTTATGCTGTTAATGCAAAAAATGCCAGATATATGAAAAGCCGCGGGTATTAAAAAAGTTTAGCGTTCCTTGTTTTTGGTATAATATCAGAAAGAAGGAACGAACCTATGGGAAAAATTATCTTGGCGTCTTCTTCTCCCAGAAGACAGGATATTCTAAAACAAAACAATTATGAATTTGAAATCGTTCCGTCACCGTATATTGAAGACCATACGAAGACGGATTTTTCTTATGAATTTATTGAGAGCCTTGCAGAAAATAAAGCAAAAGCAGTCATGCCGCTTATTAAAGAGCCGGCAAAGATTATTGGCGCTGATACAGTTGTAGTGCTTGATGATAAAATACTCGGAAAACCTTCCGGAAAAACCGGTGCAGTAGAAATGCTTAAAAAATTATCAGGAAGAACCCATTCCGTTGTCACTGCCATTGTTGTCATCAACTCTGCAACAGGAGAAGTTAAAAAGACTGCCGTAACAAGTTATGTAACATTTGAAAAACTTACTGATAAACAGATAGAATATTATGTAGAACATTTTAAACCGTTTGATAAAGCCGGTTCATACGGTATTCAGGAAATGCCTGCAGGTTACATAAAATCTTATGATGGCAGTCTTGAAAATATTATCGGGTTGTGTCCGAAAGCTTTGGCAGAACTGTTAAGGTAAATTTTTCCAGTAATCCTTATCTGTCAATGCTTTATAGGTACAGGATATTCCATTTAATCTGTGAGAAGATGACGGAGAGCAGTAAGTTGAGGCATCTGTAAATACAGTACCCTCAGCGCCCATAGGCAAAAACTTACCGGTTTTGGTAATTTCAAATGTAAATAGGTCATGCCCCCAAGCATTCGGTTTTTTACTATAGCCGTTAACATCTACTGTTATAAAAAGGTAATTTGTACTATTATCAGGATTTTCAATCATATAGAAAGAACCATCTGTCAGGACTATCTGACCATCATCAAAGTAATCAGTAGCAACATTTCTACTTTTACTATAAGTTTTGTAGTTATCAATGTACCAGTTTATTACTTCACCTTCTATTTCTTTATCTTCCTTACCGACACAACCGGAAGTTCCGCAGGCTTTTACGATATTAAAATATTTTGAAAAAGGTTTATAAAATGTGACAGGTGCATAATTACCAGCTTTAACTGTGCCGCCTTCATCATAACTCATTTTATTAATTGCTTGCTGCAAGATCGAATAATTTTTCTTCAAAGAAGTTTCAAGTTCTTTAGTTTGTTTTTTTGCAGTCAAAGCCGGCAATGTCATTGCTGCTACCACACCGATTATACCCAAAGTTATCAATACCTCGGCAAGGGTAAAACCTGATTTAATGGTTCTTTGTTCGGTGGCGCAAAATGGCTCGATACCTACGCCAATACCGGTTATGGAGCTTAAATTACTCTGCC
>HF989678.1 GCA_000431315.1 Brachyspira sp. CAG:484
TGATACGCCCAGGCGGAATGATTATGGATACTCTCAAATGCCTCACATTCAACTTCAAATTCATTAACAACAGGATGTTCACGCAGTTTTACAACTACATCACGAAGGACATCTTCTACAAATTTAGGATTGTCCCACGCTTTTTCCGTAACAAACTTCTCATCCTCACGTTTTAAAAGTGGATATACCGGACAGGACGCACAGCTTTCTATCATTGTAATCAAATCCTCAAGCCATATATGCTTATCTTCATCATATGAAACTTTGACTGTGATAAATGCTCTTTGGTTGTGGGCACCATTATCCGAAATCTCCTTTGAACAAGGACATAAGGTTGTCACAGGTACCTGTACGCCCAAAATAAACTTGTAATTGTCATTATCAATTCTGCCTTCGAATGTACAATCATAAGCCATTTGGGCAGAAAGTTTTGTTACAGGTGATTTTTTTTCAAGAAAATACTTAAACTTAAATTGAAGTTCCCCGCTTTCAGCATCAAGATTTTGGATAATTTTTTCAAGACAGCCTTTTATATCAACACCAAGAAGATTTTTATGCTGCCATTCATTCAAGACCTCTACAAAACGGGACATATGTGTTCCCTTATAATCCCTTGGCAGCGACACACTAACTCTAGCCTTAGCACAAACAACCTGATTAGAGCTATTCTTCCTTTGTATAATCAGAGGAACATCAATATGCTTGATTCCTACTTTTTGTATATCAACATTTCTTGTATCTTTTAAGTTTTGAATATCCTTCATATTTTCTTTCTTATTTTTATTAAGAATTGTTAAAAATTTGCATCTCAAATAGCAATTTTTAAATCCGCATATACTTTATATAAACATAAAGCTCTCTCTTCTTATTTAAACGGATAGGCCTTGAAATAACATCAAGGTCTTTTTTTTTGCTATTTTTCAGTACACTTATCACAATCATCAAGACGTTTTCTGATGTTTAAGTATCTGTCAAGTTCTCCCCTTAGTCTTTTTAAATCAAGATATAAGGCATTATTAAGCAACACTCTGTTATCGTACTTTGAATCAATAATATACAATGTAGGGAAGCCGGTTAATGCAATATCATCAACAACTTTTTTATACTGAGGATCTTCTACGTTTAACATGACAATACTGAATTTATCCTTATAAATAGAATTAATAGTCTGGAATTTAGGCATAAATTTCAGACAGTAACCGCACCAGTCAGCATAAAACAATACAAGAGCAGGTTTTTCTGCTTCCATTGCTGCTTCATAATTAACACCGATGTGATAATCCGAAGGTTTTTCCTTTTTGTCCATAATACTTCCATTCAGCGCAAGACAAACGGCTGAAGTAAGAATAGTAACCAGTAAAATACTTAATCCTATAATAATCTTTTTCTTCATAATTTATACTCCTCACAAATATTATACTATAAACAATACAAAAAACCGAAGCTCTAAAATTTTCAAAAAATCGTTTTAATATTTCTTAACATAAGACTTGTATTTTTATATATCATAGTATATACTAAATATATACTATTTCGTGTTACAAATCCCGCATATCGTTTTAGAAACGGGCGGAGGTAAATCGTGCTTAAAATTCATTTACCCTTAACGAACCGGCAGATTTACCACCGGTATCTTTTGTGAAGCAATAAATAAGGAGTTTAAAGTTTATGAGCAAAAATCGCCCCGTTAAGATGAAGAAGGTTTACCAAAAGTCAAATCCGGCAAAAAATGAAGTTTTATCAGCATCAAATGACAGCATCCTTACCGGCTATTTAAGAGAAATAGCAAACTATCCTTCACTCAGCAGCTCAGAAGAAAAAAAGATTGCAAAACTGGCAAAAGAAGGAGATGCAGAGGCAAAGAAAAAATTAATTCAGGCTAATTTAAAGCTTGTAGTGTGTATTGCAAAAAAGGCAATACATATGTCAGGTCTGCCAATGATTGACTTAATTCAGGAAGGCAATTTGGGTTTAATGATTGCTGCAGAGAAATTCAACTACAAACTTGGCTATAAATTTGCAACATATGCAAGCTGGTGGATTAAACAATCAATGTTTAAGGCAATTTCAGAACAGTCACACTGCATGAAAATTCCTGTATACATTCAGGAAACACTTTCCAAGTTCTCAAAACTTAAATCTGAAATGGAAAAAGAATACAATTGCCAGGTTCAGACAAAAGATGTTGCAAAAAAAATGAATATCGAGCCGGATAAAATAGAAACTTTCCTTTCTGCATACACAAAAACAATATCTATTGAAAGCGGTCTTGAACGTGATAACGGCAAAGATTTAAATATAGCAGATATTCTTGAAGACGAAAAAGCCTCTGTTACAGAAACAGTTGAATACAAAAATCTTCAGGAAGATATAGAAATGGTTGTATCAACCCTGAAAGAACGCGAGCAGGACGTAGTAAGAATGCGCTACGGGCTGGGGAATGCTGCAAAGAGGACTTTAGAAGAAATTGGCAACATCTACGGAGTAACAAAAGAATGTATAAGGCAGACAGAATTAAGAGCACTGAAAAAGATGCGGTTATCAAGCCTTGGACAGGAAATGTTATCAGGTTACATCGGGTAGTGAAGTTCCTCGTGAGTTTATATTTTATATCTTGAAGTAAGGAGCGGCAAATGCCGCTCTTTTTATTATCAATAACTTACCTTATATGGATAATCATCAGGGATTTTCCAGCCATTATCCTGTATTATTGCAGTACAGTAGTGCCTGTTACCGGTTTTACAGGAAAACGTTGACCCTTCATAGAGCTTGTTAATATTACCATCCCAGCTGGCTTTGTAAGGTTCCATCCCTTTCTTGTAATGGTATCGCCACTGTTCTGTCGAACTTGTCGGATAAAAATTAAAAACAAACAAGCAAATACCTCCGGATTTATAAAAAGATTCACCGTATTTGGCAATACATTTTTTCGGGTCACCGGGGTAAAAATACCAGTCACGCGTATAGCCTGCAGCAGGTCTTAATGCACTACCGTCTGCAAAATATATCATTAAGGAACCATCTGAAAGGGTGTCTGTTCGGGTAACTTTCAGATAAGGTTTCAAATATTTGTTAAACCATTTTTCTGCTTCTGATGAACCTTCTATAGGATTACCATCATCATCTAATTCTGCACCTTTTAAATCTTCGTACCAGTAAGATTTATCACCGTAATCCTTTTCAGCCATTAGAATTGCCTGATTAAATGCTGAATAAAACTTTTGAAGTCTTGTTTCCACAACCCTATTGTTATTCTTCTGAATTAACGAAGGCAGCGTCATTGATGCTACTATGCCGATTATACCAAGGGTTATTAATACCTCTGCTAACGTAAAACCTCGGGTAATCATTCTTTTTTCGGCGGCGCTAAATGGTCCTGTGCCTGCGC
>HF989679.1 GCA_000431315.1 Brachyspira sp. CAG:484
ACTGCTTCTTTTCCTGTTCATGCTTGGCGCTCTGCTTTAGCCACTTACAGAAAAGGAACTGATGTAGTAAAGGTTTTTCCTCTGCTTTTTTATTATAAACTATTTTGTATAAAAATCAATATATTAAACAGGTCAAAACAGACTTATAAAAGTCTGTTTTGGGATTTACCTGATTTTAAATCTTTCATTAATAGCTCTGACAATATTTATTCTTTCCATATTGGCATCGTATGCCTTAAGCCAGCTTTGGAATTTTTCTTTAAACGTTTTTGCGGGAGGACCTGACTTTTTTACAAGTATGTCATAAAAATCTGATGGTTCTTTTATCTTACCTTTAGCATATTGGTTTATATATTTTCGGTCCTTTGTTGCACCAATTGCTGCAGTAATCTTGGGGCCTATCGTAAACATCTCTCTCCTCTATTTCTATATCATATATGACTTTTGGGGCAAAAAAAAGCCGGTCTTATTGTAATAAGACCGGCTTCTTCATTTAAATTATTTACCGCAAGAGCAGGCTACAGATCCGCATCCGCAAGAACATCCAAGAGCCTCTTTAGCTTCTTCCATTCTTACCTTGATACGACCATCAACTGCTATACCTTCACCGGTTGCTTCAGAGATTAACAGCGGGTTAATATCAAGTTCATCAATGAATTTGAAGTCATTAACCAACTGGGATAATCTCAACAAAGTTTCCTGAATTTGATCAATTTGAGCAGGTTTTGTACCTCTTGCACCTTCAAGAAGTTTGTATGCTTTAACTGATTTAATCATTTCTTCAGCATCAACATCTGTTAAAGGAGCAATTCTGAATGTTACGTCTTTCATAACTTCAACAAATACACCGCCTAAACCGAACATCATCATCGGACCGTATTGAGGGTCTGTTGCGATACCGCAAACCATTTCGCGGTTACCTTTAACCATTTCCTGAATAATTACACCTTCAAGACCTTCAAGCAAACCTTTTGCTTCAAGTCTTTCAAGTAAGCCTTTATATTCTTTTCTCAATTGTTCTTCAGATTTGATGTTAACTACAACACCGCCTACATCTGTTTTGTGAGAAGTTGTCTTTGAAGTCATTTTCATAACTACAGGGTAGCCGATTGAGTTACCAAGCTCTACAACCTCTTCTTCATTTGTAGCCAAGCCGTATTTACAAGCTCTGATGCCATATGCCTGAAGAACATCTATTGATTCTAATGTTGTAAGCTGAGCGCGGCCTTCTGCCAATGAACCTTTAATGATTTTTTCAACTTTAGCTCTGTCTACATCGTAGCAAGGGATTTTGCCTTCCGGTCTTTCCATCCAGAGTCTTTGCTGATTTAATCTGTTCAAACCGTCAGCAGCTTCTTCTGCGTACATAAAGAACGGCATATTAACATTCATATCTGAAAGTTTTGAGAAGAATTCGTTCTTAGTCATAAATACGCCGATAACCGGTTTTTGCGGATTAGATGCTTTAATTTCCATTAAAGCTTTTGCAACATCAATATCTTTTAATCCCAAGAACGGAAGATAGATTACAATAATCATATCAACATTTTCATCAGCAATAACGGTTTCAAGTGTTTGTTTGTAGTGTTCGATAGGTGCTGATGCAATCATATCGATAGGGTTTTTAACAGATGCTGCTGAAGGTAAGAAGCTTCTTAATTTATCTTTTGTAGCATCTGAAATTTTAGCCATCTGCATACCGTATTCGCAAACAGCATCAGTTGCCATAATACCAGGTCCGCCTGAGTTTGTGATAATTGCTACTCTGTCGCCTTTTGGAACAGGGCAGTTAGCAAAAACTTTTGCTGTTGAGAATAAGTTTTTCAAAGAAAATTCTCTTATAACACCTGATTGGTTCAATAAAGCTGCTGCTGCTTTATCTGCACCTGCTAAAGAACCTGTGTGGGAAGATGCTGCTGATGCACCTGCAGCTGAACGTCCTGCTTTTAAAGCAAGAATTGGTTTTTTCTTAGTTATTCTTGATGCTAATCTTCTAAAGTTAGAAGGATTTTGGATTGATTCCATATAAAGAAGAATCTGTTCAACGTCTGCATCATTTTCCCAGTATTCAAGAGCTGTTTCAGCATTTACATCTGCCTGGTTTCCGATTGAGATGAACTGTGCAAAACCAAGATTAAGGTCTTTTAAAATATTCAAAATACCGCCGCCTAAAGCGCCTGATTGAGAAACAAAACCGATATTTCCGCGTTCAGGAAGGCTTTCTGCAAAACATCCGTCCATTCTGATGTCAGGGTGAGTGTTTACTACACCTAAGCAGTTAGGACCTACACATCTCATACCATATTCTTTAAGTTTTTCAACTAATTGTTTTTCAAGTTCTGCACCTTCCTTACCTGTTTCTTTAAAACCGGCTGTAATTATACAGATACCTTTGATACCTTTTTCATGGCACTGGTCAATTGTAGAAAGTACAAATTTAGCATTAACTACAATAATAGCAAGATCAACTTCGCCCGGAACTTCAAGAATTGAAGTATAAGCCTGAAGTCCTTCGATAATACCGCCTTTAGGGTTTACAGGGTAAATATTACCGTTGAATTTGTATTCCTGCAATCGTTTCATAATATCAGAACCGATTGTATGTTCTTTTGTTGATGCACCGATAACCGCAATTGATTTCGGTTTCATAATTTTGTCTAAAAGATTCATTTCTCGTCCTTTCTTTTTCTTCTTATTTTTTATTATTCATCTTGCATAATTTTCATAAATTTTCTGCCTAAGTTATTAAAAAATTTTTTAGCTTTTTCACCGAGTGACATCTCAGGAAATTTCTTTTCATATTCTGATATAGCTTCTTCTGCTACAGAAATATACAATCCGGAAGCAGAATCTTTAGTTTCTGCAGCATTATCTTCCAATTTTGCGGCTCCTGATATAACAGCTTCTGCAATAGGTTTATTTTTTCTGCCATAGTGTTCCGGCTTTTGTGCAATTAATCTAACTGTATCTGTTTTCGCATCCTGCCTTATAAACAAGTCAAAAGGTTTATCTTTAATCATCTTTTCCAGGGAATTATAAGCCTTTCTCACGCATTTAGACGGGTTATAGCTTAAATTACCGGGCATAATGTCAACTTTTCCTTTAAAAGACTGATGGGTAACTTGTGAACCAGAGTTGTTTTGTACTTGCATAATTTTTCCTTTCAAAATTAGTAACCGTTTACAATCCACTCTCTCACTCTGAATTTTGCACCAAGATTCTGCGCAATATTTTCACAGGCTGCAAGGTCAAGGTGTCGACCCTTATATCCTTCTACAACACTTGCGACAACGGAAATATTTTCATCAGCACAAGCTTTAATAAACTTTTTAACCTCATCATAAGCATTTTCAAACTTTGGCTGAGAAAGTTCATTATATTCTTCTGCAGACACGCCGTTAAGACTTACGGAAAATTCATCAACAAGCCCTTTCAGCTCAGGCACAAGATTTCTTTTGTATACAAAATTAGCGTGCCCGTTTGTATTTACACGAATTTTTATTTCAGGGTAAGTATTTTTTATGTATTTTGCAACTTCTTTCAGAACTTCAAACTTCAGCATAGGTTCGCCATAGCCGCAAAATATAACTTCTTTGGACGGAGTTTCTTTATAGATTTTTTCAAATTGTTCTATTACATCAGATGATTTTGAATTTTCGTCATCTAACCAAAGAGCCTGACCGCACACATCATCCTTGTCATTTCTCAGGCAAAAGATACACTCATTTGTACAGCGGTTGGTCAAATTTACATAAATTTTCCCGTCTAATGTATAAACTAAAACGTTTGACATGGCTTGCCTTTCCAACAAAATTATCTCACAGGCAAAAATTTTTTACAAGCAGTTATGTGCAACAGCTTTACTCAATAAAAAGAAGGTTATTTATATTAACATTAAGAACTTTTGACAGTTCCAAAATCTTACCCAGCGACATATTTATTTTTCCGGTTTCAATTTTAGCAATATATGTAAGATGTATATTCATCAGTTCCGCAAGCTGTTCCTGTGTTAGCCCTTTCTTCATACGAGCAATCTTTACATTCAAGCCGAATTTCTTCAACAGCTCATCTTTTGTCATATCTATATTCATATACTTATATGTATAATAATTGACAAATTTTATATATAGATATATTATTATAATAAATTAGATAAATATATATATAAAGCAGAAAGGAAATCGTATGTATTCAAAAGGATTTACACTGGCTGAAACATTGATTACACTTGGTATTATCGGAGTGGTTGCAGCAATGACACTACCAACTTTAATACAGCAGCATAACAACAAAGTTGTTGAAACCCGTTTGATGAAATTTTATTCCTCTATAAATCAGGCAATAAAAATGGCAGAAGTGGATTACGGCGATAAAAAAATATGGTATGAGGATTTAGAGGGCGCTCAGATGGATGAGGATGGAAATCCCATAGAAGGCACGTCTAAATCAGAAAAATGGTTTAGAAAATATCTGGCACCTTACATGAAAATTTTAAAAATTGAAACGCAGAAGGATGGATCTTTTTTGGTGTATTTTCCTGATGGCAGCGCTTTACGCCCTATAGCAGCTACCACAAGAGATTGGGTATTTTATCCCGGGAAACCCGATAAATGTATTAAAACTTATGGATTACAATATTCTAATACTAATGGCATATGCTCATTTGCATTTAATTTTATGCCTACAGTAAATAGTGAAATGTGGAAATACCATTACAATAAGGGTATTGAACCCTGGAAATGGCAGTGGGATGGAACAAGAACAAGTTTAATGGAAGGCTGCAAAGGCAAAAATTCCGGTTCAATAAGTAAACAATATTGTACTGCATTAATTCAATATGAAAACTGGAAAATACCTGATGACTACCCTTATAAAGTCAGCTATTAAACTTTAGTGTATTATGACTTTTTCTTCTCATTTGAGTAGTCTTCAGTACCCGGGAAGGTGTTTTTACCTGTAACTCTTGTTGTAATCCAGTATTGGATTTTCGGAATGAATGTTGACAGGAATGCGGCAGAGATTGCAAATCCGACACCCCAGTTGCATGTGTTTTTGATAAAGTTTTCACGGCAAACTTTCTTAATAAGATCTTTTGTCACATCGCCGTCTTTTGCTTTTTTGAGAATTATATTAACATAATCTGCAATTTCTGCCTGTTTACGGGTAAATGTATCTCTTGAGATGAATTTAAGTTCATTATCAAATGCAGGGGCATGTACTTTTCCGGTAAAGAGGTTTTCATCCTGAGTCGCACATCGGTATACATTCTTCAAAAATTCAGGCATATTTACAGCTCCGTCCTTGAAAATGTCTTCAACCTGGGCTTTTGAAAGCATGCTCTTTCCGGTTACTTTAGGCTGCAATTCCGACATCTTTCTTGCGGCTTTTTCATAGTCGCTAAACTGATTTTCAGGAACTATCTTTTTAAGATGGGTTATAAAGTTTTCAAGCTCTATTACATTATTATTTTTAGCCAAATCCTTAGCCAGATCCGGTGTTATCATATACTTATTCTCAGGTTTTCCAAGAACAAATTCTTTAAACGCGCTTGCCTTCATGCTGCCATTGTGTGCATCAAGAACAGCTTCCAAATGGTCTGAAACCTGTTTTGCAGCAACAGGATCAAGACGGGTTGATTTCCCATCCTGAATTTTATTCAACAATGCCGCAACAATTGGCATATTAAACATATAGAAGAAGCTTGATGCTATATCTCTGAACAAAACCTCAGTTCTTTCATGATTATTTCTTGCGCAAATAGCACGTCCGCCTGCAATACCAACGTCTGTAGATAACAATTGGTATTTAGGAGTATTTTCAAAACTATTTGCCAGACTTAAAAGCAGCTGAGACGACATACCAAAAGAAACATTTTTATCTTTATGGTTCCCGTCAAGAAAATCATTCATTTTTACGGCTGCTGTTTGAACTTGTTTAGTCTGATTTTTTTGCGGTTCTTCTTTTCTGTTTTTTCTAAGATGTTTTGTTATTGCCTGGTTTAGTTTCGGAACAGCAAAACCGACAAGACAGTTTGCAAGAATAATACTTGAGATTGCTTTACCGAATTTAAATTTAGCAATCATCTTTTCTGCTTTTTTAGGATCCTTAAACTTGTCTGCGTACTTCTTCAAGTAGTTCTGAATAGGATCACGCAGAGTATCTCCTGCTCCGTCAAAATCTGTTTCCGGAAGTTTGTAAAGTTTTTTACCGATAAATTTATCTATGAGTTTGTTAAATCCTGCTACACCGCTGAACCAGAATGCAGCACCTATCATTTCTTCTGTTATACGCTCACGCGCCTCATCAAACCCTCCTCTTTGATAAGCCTGATATGTTCTACCGCCTTCTACAAATGCCTCAAGCAGGATTAAGGGCGCAATAGAACGGCTGGCAATACCTCTCACAAAACGCCTGCCATAACTAAAGTCTTTTAATGTCTGATTTGGTTTTACTGTTATATTATTTATCGGCATATTTAAATTATCAGTTTAACATGTTGAACAAATAATTTAATAACAGTGAAAAATTTTTTTTGCCTGACCCGCAGTAGTTTTTAATATTTTGTTACACTCAAAATTAAGATTTGTTAAAATTTTTACTCTGTATGTCAATGTTTTTTATTTAGTGTTTTTGTTATGATGTGTGTGAAAGGTCAAAACAATGACAATCAATTCTATTTCAGGTATAAATAATAATCAAAACATAAACTTTGGTCATGGACATAGAAGAAAATCTAAAGAACCGGTTAGCCCTTTAGAACGAAACGGAGTATTGGCAACAACACTTGCCGGGGTTGGAACATCTCTTGCATTAATAGCAAAAAAACAGGGGTTTTCATTAAGCCCTTCAAAAATTGCACAGACTCCTATTAAAGATTGGGCAATTTTTAAAACATTTAACAAGCAGCATCCTGATAGAAAATTACTGGAGCTTGAAGAAAAAGAAATATTAACACTTGCTGGCGGCTCTGTTGCAGGAGGACTTGCCGGCGGATTAATGTTTGATAAAAAACATAACAGAAAAGCTAAATTCAAAGAAGCATTAAACCAGCTGCTTGGAAATGTCCTCGTTCCGGTTGCATGTGTCGGCGGGGCGTCAAGGCTGTATGACAAATATAAAAAACAAATCTTAAGTCATGTTCCGCAAATAAATATAAAAAATCTAACAGATAATAAGTTAAAAACTGCAAAATTTATTAATAAATTCTTAAAAATTCTTCCTTCTGCAGGTATTACACTTGCTGCATTAGGAACCGGTATAGTTGCAGGAAATAAAGTTTCCAACTTTATTAATGAAAAAGTTTACCATAAGAAAGTTGAAAGAAAAATTAAAGGAACAGATTTTGCGCCGCATGTTGATGACCTTGGTATGGCGATAACTCTTATGGCAGATAAATCTTTTGTTTCAACGTTAATAACAAAAACAGTTCCGGCATTTTTATGTGTTCCGGGATTTGAAACAGGAACGGCAAAAGAAAACTAGATTATTCTTATTCTTCTTTTTCCTTTAAAATTTGAGTAAACTTATCTAATCTGTCAAGCAAAGGCTGCATTTTTGCCTTTAAGTCCTGCTTAAATGCCTCAGCATCTTCTTGTCCGCTGTTTTTATACTGTATGTATTCTCTATCCATCTGGGCTTTTACTGCAATACTTAAAATTTCAGGGAGATTCAATGCCGTAGGATTATCACTTGAAAGGTTTTTATAATACTCATCTTCCCAATCTTTTGACATTCTGAGTTTCCAGTTTGACTTAGCAGTTTTACCGCCGTAGTTGTAAACAGCGTTTATACCAAAGAAGTCAGGAAACGCAATTTGAATTTTTTCAGAATTCATAAACAATTCCGCAAATCTGGCTTTCACTCTGTCAATCGTATTTGATGCAACTTTTTTACAAAAAGCATCTCTTTCTTCTGCACGTGCCGGATCCCAGTGTAGAAATCCTGCAAGATAAAGCGGGTTCCAAGGTGATTTATCCTCATTAAAGCTATTAAGATTATCATTAACAAGCTTTATAGCAGGAACACTGTCATGAGAGCCGATAAGCGCCCAGTTTTTACGAGGGCTTCCTTCTGCTTTATCCCACTCGAGCTGCGTAATTCCCGGAAGATGCAGCTTATTATAATGAATATCATTAAATATATCTGTTCTCCAGCCTAAGTCTTCCCATACAGCGTCCTCAGGATTAAGCCCTTTCTGCTCCATAGCAGGTATTACAATTTTCTCAACAATTTTTTTGTAATTGCCTTCAGGATCTATGCCAAGCTCAGATATACGACCGGCTCTCAATAAATCGCGCCTGAAATTTCCATCTTCAAAAACAATTGAAGATTTATCATAAAGGTATGGGTCATAAAGTCCTATCGCATGGTCAACTCTTACATTCTCACAGGATGCAAGCATAGAATTTATTTTTCTTTTGAGAAACTTACCTGAAGGACCAAGAGAGCCATCCGGATTGAACAATTTTTCAGGATCTGCAACCGGAGCATCCCACATTTGCACCCCGTAAGTTCCTCCGCTTGGACATCCAAGGCGCCAGTTTTTAGAAAATACATCTGGATTGATATATTCATCCATTTTAGAACCGCCGACCAGAAAATCGTTTATATAAACGAAACCATCTTTCAACATTTCTTTCGGTGCATAATTTAAAGTTTTACCTAAATTCTTTCTAAAATTTTTGTTATCTTTTATTTGTTTTTCAACAAGAAATTGGGCAAAACAATATTCATCTATCTGCTTGCCTGAGTCTTTGATAATTTCTTTATAACGTGCGATTGCTTCAGGATTTTTTTGTTCAATTAATCCAAACAGATCTTTGTCAACACCATCCCAGCTATTAAAATCACCTGTGTGATAATATTTTTTCAATACCTGATAAACGCCTTCCTTAACAATATAAGGAATATTATCTGATTTATACTTTTTAAACTCTTTATTAAGTTCAAGGGCTTTTGGTTCTTCATTACGTACTTTAGTTCTAAAATTATTATAAGCAATATCAATTATTTTATCATAGTTGTCAAAAGCTTTTGAAAATCGTGTATTGGTATAATTTTCACCTAATTTTTCTTCCGGCAGCTTATATTTTTCAAGAACTTTTTTATCAAGAATATTTGCATAATTATCATGTGTTAGCTGCTCTGTATCTATAAACATATAGTTTTTAGCAAATATTGAACTGGAGTATGGAGAATAATTTCCGCGTGAAATCATCCCCAAAGGTCCCTGCTGGTTTGCAGAAAAGCCATGCAACACTTCAAATTCCGCCATTTCTGATGCACTGTTGCCAATAGGCGAGCCTATACCCATATCAAAGTTATCAGCAGGATAACAGGAACCATGCATAATCATTGCAACCTGCTTAATTCCAAGATAATTATAAGCCTGTTGAATTGTATCTACACGATATTCCTTCTTTTCACCTGTTCGCAGGTGTCTGTTAAATGATGGCGCATAGTTAATGTTGTTAACTTTCATTATTTGCATGTTCTTTTTAAAACCCCTAAAAAATTTTTTTTGCTAAATATTTGATATTACTTCTATGGGATAGTGGCATCCTATTTCTTCTCTTGTCAAAACTGTTATATCATTCAAATAGTTTGATAAAAGCGTAAAAAACAGATGTCTGTATTCCATTGGAACAAGGATAATAGGACTTTCTATCTCAAACTGTTTTGCTTTCTTAGTAATTTTTTGTGCCAGTTTTTCTGCAAAATCGCCGTCAATTTTTATTATAAAATCCTCGTCTTCTTCAAAGCTTGGAGCAAAAGCGTCAAGTGTTTTTTCTGATAACTCAAAAACATTTATTACACCATCTGCATTTACCCGGCTTCTGCAAATTCTCCGACCGAGAGCAAGCCTTATTTTCTTCAGAAGTTCTGATTTAGGGCAGTCTTCCGCATAATCATTAATTTTTTCAAAAATATAAGTTATATCTCTTACTGAAACCCGTTCTCTTATAAGGCTTGTCAGAATAAATCTCAAATCAGACATAGATATAAAATCCGGGATTACATTTTGAACAAGAAAATCATTATTTTCACTTACAACATCTATATACCGGTCAACATCAGAGTAATCCAGAAGGTCATCTACATATTTAACAGCAGTATCCTCAAGCACCCGGGCAATATATTCTGCACCGGTTTCACCTTTTTCCCAAAAATCTTTTGTTTGGGAATTTTCTATCCAGACAATCTTTCTGCCGCTAATGGCATCTTCATCATATATTGAATTTTTTAATTTTTTATCCAGGTGAAGCTCATCAGTATAAAACATTGTACAGTTTGGATAAACACAAGCTCTGATAACCTCAAGCCCTCTTACTTTTATACTGAATTCGTAAGGATTTAAAGAAGCATCATCTTTAAAGATAATCTTTGGAATAACATACCCCAGTTCATCGGTAAGTTTTAATCTTGACTTTACAGTAGCGGCGACAAGAGCCTCTTCAGGGATTTCGCAATCAGTATCAACATACCCAAGCAATTCTTCACTAAGATTAATGGAAAGTTTCTCCTCATGAAGCCTTGAATACATTACATCAGGAGAAGTTGCTTTTGATAATTTTGCACGTAAATCATCAAGTTCTTTCAGACCGGCAGATATTTTATCGTTAAGCTTTTTTCTGCCGACAGAAGCAGGTGCCTCTCCTTCAAGTTCTTTCTTTATTTTTGAAATTTTCTGCTGCTGGCTTTTTATCTTTGATTGTATTTCAACACAGTTTTCATATGGAGAGAACTTTGGAGATAAAATCTTTTCCATCTGGCTTTTAAAGCTGGAGATATTTATAATATCAGAATTTTCACCGGCTTCGTCATTTTTAATTTCCGACATAAAAATACAGTTATATTTAAAACCGTCATCAGCTTCAACTTCATTCATGCTATACAGCTCCCAGCCGTTCATTGACATTTCATTCAAAAGGTTTTGCAACTCCTGAACGTTTTCGCTTGAACAAGTTTTTATAATATACTGCATTTTTTTGTTATACATAATTTTATCCCTTATTACTGTTTGATATTAATAATTTTATTGCTTCTACAGCAGTTTTTATAGCTTTTTCCGTATCATGCACAACAGGATTTTCCAGCTGCTGCTTTTCCCGCTCCTGATTTGCCACAACCAGAAAAACCGAACCGACTTTTACTCTAAGGAAACTTCCGACTACAAACAACGCAGCAGATTCCATTTCAGAGGCAAGGCAGCCAAGCCGTTTCCAGGCTTCCCATTTATTTGTTAAGTCGTAGGAAACAGGCATTCTGTCCGGATTATGCTGCCCGTAGAAAGAATCTTTGCAGTGAACCACACCTGTATGATAAGTATAACCCAGCGTTTCCGCGCAGTTCCTTAAGGCATTAACAACATCAATATCAGCAACCGCAGGAAATTCTATCGGAGCATACTCTTTTGTTGTACCTTCCATGCGTATAGCACCTGTTGCGATAACCACATCGCCGCCCTTTACATTAACATCAATACCTCCGCAGGTTCCTACCCTGATGAAGGTTTTTGCACCAATATTCACAAGCTCCTCTATAGCAATAGCAGTGGAAGCTCCGCCTATACCGGTGGATGTGACACTAACCTTTACCCCGTTTAAATAACCGGTGTATGTAGTATACTCCCGCCTGTCAGCCACAAGTCTGGCATCGTCAAAATATTCAGCAATCTTCTTACAGCGTTTCGGATCTCCGGGCAAAATAACATATTCGCCGACATCACCTTCTTTTAAGCCAATGTGGTATTGTTCTCCGTTTTCAGAATAATTCATTTGAAATCCTTCTTAAAAAACTAATTTCCGCTCTTTAACTTCTGAATAACCAAATCAGAAATATCAACACCGCCGACAAAGATTACTCTGAAATCAACGATAGCATCAAGTTTTTGTTCAACAAGAACCTGTTTTGCAGCAGCTTGAATTTTATTATAAATAATTTCTTCTTTTTCGCTTCTGAGTTTCAATAAAGCATCCTGTTTTGCATTAAATTCACGAGAAGTTGCTTCTTCAAAGTTCTGTTTTTTCAAAGGAGTATCAAGAGATTTGTACTGTTTTTCCTTATCAACCATATACTGCTGAAGCTCAAGAGCTTTTGCATCAACTTCCTTAACAGCCTGTTGAGCAAGAGGATATGCCGCCTGTACTTTCTGGTAATCTATATAACCGACACCTGAAGCAAATCCCTGAGAACAGGACGCAGCAAATAAACCGCAGAATAACAGCAATGCCGCTAATTTTAAATTTTTCATAATACCTCCTAGTTATAATATTAATATAGTAAATCACCTACACCAAATGTAAAGTATCCGTTTTTAGAACCATTTTCACCCGGATTGGTAAGCGGGATACCATAGTCAATTGATAACGGTCCCATTCCCGGAATATATAATTTCACACCGACACCGGCTGAAACTGCATACATAGGTCTGTCATACAGGGTATTTGATATTGTAGGATTGAAAATCTTACCTGCATCAACCCAGGCGGTAAGTCTTATATTATTAAGAAATCCGACTTTCCTTGCAAGTTTTGTTCTATCTATAAACGGTATAGGTGTTGCAAATTCGGCAGAACCCATTACAAATGCGTCGCCGGTACCAACACCGCTCATCTTAAAGCCTCTGATAGTATACGGTCCGCCTAAACGATATGCCATAACTTCAGGCATATTGTCGCCATGAATTCTTCCGCCGGCTTTTGCCATAAATGACAGGGATGATTTCTTACCTACCGGAACATATTGTTTAATGGTACCTGTAAGCTTACCATGTGTTTTGTCGAAGTCAATTAAACCGAGCTCTTCATCAAATCTGATACTTGCAAGAGTACCCTTTCGTGTTACAACGTTTGAATCTCTTGTATCATATACCAGAGCCGGGCTGAGCGACATAAATAAGCCGCCTTCCAATTGTCTTGCACGTTCTTCAATTGGAATATTATACCTTGAATACAAGCCGGCAATCTTGTTAAAGTCACCTTCGCTTACATCAATATTTTCAACACCAAGAGAGAAGGTTGAGGTAAGGTGTTTATTTCGTTTCATACGATGCGCAACAGTGGCTTCCGCACCAAAGCGTCTTTCAATTGCAAGAGGAACCTGATAGCTTCCAAAATCTCTATAGAACAATTTTGACATTAAAGAGGTATCTGCATTTAGAAAATGAGGTTCAAAGAAGCTCAGTTCAAACTGCATGTTCATACGCCTCATTATGGAAGCATCATTTAGGATTACACCGGAACCGACAAGACCATTCAAAGATACTCTCTGGTTTCTGCCAAGAAAGTTGTTATCAGCAATACCAACTGACCCGAATACACCGGTTACAGAATCAATACCGCCGCCAAGAGAAATATTTGCAGTTCTTTGTTCCTGAACATTTATTGTAATATCATAAGTATCAGGATCGTCCGCACAAGGCTCTATTTCCCTTGTAACATCTTTAAACGCCTGGGTTGCATATAATCTTACAAGATCCTGTTTAATCTGATTTTCATTGTATACAGTACCGGGTTCTGTTAGGATATTTCTTGCAATAACATAGTCTTTAGTTTTTTCATTGCCAGCGATTGCAATAGAATTTACCGTACCTTCTTTGATACTGATATTAATTGTTCCGTCCGGATCATCAGTAACAGAGTCAACGCGGGAAAGAATGTATCCTTTTGAGTTGTAAATATTTTGAATCTTAGCTATTGCCTCATTCAGCTGTGTAATGTTTTGAGGTTTACCTTTCATCGGTAAGAGCGGGGCAAGAATTTCTTCAGTTGAAACAGCAGTATTTCCTTCTATGGTAAAATCCGTTACCGGCGCATTTTCTTCAAGGATAATTTTTAAGGTTACTGTACCGTCTGAATTATTAACAGGGATTGCGCGCATTTTCTCGGTAAAGTATCCCATACTGTATACGTTTCGAAGACCATTTTGAACAGCATCCCTGTCATAGGCATCGCCGTTTTTTAAGTTAAGTTTTTCAAGAATAAGTTCAGGGCTTACAACATTTGTTCCATGAATTTCTACTTTTTTTAAATATCTGGCACTTTTTTCAGCAGAATCTTCACTAACCGCAGAAGAAGTTTGAGGTTCTATAGACGAAGTATCCCCGGCGTAGGCATCTTCAGATAATGCACGCAAAGGAAACATCATAATCAACAACAGGGATATTATTAATTTAAGACTCTTTTTATTGTTGTACAAACTTACCCTCAAAACTTCTCTTGTTCTTACCTACATTATAGCATAAACTATTAAAAGTAAAAAACTTAATATTTATATACATTTATCTTTCCAAAACCCTCTGGTAGACTTCGTTTTTGTTTATATTAAACAGTGAAGAAATTATTGTAGAAATCTCTTTTGCTTTGAAATTTTTTGACTTTAGAATATCAATTTTTTCATCTAAATCTATATCATTGCGAGAGATATTACTGCGGTATACCATTGCAACAATTTCACCTTTCATGACATTATCTTCAAAATACCGGATAACATCATGAACATTACCTGTTTTAATTTCTTCAAAAACTTTTGTAAGCTCTCTGCCAACAGCGACTTTCGCATCAGGATAAGCTTCGGATAATATTTTTAATGTGTTTATAATTCTATTTGGAGAATCATAAAAAACTAAGTCTGAACGCTGTGACTTTTTTAAAATCTCAAGAATTTGGGATTTTGTCTTTGGCAGAAACCCTGCAAAACAAAAATCTTCATCCTCTCTTGGCACCTGAGAAAGAAATGTTGCAACTGCGTTTGCGCCTGGCAATGCAGTAACAGAAAAATTATTTCGCCTAAGCTCTTCCACAAGAACGGAACCCGGATCACAGAAAAGAGGGGTTCCTGCGTCTGATACAAGAGCCATTTTCTTTCCTGAACGCAAGATTTCTACAAAACTTTCCAGCCGTTCTTTCTCATTAAATTTATGGTATGAAATACATCTGGTTTTTATATCAAAATGGTTTAAAAGCTTTTGGGTAACCCGCATATCTTCGCATGCGATTACATCAACAAGCTTTAATATTTCTATGGCTCTAAGTGTTATATCCCCGAGGTTTCCGATAGGTGTCGGAACAATATAAAAATCAAATTCTTTCATAAAATAATTTTATCACAGACCGAAAATTTTTAAAGTTTTAAGGCAAACATTCCCAGTAAGTTTTCGAGTCATCCCATGGACATTTATTCTGAATAGCATACACAGCACAGGTTGCTCCGTTTATATCAGATTTGCTGGAACGAGAGCATTTTTCATGTGTTTCTGCAGTATTATTATAATCACAATTTTGCCCGTTTTCATCACATTTTACTTCTGATTCATAGTAAGCAGGAATTAATTTCTTTGAATCCCGAGGAATTAGGAATATAAAAATATCATGTCCAAGGGCATTAGGACCCTTTTTAATACCGTTAGTATCAAAAGTAAACCACAAAGCACCACAGTTTTGAAAAATAGAAAGAGCACTTCCATCAGGAGTTATAAAGGCATTACCAGCATTCATAAACTGAGAACATTGAGGGGACCCCATCACAGTTTTTCTGGTAAAATTTTTTGCACTCTTTTTATATTCAGTTTTTTCTTTATCTGAAATCTTTCTAATTTTTCTGTATTTGGAATATACTGCCTGAGCAAATTGCGAATTCACATCAGGGTCACCATCAGGTCTGTCCTCTGTAGGGTTTGGCACATAAACAGGTATTTCTTCAGCAATTACCATCATATAAGCATTATAAAGATTTGAATAGGCTTTCTTAAATGCCGTTTCCAATGCTATTGAATTATTTTTTTGAATTAATGCGGGTAATGTCATTGCTGCAACTATGCCAATAATTCCAAGAGTTATCAGAACTTCTGCCAGTGTAAATCCTTTATGAAAAAGTTTAAACATTTAATTACCTCCAAAATATAATTTTTCCATTTTATTTTACAATGTATAGATTGTATATAGTAAATAATACATTGTAGTAAAAAATTTGTCAAATGTATAGAATTTTATATGGATAAAAAAGAAATTCTTAAAGAATTCGGCAGAAATTTAAAAGCAGAAAGAAACAGAGCCGGATTGTCACAGGAACAACTCGCAGAAAAAATAGGACTTTCTTACGGACAGGTCATAGGAACTATTGAAAGAGGGGAAACAAATACATCACTATCTGTGATAGTTTCTATAATGAATGTACTGGATTTAGATTTTGAAAAATTATTTAACAGAAAATTAATTAAATAATTTTTCAGTATAATCTTTCATTCTGTCGTTTACTTCATTGTAATTTACTGAAACCGGTGTGGGTTTGGACGTTTTAATAATATCTAAAAATACTTTTGCATTCAGTGGTTTTTTACCGTCAAGAAAATATTTTGAGTTTGCTGCATCAACTCTTGCCGGAACTATCAGACCGCTTTGAGTCATTTTCTCAATATTTTCCGCAGATGCGAGAAAGATAACCAGCTTCATCGCTGCATCTTTATGTTTTGAAGACTTAGCCACTGCCCACCCTGACGCATCAAGAGGAACAACACTGCCTGCAGAGCCTTTTGGAAAAGGTGCTATATCCCAGTCAAAATCTGCCTCTTCTCTATATTTTGGAACAAGCCATCTGCCGGAAAGCTGCATAGCAAGACGTCCTTGCAAAAACATCTGTGCCATTGTTGCACTTGCACTTTCTGATGCTAAAGGGGCAGTATGATATTTCTTCCTCAGATCCGCATAAAAATTTAGTCCCTTTTGCGACTTTTGATTACTAATAATTTCTTCAGACAGGTCATCTGACAAAACACCGCCGCCTTCACTCATAAGATAAGGCAGATAGAATAATAAATCCTCCTCGAAACTTATACCAAAAACTCCGGGGCGGTCTGTAAGCTTTTTCGATTTTTCAAGAAATTCCTGCATCGTCCAATTTTCAGACGGAAACTCTACACCTGATTTCTCAAAAATTGATTTATTATAAAATATCACAAGATTTGAAACATCTCTGGGAATCGCATAAAGTTTTCCCTGCCAGCTTAAAGCTTTAATTGCCTGAGGGTAAAAATCTCCGCTGTCATACAAACTTAAATCCTCTAACAAACCTGCATTTGCATAAACAGGCAGGTTGAGATTATTCATAAAAATTACATCAGGAGCCGTATTTGATGCAAATAACAGATGAATTTTCTGGAAATAATTTTGGGGAATGTGCATAAAATCAATTTTTATATCAGGATTTTCTTTTTCAAATTCTGAAAGTATAGGTTTTAAAATATCAATTTCTGATTTTGATCCCCAGCTTGCAAACTGCAAAACAGTGCGTTTATCTTTCACCGTACAGCCGGACAAAATAAACGCACAAAATATCATTAAACAACACAATAATAAAGGTCGTTTCACTCTTCTCTTCCTATAAGATTTCTACTACAGTTCAATAAGAACACCCATCTTATCTTCGCCTACTTCAACCAGCGAGCGGAAGCCGTCGGCTTTTACCATATAAACGTTAGGGTTATCCTGTCTAACCTGGATAGGTCTTTCTATACTGCGGTCAAATTTTTTCAGAACAAAAATTTCATCATTTATTCTGCCGACTAATGCAGTTTCACCGTCAAGGTTTACAATATAGAAGCCTTTATTCTTATCAATATTATAACCTGACTTTACGATAAGACCGTTTAGATAAGTTTCCTTTGTATCAGCTTTTAACTGTGCAATAGGATTGGTTACATTATCTTTTGCAGGAACTGCCTTTTGCATTTTCATAGACGGCTTTATCTGGGCCAGACTTTCTGCAACTTTATTTGACAGGCTTGGAGAAGCTGTTGCTCTGCTGTTATCTTCAGGAAGCGCAAAGAATTCTTCCAAGGTTGCCATTGAATATCCCTTTTCGGGTTCAAAAATCGGTTTTGGAGCTTGAACCTGCGGTTCCACAGGTTTTATAGTTTCAGCTTTAGGAGCCGGATTTTGCATAAAGCGGCTGCTTTTTGCAATCAGATCCGCAACACTCAGATTGCCGCCGTCAAACCTGCGCGGATTTGAATGAAGTTTTGAAGAACCCAGGTTGACATGCTTGTTTTCTCTATAGGAAGAACTTTTCACTTCCTCGCGGGTTTTAGGAAGCGGTTTGTTTCTGTGAGATTCCTCAAGAGCAACTTTGTTTGCAAAAGCTTTCAACTTTTTAATCTTTGTGGTCTGGTTTACTTTTGAAACTTCAGTCATTCTTGAAGTAATACTGTCATCCTCACTCTGGACAGTAATATCTCTGAAATTTTGCTCAAGAGATTTCAAAATAGCTTCTTCGTCTAATTCTGTTTTTTCAACATCAGGAGATTCGTGAAGAAGTTTTTCAAGACTAACCAAATATTTTTCATTTTCCATCATATCATTAACCCTTTTTTCTTCCTGAACCGGAACTTTATTTTCTGCCGGTACGGAATTTATTTCTTTTTCCAACTCAAGTTTTTCTATCTGCTTTTCCAGTTCTTCAACTGCATCATTCATAATTATCTTCTGTTCAGGTTTAGCAGCTTTAATTTCAGACGGTGCAGGATTTGATGCTGCTTTTGGCTCTATTCTTATTGCATCTTCTGCAAAATCATACTGTACGGCAGCATTACTTTGCGGTGTAATAAATGAATATTTTTTTATTGAAGTATTTTCAGATTTAGCGCCGGTTTCAGCAATAAATTTCTGGTATTTTTCCTGCCAGTTTAAATCCGGATTACTGATAATTTCTTCATAATCTGTTGAAAGTACCGGTTTTGTATTCAAGTGCTCTTTAAAAGAGTTCCTCAAAAAATTTGAGCTAATTATTGAATTCTTTATTAATTTGAGCAAGAACAACAACCCTAAAACAGGAATTAATATCATTGCTAATGTTATTGGCATGTTTGGTAAAATCCTCTCAATGTGCTGCTTTACTGATTTAAGCGGTACCTCTATACCAAAATTCTTTAAAGGTGGTTTAACTTCCGCCTTTAGTGAAGGGGTCAAAACTTCCGGCACATGTTTTGTAATATCTTCACTGTGCGGAACCTCTTTTATGGTATCGGATTTCGCATTTTTGGGTTTAATCGCGGCTTTTTTCTCTTCATTCTTTACAGCAGTTTCTTTTATTTTTTGCTGTGCTGCTTCCAGAATAGTTTCTTTTTTCCGCGGTTGGGCTTCCTGTTTTGCAGGAACCATTTTAACCGGCTGAACCGGTTTGTTTACAGTTACTGCAGTTTTAGGTTCAAGTTTCCTTGAATCCGGTATATAAACAGGGGTATTTGTGTGTGTACGGGATTGTGCTATAAGATTTTTATATGCTTTCTGCTCGGCAGTAAGCGGAACAGAATTTTTGGCATGGGTTCTTATATTAATTGGCTTAGTTGTAATTAAGGTTACTTTAGTATAGCCACCGGCACCATCGTTAACTGATTTAACGTCAATATCGGATATAATATCATTTATCCCCGACAAATCAGGCTTGCTTCCGGCAGAACTTGACACATTCGGCATCAGAATAACATATTTATTATCAGATTTTTTGGTTACTGCAATGCTGTCGCTGTAAGGAGTTGTTGTGTATAGGGTTACATCGACAGAAGATGATGCCGTATTTGCTTTTCTTATATCAAGCTGTGTAAGACTGTTTGCGCCTGCTTGCATTGTAATAAAAGGCATTAAACCAAGACTTAACAGTAAAATTATACCTATTTTGCCGGTCTTTTTATTCATTTTAAATCCAATTTATTTTCCCTACACATATATATAATACATTGAGTTAAAAAAAATTGCTAATATGTTAAAAAAATGATACTTTTATGTTAAGATATATATATGAAAAGCGGATTTACAGCCATAATAGGGCGTCCCAACGTGGGCAAATCTACCCTCTTGAACAAAATTCTGGGGCAGAAAATAGTTATTGCAACAGATAAAGCACAAACAACAAGAAAAAGAATAAAAGGTATCTATACAACAACGGAAGGGCAGATTGTATTTATTGATACACCAGGTGTACATAAGCCATTGAATAAATTAGGAGAATTTCTTCTTGATGAAGCAAAAGTTGCAGTACCTGATGCTGATTTAATACTTTTTCTTGTTGACGGCTCTGAACCTGCCGGAAAAGGAGATAAATGGATTGCCCAGAATATTTTACAAACAGATATTCCGGTTATCATTGTGATGAATAAGGTTGATAAAACAAAAAAACTCGAAAAAGTTGAAGAAAATCTGCTGACATATAAAACTTTATTTGAAAAAAATTACCCTGTAGTCAGAATTTCAGCGAAAACCGGCAGAAATATAGATACGCTTTTAAAAAACATATTTAAAGCACTGCCTGAAGGAGAAATGCTTTATCCTGAAGATATTGTAACCGAAGAAACAATGCGTGATGTGACAGAAGAAATAATTAGAGAAAAAATTCTCCTTAATACATCCGATGAAATTCCTCATTCTGTTGCTGTTAAAGTTGACAGGTATCAGGAAACTGATGATATTGACAGAATTTATGCAACAATCTTCTGTGAAACAAAGAGCCAGAAAGGGATACTTATTGGAAAAGGTGGCAGTCTTCTTAAAAAAATCGGAACAGAAGCACGATTAGAACTTGAAAAAATTGCCGAGAAAAAAGTTTTCCTTGGGCTTGAAGTAAAAGTTGAAAAAGACTGGCGCAAAAAACAACTTTCACTTAAAAATTTCGGATATGAACAAGAAAAATAATATTTAAAAATACGTTCTACTATTTTCTCTTGACAAACTCTATATCATAACCAAGTAAATCAGCAATCATTTCTATTTCAGTAAATTTTATAGTTTCACTGCGCAGTTTTCTTGATAAATTATTCATTGTTACTTTATGATTTTTCTCTTTCATCAAACGGTCTGCTACTCTGGTTAAAGTAGTAGCTTCTGTCGCTAATAAAATTTTAATTCTCTGATTGATATTCATATCCTCATTATATTAGTTATTGACATATTTAGCCTTAGATGATAAGTTAATAAGGATTATAGTGTATTAATCAACTATAATCCTTATTAAAATAAAGAAAGGTTAAGAATTTTGATTATCAACTGTGAACTGGATGAAATTATAGACCTGAGCAAAACTCTGCATAACGCAATTGAATATTCCTGCGAAAACGGCGAAGACAGCTCTTATACTGTAAGGCTGTCAAAAATTATATTTGAAAAACTCAAAAGATTAAAAGACAACATCAATGTTACAGACTAAATATTTAATTTATAACCGCCGCCGTAAATAGTTTCAATATATTTTCTGCCTTCTGAAATCTTATCGAGTTTTGAGCGCAAATGTCTTATATGAACCCTTATTGTTTCAATATCGTCATCAGGTGAATAACCCCATATATCTTTTAGCAATTGAGCTGAAGACACCATATTCCCATGGTTTTGGAACAAAAGATTAAATATATCAAACTCAATAGGGGTAAGTTTTGCTGTTTTCTCACCTATTTTTACACTGTATGTTTCAGGTAGAAGTGTAATATCGCCTAATGTAAGAAGCTCTCTTGTAGATGCAGATTCCGGTATCTGCCGGGTCCTTTTTAAAAGAGCCCTGACGCGCACCTGGAGTTCTTCCATTTCAAAAGGCTTTACAAGATAATCATCAACTCCTATATTAAATCCGTTTACCTTATCGTTTAATTGGGATAAGGCTGTCAGCATCAGTATAGGAATATCCTTTGTTGCTTCATTTTTTCTAATTCTTTGTGCAACTGTAAAACCATCAACTTCCGGCATCATTACATCAAGAATTACAAGTGACGGAAGCTCCTGTTTACACAATGCAAAACCCGTAGTTCCATCGTATGCCTGAACTACTTTATAGCCTCCAAGCTCTAGATTTACCTTAATAAGCTCGTTTATCGCCAAATCATCATCGCATACAAGAATTTTATTCATATTAGCATTCTATAAATAAAACAAAAAATTTACAACAGATGTTTATTAAAAAATATTAACAAATATCCCCCGCGCGTATGATACAATTTATCTGATTTTTAGGCATATTAATTGTAAAAATTTTGTAAAATTTATTTTTTTAAGTGTAAAATTTACAAATTTTTTGTTTTTTATTGTAATATGTTATAGCGAAAGCATTTTTAGTAGGTAATATACATTTAGTATAAAGGAGGCACATGAATTGGCAATAACATCACCTTTTACAGCGTTTCAGGAAAACGGCAAAAAAGAAATCCACTTAGGACAACACGTTTTAGCAGAATTTTTTGAATGTGACCCAAACACATTAAATAGTATTGATAAAGTAGAGAAGTACATGGTGGATGCCGCCCTTGAATGTGGTGCTACTATTGTCCAAAAATGTTTCCATATGTTTAACCCCTATGGAGTTTCAGGTGTAGTTATTATCTCTGAAAGCCATTTGGCTATCCATACCTGGCCGGAACTTGGCTATGCCGCTGTTGATTTATTTACTTGCGGCGATAAGTGTGATCCGAAAATTTCTTATGAATTTTTAAAGAAAAAATTCAACTCAAGAAAAGCTACTTTCTCTGAACTCAAAAGAGGAATTATTGATGAAGAAACTATGAAAGTTGCTGAAAAACCTTTTGAGATTATGCAGCAGTCAATTGACTAAGAAATAAAATTTTATGAATTTTAAATAAGACCTCATCGCATTTATGTCGTGAGGTCTTATTTATTTACAAAAGTTTACATGAAAAAGTTGAAAAGTAAATTTTTATCATTATTTAAACTTTATATATATGTTGGGTTAAATTAATCGGAGATAGTACCATGGGTTTATGGGAAAACAATTTAGCTGCGTCATTGACGTATCAGGATTTGGGGGATTGTTCACTTGGCAGTTTACCTGCAATAAACGGACTTGAAGCAGTTAAAGAAAGCAAAAAACAGAACAGTGAAGTAACTTCACTGGATGAAAAAAAGAAAGAAATCGCTGTTATCAAAATCATGAAAAAAGCTTGCGGGGTTTTGATTTTGGTAGCTGTGGGACTGATTGCAAAGTTTATGTAATCAAAAATGGAGTTTAAGGATTATGGCTATGACGGATTTCAATCCATCACTTTACTCGGATATAGCATCAAGCAGCATGAATATGATGCCGACACCTATGTATAACCCTTTTATGGGAGGGATGTACTATAATACCAACCTGCTGGGCGGCGCAAGACTTCAGCGTCAACTGGATTCTGATAAAGTTCAACTTTTGAATACCGTAAAGAAAAAAGATTCAAATGTTTTTTATAAAGCCATTGCAGCATTATCTGTACTTGCAACTCTCGGCTTTTTAAGATTTGGTAAAGGTAAAACTCAAATTGGAAATATAAATAGCAACGGCAAAATATTACCGAAAATAGGCAGCGCGATAAAAGCACCATTTAAAGCTATGGGAAAAGGTTTAAAGGCAATTGGAAGAGGAATAGCATATCCATTTAAAGCTTTTGGCAAAGGCTGTAAGAAAACTGCAGAGTTTACTTCAGGCAAAATAAAAAACTATAGAAATAAAGTCAAAATAAAAAATCAGCAGAAAGCTGCTGCCGGAGAACCTAAAAAAAGCTGGCTTTCAAAATTGATGTTCTGGAAAAAGAAACCTGTACAGCCGGCACAAACCCCGCCAACTAATGCAGCTCCTTAAAAAAAAATTAAAAAAAAATGCAGGAAGATATTCTAATCCTGCATTTTTTATGCTATTATCATAAAAAAGAAGGGGGGCTTATATGGCAAAAGAATGCAGTTTTGATGTTGTTTCAGAATTTGACAAACAAGAGTTGCTAAATGCAGTTGACCAAACAAGAAGAGAAGTTTCTTCAAGGTTCGATTTAAAAGATTCAAACTCTGAAATTGAGCTTGAAGCAGACAAAGCAATTACGATTACAACAAGCGATGATATGAAGATAAGAAATATCTACGATATTTTGCAGTCAAAGCTTGTAAAAAGAAACCTAAGTATTAAAATTCTTGATCCGCAGGGAGTTGAAAATGCTCTGGGTGGAAGAGTTAAGCAGGTTTATACCCTTAAAAAAGGTCTTACACAAGAACTGGCTAAAAAAATTGTTGCAGATATTAAGGAATCAAAAATTAAAGTACAAGCTTCAATTCAGGGGGATCAGGTTAGAGTTTCCGGCAAAGATAAAGATGACTTACAAGCAATTATCAAAATGCTTAGAGGCAACGAAGATAAATACGATTATCCGCTGCAATTTACAAACTACAGATAAAAAAGACCGCATAAGCGGTCTTTTTTTATGGCAAGCATTCCCAGTAAGTCTTTGTATCATCTCCTGGACATTTATTCTGAATGGCATACACAGCACAGGTTGCTCCGTTTATATCAGATTTGCTGGTGCGAGAGCATTTTTCACGTGTTTCGGCGGTATTATTATAATCGCAATGCCCGTTTTCATCACATTTTACTTCTGATTCAGTTGTTGCAGGAGTAAGTTTTTTAGATTTAGAGCCGCGCGGAATTTGAAAAATAAATATGTCGTGTCCAAGGGCGTTGGGTCCCTTTTTAATACCATTAGTATCAATAGTAAACCATAGTGCACCGCAATTCTGTACAATAGAAAGAGCACTTCCATCAGGAGTTATAAATGCATCTGCGCCACCCATAAACTGCGAACATTGAGGGGACCCCATCACAGTTGTTCTGGTAAAATTTTTCGCACTCTTTTTATATTCAGTTTTTTCTTTAGCTGAAATTTTTTTAATTTTTTTATATTTATCATACACAGCGCGGGCAAAAGGCGGATTGAAATCAACAAGTCCGGTTGGATCGCTCTCTGAAGGATCATTAATAACAAAAACCGGTATTTCTTCAGCAATTACCATCATATAAGCAT
>HF989680.1 GCA_000431315.1 Brachyspira sp. CAG:484
TTTTAACAAAATCAGCTGTAATCTCCCTTTTATCTGTGTTTCAAAAAAGACAAATATTTGTCCTGTTTTTTACGAAGAAATATAAAGCGGTCTTGACGAAACAGGTTTTTGTTATATTTTCTCCATTAAGATTATTATATCTGCTGTTAAACAAGAATAAATAAGCTCAAAATTTTGCTCGGGGAAATTTCCCGATATGTCGGAAATCTTTAGGCCGGTTAAATTAGGAGTATATTATAGTTAATTTCTATATGACTTAAAATACTGATTTTTCGTTTCAAATCGGGGAAAAGTTTATGAAGTTGTGTTTCTAATGTTGTACCAAACTTTTTAAATCAAAATAAAGGTCTTTAAAGCCTCTTTTTCTTCGCCACAGAGTTTCTGCTATTTTGTAACTCAGGTTATTGGCATTTGTGTTATGAGTCAGATTTCTTGACAGGTAGCAATATATTGTTGTAAATTCAGCTTTTTCCTTAGATGAGAACATCTTGTCATCCTCTGATTTTAAAAGAGTTTCGGATACAAAAATTTGATTAAAATAGAAATACAAATAAACTTCCTTATTGAAAAACTTTCTGTGTCGTGCTTTTTGCGGCTGTTTTAAATAATATGAGTCAAGCTGTCTTTTCTGTCTTTGATAAATCAAGGTTCTAAATATTGTATAAAATTTCTGCACCTGATCTTCGCCTATATTTGCAATATTAGATGTCTTTATTGTTTTAATGTCTTCACAAAAGCACCTGATAACAGTATCCGTTACCACAGCAGGATAAAGTTTAAATATAGAATAATTCTGTATGACAGGGTTTTGTTTGCAATATATGTATTCACCGTTTTTAGTTATCAATTTGCCTTCCTTAACAAATTCATCCAGTAAAGGAAACAGGTTGCTTTTCGGAATTTCTGACAATATTTCGAGATTCTCAAGTGAAAATTTGTTTAGACGTTTGCAAAGTTGTAATATTTTGTCTTTCACTTAAAATACTCCTTAGATTTTTTTCGTTAAGTTCTTTTAGTTCATTTGTTTTGGCGAGTTTTTCAATTTTATTAATTAGTTTTACTATCTGCCTTAACTGATTGTGTCTTGTTGCAAGGTACTCCAAGCCGTCATTCGTAATTGGGATTTCAGATAGTTCCGATAGAATTTGCATAATATCCTGTTTATCATAAGGTTCAAACTTAAATGTCTTATAAATCCTATCTTTCAAATGAGGATATCTTGATAACTTCTTGTCAATATTTATCATCCCGACCAGTATCATTGGACACCCTGTCCTATCACACAAATCCCTTAAAATCTCAATAACATTATTGTTTACAAGGTAGTCAACCTCATCAATAATTAGCGGTTTGGGATTTTGTTTTAACTTCTGTTCAACGAGATTAAACGTATCCTGAATATGCCAAAACGGTTCTTCTCCTAATTCTTCTGCAATTTCAGATAACAGCCACCGACTTGTCATACCTTGGTTTGCTCTTACATATATGCAATCATTTTTAAAAGTCCACCACTTTATAGTTTCTGATTTTCCGAGTCCATACTCTCCATAAACAAGAATAATTTTAGGTATATTATTAGGTAGTTGTTTTACCTCCTCCATTAATGATACAAAGTTTTTGACGTTCTTCGTTTTTACAAATACTTTATTCATCTTTATACTCCTTCTTGGTCAAATACATTTTTCTTATTATGTTCACAATCTGCGTATAAATTGGCATATTCATCACTATTTAAATACCTCTTAAGCCACTTTCTTTGTTCAGGATTGGTACAACCGTATTTCATTAACCATTCATATTTTTCATAATCAGCGTTAAATACTGGAATATTCATTTGCTGTTCCCGAAAGTTTAATTTGCGTTTTAGTGGTGTTTTAGTCTGTTCAAATTTTTCAATTTCAATAACTTCTTCCTGTTCAATCTCTATAGCTTCTGCTTTTTCTTTAGGGAAATACTTTAAGAACTCTTTTTTCACTCTCTTAAATCTGCGTTGCTGTTTTTGTATTTGTTGCTTAAATTGTTCCATATCTTTTACTGTTCCCAAGTGATTTGCCATTGGATGAACTTTTTCAACTTGTCTTGCGATACATAAAAATTCACCTTTTATTGAATACACAAGGACTTTTGAAAGGTCAAACAAACTGTATTTTATAAACACTTTTTCTCTTAAATCCAATAAATAATCACTCCTATAATGCATTCCTAGAAATGTTATTCCATGTTTATTTATTGTCCTTGTTTCTGTTTTCATCATAAGGTCGTTCAAAATACTTTTATCAATATTCTCTTTTGAAATATCATTTAACATCTCTTGAATAGTTTTTGAACGGTTATTAGGACAAGGTTTTGAATTATGGTAATCTAGCCAGCAATCTATAAATTTTATTGTTTCTTGAATAGTTGGAATATAGTTTTTTGTTAACTTATTATGCATATCTTTATGAAGTTTTTCTCCTCGTTTCATCCAAGCCGGTTTATTTTCAACACTTGTCCCTATATAACTTGTCATCATTTTTTCAAACTCTTCTTGAAATTCAAGGAAGAATCTTTCAATAACTTTTGCTCTTGCATTATATGGTTTTGCAAAAACTGATTTTATTCCAAGTTTTGCATAAATCCCATTAAATCCCGCTTCGTCAAAATCTATATTTTGGAAATATTTTGCTTTAAATGCTTTTCCGTTATCTTGATAAACTACCTTCGGAATCAGACCAAGATTTAAAATAGAATTTCTTAATGCACTTGCTATGCATCGAGTATTCTCACTCATCATAATTTCATAACCGACTAATGCTGTTGATTTCCAATCTAAAAAGCCGACCAAAGTTGCTCTGGTCGGCTTTCCTGTAAATGGATTAATTATTTGAAAATTAAGAACATGTCCATCAGCTATCAAAACATCTCCTACTTCAATTTTAGAAATATCTCGTTCTATATACGGTTCAACTTTATCGTGATATGCTTTTTCACCTTCTCTAAATAAAATCCACTTTGAATAATTGTTTTTCTTAAAATTCTCCGCAAATCTTCTGAATGTTAGATTACAAGGAATATTTTCATATCCTCGCTTTTCTAGAATATGTTTTGTTAAATTTATAGCTTTTCCGATACGAAATTTATTCGGGTGTAACAAATATTTCAAAAATATCTGTTTCATTTCCTCATTCAAAATCGTATTATATTCACCTTGTTGATTAGTTTTACGTTTTTGTAGAAGCCCATCCGTTCCATAATTTTCAAACATCTTAACCCAACGATGAAGTGTTCCTATCGAAATTGGACCCACAAATTTATGTATTTGTGGCAAATACATTCCGCTATTGTATAAATCTAAAAATACTGAATCAGCTTCTTTCTTAGTTGGATATTTTTTACGAAGGTTATTTAAAGCTACAACAATATCCACTTTTGCAAGAGCTGCTAATTTTGCATGTTCTGATACAAAATTTACCTTGTTTTCAAACGGAACAAGTGCAGTTGATTTTAACTCTTCTTCATCCAGTTTATCTTGTATATCCGACTCTAAGGAAGAATAAAGGATTTCATAGGATTTTCCGCCCTTTACTTCAACTTCTCTTGCGATATACTTACCCTGATTAATCGCAAGTCTTATTGAACGTGTACTTTTTAAGCCTTTTATTCTTGCTATTTCATTAATACTAATAAATTCATCCATACTCACAGATTAACTCTGAAGTCGGAAAAGTGTTCCTGTTTTCCTGCTTTTGTAACATACCAACACAAATTACTCTTATTAAAGCCAAATCGGACATTATTTACTTCAAAAGTCCAATAATCGTTTTATCCGTACAATTTAGTAAAATTGGGGAAATACAGAACTGTTATTAGGTTTTTAAAATAAAATGTTGGAAATTTGAGCCACTTTCTGATACCCAAAAGAGACTTTTCGTCCGGTTTCATAACACATAAAACGATTACTTCCGACCGCCATCATTCAAACACCAAGCCAACCTTACCAAATAATCCTTTTATTCGTTCAGACAAAATGTCCCGTTAAAATACAATCACCTTTCAAGATTCTTTGTAGAATTGCAGAAATATATGGATTCTTTTAAGAATTAATTAAAAAAAGAGGATTAGGAAAAATCCTATCCTCTTTTTATTTAGCAAGGGAGAGATTCGAACTCTCGACCTCACGGGTATGAGCCGTGCGCTCTCACCAACTGAGCTACCTTGCCATTTTATAATTCCTTTATTCAATTTTCATCGGCTCAGTTGCTTCGAGCGGTGCTCTCACAAATATTTAATTTTGTTCGCTTCGCTCACTGGAGCTACCTTGCCATTTTAATTCTTTATTCAATTTCATCGGCTCAGCTGCTTCGAGAGATGTTCTCATAAATATTTAATTTTGTCCGCTTCGCTCATTGGAGCTGCTGTGCCATAGATTAATATTCAATTGACGAATTTTATTTTCTCACAAAAGATTTTAAATTTCAAGCCCTTTTATTTACAAGATTTTTTCCCATCCCAGTTTAAATCGTTACAATGCAAATAATCCATATTTTCATTATAGATTACCCAGGCTGTACAGCCGTATCCGTTAAGTGCACTTGGATTTCTCTTATTACAGTAATCTTCAAATGTAAATCCGCTTGTCTGCTGACCTGTTCCCATTGGTACAAATCCATATTTTGTGTAATAAAAAAGAAATACGTCTTCACCTGTTTTATTCGGTGCCTTTTTACCATTCACATCAACAAAGATTTCACCACATATATGCTGCAGCTGTTTTGAAGTTCCGACGCTGCTGCTGCAAGTACCGCTTGCAACAGTTGTTCCTACTATATATGTTCCGTCAGCCAAAATTATATAGGGTGTGAATTTACTAAACTTAGTTCCGTCAAGAGAATATCTTTCATAAGATTTGCATTCATTTGTACCTGCTTTACATTTTGATATTATTTTAAGGTATGGGGACATAATATCCCAAAATTTATTTACAACTTCATTATTGTTCATCTGTTCCTCTTCTGTCGGATCAGTCACCATACCGGCTGTTGTCAGACCCCAGGTTTCAATTTCACCGTTTTCATTTTTTGCAAGCATAAATGCCTGATTCATTGTACTGTTAAACTTTTTTAATTTTGCTATTATTTCTTTTTCTGAATTTTTTTGAATTAAAGCTGGCAGTGTCATTGCCGCAACTATCCCTATAATTCCGAGAGTAATTAAAACTTCTGCTAAGGTGAAGGCTTTTTTCATAATTTTCTCCATTTTTTATATACTTTTCTCTAGTAAATTCTATGTTATATATCTAACTATACTATTTTTTAGATACTCTGTCAATTTAAAAAGTATGTTTTATATCATTAATTGTAATTTGTAAAAAATATATACTTTTATTTGTAAGAGGTTACATGGACGATATAAAATATCTTTTTGGACGAAAATTAAAAGAACTGCGGTTGAAGAATAAGTTATCTCAGGAGGAACTCGCAGAAAAAATAGATATTGCGGAGCGGAATTTAAGTAAAATTGAATGCGGCAAGAGCTTTATAAGAGCTGAAAAGATAGGCAGACTTGCAGAAGTACTTGGGGTTACTCCAAAGGATTTGTTTGACTTTGAGCACCAGAAAGATTTGGATGAGATAAGAGATGAACTCATCAGTGCTATACAATTGGATAATAAAAACCTGCGTGTTTTATATCAATTTTATAATATAATAAAATAGTGCAATTGAAGGTATATTTTTCATGATTAAAGATTTAACCAAGGGGGAGCCGTTAAAATTAATACTGCTTTTTTCAGTACCATTGCTGATAGGTAATATTTTCCAGCAGTTATATAATATTGCAGATCTTGTGATAGTCGGCAGGCTTCTCGGTGTTGAACCTTTTGCTGCTGTTGGGGCTGTTGCTCCGCTGTTCTTTTTAATTATGTTTGTAATTGTTGGTTTTACTAACGGTTTTGCGGTTGTTACAGGGCAGCGCTACGGGGCGAAAGATTATGACGGTGTAAGGGATTCGGTTGTAGTTTCCACTATTTTAAGCACAATCGTTACTTTAATTTTTTCTGTTATTTGTACTATTTTCATGAACCCGATTTTGCACTGGCTTAATGTTCCGGCAAACATTTATCATAATGCGTACTGGTATATTGAAATTGTTGTTATAGGGCTTTTATCTACAACTATGTACAATCTGCTTGCAAGCATTATCAGGGCTCTTGGCGACAGCAAGACTCCTTTATATTTTTTAATTATTGCTTCAATAATAAATATTATTCTTGCTCTGGTTTTTATTGAAGTTTTTCATATGGGTGTGCCGGGTTCTGCGGTTGCGGTTATACTTTCTCAGGCTATTTCGGTTATATTATGTTTATTTTTTGTGAAATATAAGTTTCCTATACTTCATTTGAAAAAGAGTGACTGGATGATAAAGTTTGACAGAACTTTTTATAATTCGGTTTATGAACACATGCGTATAGGTTTTCCTATGGCTGTTCAGTTTTCTATAATAGGTATAGGAATTATAATCATTCAAAGCGTATGCAATACTTTTGGCTCAAACGTTATTGCTGCACTTACTGCGGCATTGAGAATTGAGCAAATAGCGACGCTTCCGATGATGTCTTTCGGGGTTGCTCTTGCTTCATATGTTGCACAGAATTTCGGTGCTAGAAAGTTTAAAAGGATAAGGCTTGGTGTTATCAAAACTTCTACTATAAATATTGCTTTAAGTATTCTTATGGCATTTGTGATGCGTATATGGGGAACAGATATTATAGGCGCTTTTATAGGAACAGCAACAGAAGAAATAATCGATATAGCACACCGTTATCTTTTAATAAGCACTATTTTCTACTTCTTTCTCGGTCAAATTTTTATTTACAGAAATGCGCTGCAAGGTATGGGCGAAACAATATTTCCGCTATTTGCGTGTATTGCCGAACTTATCATGAGAGCGTTTGCGGCTGTATATCTGGCGATGAAATTTGGCTACATAGGTATCTTTTATTCTGGTCCGATTGCCTGGATAAGTGCTTCAACCATATTGTTCCTTGGATATATGGGAAGCATAAAGCATATTGTGTTTAAAGTTAAAGAGAAATTGCATAACTAGTTACTTGCATAAATAAAAATTTTATGCCAGAATTACGACAAATACAGTGTACTAATGGTAAAAGGAGAGTGTTATGTCAACATTTATTGAAGATATTGTGGCGCGTCAAATTCTTGATTCACGCGGCAATCCGACTGTAGAGGTAGAAGTAAAACTTACAAATGGAGCAAAAGGCAGGGCTGCCGTACCTTCTGGTGCATCAACAGGAATTTATGAGGCGCTTGAACTGCGTGATAGTGATGAAAATTACTATCAGGGCAAAAGTGTTATGAAAGCTGTCAATAACGTCAATAATATTATAGCACCGGAACTTATAGGCGAAAAAGCTTCTCATCAGAGAGAAATTGATACGTTTATGATTGATATGGACGGTACAGAAAATAAATCTAAATTGGGGGCAAATGCAATTCTCGGAGTTTCTCTTGCCTGTGCAAAGGCAGCAGCTAAGGGTTATGAAATGGCATTATACAGATATTTGGGCGGTATTAACGCCTTAACTCTTCCTGTACCGATGATGAATATTATAAATGGCGGTGCGCATGCCGACAATAATATTGATTTTCAGGAGTTTATGATTGCGCCTGTAGGTGCTGAAAGCTTCCAGCATGCAATTGAAATGGGCTGTAATATTTTCCATACCTTGAAAAAAGTTCTTCATGGAAAAGGTCTGGCAACTTCAGTCGGTGATGAAGGCGGTTTTGCACCTAATTTGCAGTCAAACGCTGAAGGAATTGAAGTAATTCTTGAAGCAATAGATAAGGCAGGATATGATACAAATCAGGTAAAAATATGTTTAGACGTTGCATCTTCTGAGTTTTATGAAGACGGCTTGTATAAGCTTGCCGGGGAAAACAAAACGCTTACACCTGATGAGATGGTTGATTTTCTCAGCGGGTGGGTTAATAAATACCCTATTATTTCAATTGAAGACGGCATGGCAGAGCAGGACTGGGACGGCTGGAAAATGCTTACAGACAGCATAGGAAATAGATGCCAGCTTGTTGGAGATGACTTGTTTGTTACAAATACAAGACGTCTTGCGGAAGGTATCCGCAGAGGGGTTGCAAATTCAATATTGATTAAGGTAAATCAAATCGGTACATTAACAGAAACTCTGAATGCAATTTCAATGGCTCATGGTGCCGGCTATACCTCAATAGTTTCACACCGTTCAGGAGAAACAGAGGATACTTTTATTGCTGATTTGGCTGTTGCAACAAACTGCGGACAAATTAAAACCGGTTCAGCCTCCCGTTCTGATAGAATGGCAAAATACAACCAGTTGATAAGAATTGAGCAAAAGCTGGGGTCAGCTGCTAAGTATCTCGGATTAAAAGCATTCAACGGTCAAAGATAGAAAAAAGAGGGTGCAAGCTCTCTTTTTTATTGCAAAAGCAAAAAAAATGATTTATAATAAAAAAGCAGAGGAAAAACATGCTTGAAAAGCTATATATGTTTTCTCAAACACGCTTCC
>HF989681.1 GCA_000431315.1 Brachyspira sp. CAG:484
AATTGTGTTTTGCATTTGTATATCCTCCTTTTTAGTTTGCGCATCAACAAGTTTGATGTTTTCATCTGCTTTTTTATTTATTATAAACGATTTTTTTATTACTTTCAATATTACTTCTTAATATATATGAACGATTTAAGTTCTCTGCCTGCCCCGTCACCTTTTTTAGAGATAACAGAAATTTCATTTTTGTAGTCAATTGAAGTGGAACTTCCGCCGTCAAGCCCCATTGCCCTTTCAAATCCAAGCTTCCGGCATAATTCCTGAACTTCGTACATATCCATCGGGTTTTCATCGGTGATTATTAGTATGTGCAATTCGCCGTTTTTTAACCCTAAAACCGTTCTTGATGTTTTATGCAAGACCGATGAGCTTTCTCTGACAATTTTATCTCCCTCTTTTACGACAAACAGCTCCTCTTCAAGCCTTAGCTCCGGCAAGATTAACGGTCCGCCCTGTACAGCTTCTTTTACGTAGCATTCAAAGTCTTCTTTTGTATTATGAGGAACAATCTCGTATTTCAGTTTTCCGTAGCAGTCAACTACTCTAAATTCTGTTCTGTTTAAGATTTTATTCAGGTTTTTATTTAGGAAGGTGTTGGTAAGAAGATTTTCGTTCATAATAGGATCTTCCATTGTTTGACCGTCCATTACAACATATGATATTGTTTTGCCATTTGACGGATCAAAAAATCCTGCATTAATTGTTAAAAGAGCGTTTGCGGCTTTATGAATTTCTTTATTTGTTTTTAACGTTTCTGAGGCGTAAACTTTTATTTTCTTCTTAATTTTTTCGCCTTTTAATACAATATGATAAATTCCATTATCATAATTTATATCAATATTGTTCCCTTTTGCAAAGGCTGTATTAACACATAAAAACATACAAACAAATAATAAAACAAGTTTTTTCATTATAAATCCTTTGATTTGTAAAAACCTATTATTGCGCATAAGAAAGCTGCTGGAGGGAATATTGCAGTTACAAACGGCGGCAGCACTCCCTTTTCTGCCAGTAAATCAAAGAATGGCAGAGTAATATAATATACAAAGATACATCCGATTGCAATTGTAAACCCAACCAGTCTTTGCTCCCTCGGCTTGCTGAATCCCAGCAGTGTTCCCATAATTGCAAGCAGTACACATACAAACGGATGGAAAAATCTTTGAAGATATTTGTTAAGCATATAGCGGTATTCTTCATCAAGTTTTTCTTTTTTCAAAAGTTTTATATAATTTTTTAAATCGTGGTTTGTTATTTCGCGTTCCTTTTTAGTTGAATATGTCATAAGCGTATACGCGTTTTTTGCATCTTCGCCGTTTAAAATATCCATCTCTTTGATTTTATCAATATCCGTAAAAATTCCGTCGCTGGAGATTTTGTATTGGGTAATATCCTCAAGCTTCCAGCGGTCGCCTAGATAAGTCCCTTTCTGTGCTGAATATATGTTAGAAAGCTGGTGAACATCTGTGTAATACTTTTGGGAAAAATCAAGAACTATAAGATTGTGCATAATGTTGTCGCGGTAGCCGGAGATAATTACAGCAAGCATTGGAACATCATTTTTATCTTTTTGTGTATAAATATACTGCGTTGTCGGATGAGAATCCCTTATTGCATTAAGCTTATTTATAGACATTGGGATAAGTTTGTCGCCTGTAAAAAAGCACAACCATGTAACAATAAGACTCAGCACTAACACCGGTGCAAGAATTCTTCTAAAAGAAAGTCCTACTGCGCGGAAAATGGTTAATTCAGAATCTTTACTTAGTTTATCAAATGTAAATAAAGTTCCAAGAAGCAAGCCTACTGGAAATGCCTTACCCAGAATTTTCGGGAGTTCATAGAATAAAACCAGTACAGCAGTTTTAGCAGTATATTCGCCTTCAAGAGTTCGTTTGATTGTATTCAAAAGCATCTCAGGAGCAATCCATACAACCGTAAATAACAAAATTGCAACAAAAGATGTTATTAAAACCTGATTAAAAATATACCTGTCATAAATAGAAATTCTTGGAAATCTCATTATAGTGCGAAATCCTTTCCTAAGTAAAATTCTTTAGCTACAGGATCGACAGCAACTTCTTCACTTCTGCCTTGAATTTTAATCTTTCCGTCAAAGATTACATATGCCCTATCTGTAATTGAAAGCGTTGCCTTCGGGTTGTGGTCTGTAATCAATACCCCGAGCCCTTTTTCTTCAGAGATTTTTCTTATGTTATCCTTAATATCTCCGATAGCAATAGGGTCAATTCCCGCAAAAGGTTCATCGAGAAGCATAAAATCCGGACTTGCTGCAAGTGCTCTTGCAATTTCAACCCTTCTTCTTTCACCGCCGGAAAGTGCTACTGCCGGATATGAACGAAGTCTGAGTACACCGAATTCTGTCAAAAGTTCTTCAAGTTTTTTCTTTTTCTCGTTGACAGTAAGTTTGTCATTCATTTCAAGAACAAGTTTGATATTCTCTTCAACACTTAATTTTCTGAAAATTGAAGCTTCCTGCGGGAGATAGCCTATGCCATGTTTTGCCCTTTCATTCATAGGCATAGCAGAAATATCTTTATCATCGAGGAATATATGACCTTTATTAGGTTTTACAAGTCCTACCACCATATAAAATGTAGTAGTTTTTCCTGCGCCGTTAGGACCTAAAAGGCAGACAACCTCCCCTTTATTTACATGAAAAGATACATCATTTACAACGCTTCTGTCGCCGTATATTTTAATAAGATTTTTTGCCTCAATTCTCATTGCTTCCCCTTTATTCTTAATGAATATTTTATCCGGAAAATAAATATATTGCAAGTTTACTTCCCCTGTTTTGGGTTATAAACAGCCGGTTTGTATATTATTAAGATATGTAAAAGATATACAAACGATATGTTATATATAGATATACTTGTGGAATACATGTAGTATAACCATTTTCTTTATTTTCTCCTACACACTAACCTTTTACAAATTGAGATAAGCCGTTCAAAAGACGGCTATTTTTCTGTGTTGAAAATTAAATCAAAATACCTTATAATAAAAAAAGCAGAGGAAACCATGATAGAAAAGCTAT
>HF989682.1 GCA_000431315.1 Brachyspira sp. CAG:484
GCTTTACGTTAGCCGAGGTGTTGATAACCCTGGGCATAATAGGTGTGGTTGCAGCTATGACAATGCCTGCTTTAACAGCAAATAGTAGAAAACAGGAAGTTACTTCCAGATTGAAAAAAGTAAATAGTATAATGCAGCAAGCTATTTTGCTGTCAGTAAATGATAATGGTCCGATGGAATACTGGAATAAGGCTGATAACTCAATTACTCCCGGTGAGGATGGAACACCAACATATGATCCTGTAGGCGGTTCAAAAGAAGCTTATGAATTTTTCATGAAGTATTTTGCGCCATATATTAAATATACAAAAATAGATGAAATGACGAATTGTCCTTTTGATTCCACTCAAATGCGGACACAGGTTACTCTTGCAGATGGTACTGTTATGTGCATAAAGAATGGTGCTTGTATTGATTTTGATATTGATATAAATGGAAATAAAAAACCAAACAAAGGAGGGCTGGATAGATTTTACTATGTATTTTGTCCGACTAAAGTTAAGGAATATTTTAATAAATCCGGCTTTGGACCATATCGCGGCAGTTTCACACTAGAAAACTGGAACGATAGAGATAGTCTGTTAGAAGTTTGTGCTAAAGGAAATGATTCTTCTGCTTGTGCAAGGCTTATTGAGTATGATGGCTGGGAGATAAAAGATGATTATCCGCTTCATATTTAATATCTTTTAGAAAAAATGCCTTTCTTAAAAGGCATTTTTTATTACAAAAAATCATTTTCGGTGAGTTTAAATTCTTCTACAACAGAATAATCAACAGGCAGAATAAAGGTTATATAATCTGAATCTGCCTTTTTATCCATTTTCATTAACCTGACCATTTTTTCAATCGGATAGTCCTGGATTTTTTTGAAATTGAATTTTTTAATTACATCATCTGCAAAATATTTATAATTTTCGTCTATAAGATTTCGTTTTACAGCCATATCAAACGCAAAAATCATACCTTTAACAATAGCTTCGCCATGTGTGAATTTTTTATAGTTTGTGTATTTTTCAACAGCATGACCGTAAGTGTGACCAAAATTAAGAATTTTTCGCAAGCCGCCTTCTTTTTCATCTTTTTGAACAACTGAAACTTTTAATTTTATACATATTTCTATAAGCTGTTCAAGAGTTTTTGGCTGGCGTGATAGAATTTTCTCTACGTTCTCGCTGATAAAGTTTGTAAGGTTTAGTTCTTCTTCACATCTACAGCTTTTTTCAATGAAAGCATACTTTACGACTTCGCCAAGCCCTGTTTTAAATTGTCTGTCATCAAGTGTTTTCAGAAAATTTGTATTAATCAGGACAACTTTCGGCTGGTAAAAACTTCCGACAAGATTTTTACCAAAATCAGTGTCTATGCCTGTTTTGCCGCCTACAGAGCTGTCAACGCAAGCCAGAAGAGTTGTAGGAACCTGTATAAAATTTATTCCACGCATATATGTTGATGCTGCAAATCCTGCAATATCACCAACAACACCGCCTCCGACCGCTATTATGCTATCTCCGCGCGTAAGCTGCATTTTCAGAGCATGATTGAGAATTTTTTGGTAGTTTTTAAAATTTTTTTCTTTTTCTCCATCTTTCATCACAAATTTTTCGGACTTATCAAAGCCCAAAACCTTGCCATAAAGTTTATTAACCTTTTCGGAGATGATTACCAGAAATTTTTTGCCTGATGTATACGAGAGGATTTTTTTATGCAAACCTGAAATATCTTCATTATTAATAATAATCGGATAACTTTTTGAGGATGAATTAATATTAACAGATAAATCAGCCATTTATAACTCCAAGAATTTCATTAACTATATCATAAGGAGTTTTGCCATCTGTGTCAATTGTAACGTCAGCTTTTTCATAATTCCCGGAACGATTTTGTGATAATTTTTCAATCCTTTCCAGAGAAAAGTTTTTTGCAAGCAATGGGCGATGTGTTTCAAGTTTAATTCTGTTATAAATCTCCTGAGGCGATGCTTTCAGATAAATAACAAGACAATTATCCAATAAAAGCCTGCGGTTCCATTCGTCTTCAAAAGCACCTCCGCCCGGGGCAATTATCTGATGTTTCAGTACTGCAAATTTTTTAATTTTTTCACGTTCAAGTTCGCGGAAACGAGGTTCGCCAAACTTTAAAAAGATTTCCGAGATTTTTCTGCCTGTACCTTTTTCAATTTCATTATCAATATCCACAAGGCTGAAATCTGTTAAAACCTTATGCAATTCTTCAGCAACGGTTGTTTTGCCGCTGCCCATCATTCCTATTAATGCTATGTTGTCTTTTTTCATAAATTTTTTCCGGATGTTAAGTTTTATCATACAATAAATATTTATTGTAGAATATTACCTATGAAATGGATTTTTATTTTATTTATAATTTTTGTTTTTTACATCACAGTTGTTGAACCTAATATTCTCACAGTAAAGCATATAAAGCTGGAAAATAAGTTGCTTAGGGGTTTAACAATAGTTTTTGCAAGTGATTTTCATCTCAAACCTTATGAACTATACAGACTAAAACGTATTGTAAAAACAATTAACGCGCAAAATCCTGATATAATACTTCTTGGCGGAGATTATGTTAATGGTCATAAAAGAGGGAATACGTTAAACTTACATACAATTGCCGATGAACTTTCTAATTTGAAATCAAAATACGGAACAGCAGCTGTAATGGGAAACCATGACGGTTGGCAGGGTAAAAAAGAAATTATAGAAGCATTTGAAAGGGCAGGGATTACTGTTCTTGAGAATGAAAATAAAAACTTTGACCGTATTACAATTGCCGGTTTAGAGGACTTGCAAACAGCAAATCCGGATGTTGAAAAAGCACTCTCTGGCACCGTTCATCCGGTGATAATGCTTACACATACACCTGATATGATTGACGAAATTCCTTCAACCGTTGAGCTTACTCTGGCAGGTCACACGCATGGAGGACAGGTTGTTCCGGGTAAACCGCTTGTTGTTCCATCTAAATACGGAGTAAAGTATGCTTATGGAATGTTTGATGCTGATGACAAAAAGATGTTTGTTTCACGCGGATTGGGAACAAGTATTCTGCCTGTAAGGTTTAACTGTTTTCCTGAAATTGTTGTGATTGAATTTATTTAACACCGGCAGGTGTTTTTACTTCTTCAACAACAACTTCGGCTTTTTTAGGCTTCTTCATTAATAACATTAACGGGATTACTAAAAAGCATATTACTCCGAAAATTCTGAATGAATCAATAAACGCCCATAGCGTAGATTGTTTTATCAAATCTCCGTAAAGCGAGTACTGTGCCATATACTGTGCAACACTTTGATGTGCATATGCAGATAATGCACCGGCTGTAGATTGCATTTTTGAAATAAATACAGGGTTAAGGTCGTTAAGCTTGCCAACCAGCATATACTGGTGAATTTGGGCAAACCTCGTAAGCATTGTCGCAACTAAAGATGTTCCGATTGCACTTCCTATGTTCTTCAACAAGTTTTGTATCCCTGTGGCATTTGTCATCTGTTCATTCTTAAGTGTATCAACCGATAAGTTCATAATAGGAACCATAGATAAACCCATGCCCATGCCCATAAAAAAGTTTGGAATTGCAATATTCATGTTTGATATTTGTAGATTTAAAGCACCAAAAGCAAGACCGGCTCCGCCTATTAAAGATAAACCTGCAACAACCATAAGCCTGTTGTCTAATTTATTAGAAAGCGTAGCAGTTATCATCATTGCAGTCATACTTCCCAAACCGCGCGGCATCATTGTTGCTCCGCTAAGAAATGCTGTATAACCCATCATACTTTGCAGAAACTGAGGTAATATCGCAAGAGAAGCATACAGCACCGCCTGAATTACTACCTGTATAATCGTACCTGCCGTAAAGTTACGATCCTTAAACACTTTTAAATCAACAAGTGATTCCTTGTTTGTAAGCTGGGAATGAAAGAACAATACACACGCCACAACAGAAACACCAAATGTCCAGCGAATCCATGTCGCATTAAACCAGTCTGCATTGTTACCCTTATCAAGAACTGTTTGAAGGGTTACAAGCCATATTGTCAGGTAAAAGAAACCCTTTGCGTCAATTTTCACATTTTTATGTTTCCTTGCATAAGGCGGATCTTCAAGCAGTTTATTACATAAAATCGCAGCAGCGCACCCAAAAGGTACATTAATATAAAAAATCCATGGCCAGGTCCAGTTATCAGTAATCCATCCCCCAAGAACCGGTCCTATTATCGGGGCTAAGATTACACCCATGCCAAATACAGACATTGCCAGACCGCGTTTTTCTTTTGGGAAACTTTCTACCATTATCGCCTGTGATATTGGCAAAATCCCGCCGCCTCCAAAACCTTGCAAAACTCTTGCAAATATCATAAATTCAATATTTTTTGCCATACCGCACAACATTGATGCTATGGTAAACAACAATATGCTGATTATGAAAAAGTTCTTACGGCCGAAAACTTTGCTGAAAAAGTCAACAGCAGGAATTACAATCCCGGCGGCAATAAGATAACTTGTTAAAATCCACATTGATTCATCGCGTGTAGCTGAAAAACTTCCTGCCATATGCGGCAAAGCTACGTTTCCGATTGTGCCGTCAAGCACGTATATAAATACTGCAAGCATTACAGGTATAATCATTAACCATGGGTTGACTGAGGGTGTCCATTCTTGATTTTGTTCGTTTGCCATTAATTTTCTGCTTTCTTCTCACTTTTTAATAAGAACATTATTGGTATTAATATAAAACAAGCGGTTGCAAATACTTTAAATGTTGTCATATAAGCGCATAGGGTAGATTGCTGGATAAGCTGGTTGTACAGCATTTTCCCCGCCATATAAGTAGCGTTCATCATATCCCCTGCCTGATGAATAAATGTATTTGCATATGAGCTTAATCTGTCTGCATAAATAGAATTTAAATCAGTTAAAGATTTTACAAGTCCATGCTGATGTACCTGTGAAAATCTGGAAATCATTGTCGCAACAAGAGAAGTTCCTATTGCACCTCCGATAGTTTTTAGCAGGTTTTGAAACCCTGAAGCATTTGTCATCTGGTCGTTTCTAAGTGTTATACAGGAAAGGGTTGTAATAGGCATCATAGTAAATACAAGCCCTACACCGAATACAAAATTTGGTATTACAATATTCATCATGCTTATTTGAAGATTTAAATCACTTAGCATCCAGCCTCCTGTACCCAGACAGGCAAGACCTATTATGCCGTAATTTCTGTAACTAATTCTGCCGCCTATTCCGCCAAAGATTGCAAGTGCTGTGAATGCCCCGAGCCCCCTTGGCATAATAGCAAGACCGCTGGTAAAAGCATCATATCCCATCATATTTTGAAGCATTTGCGGAAGGATTGCGAGCGATGCCAGAAGAACGGCATTTATTAATATCAGCATTCCTGTTCCGAAAAGAAAATTCATATCCTTTAAAACATCAAGTTTTACAAGCGGTTTTTTGCCTTTAACCTGTGAAATAAAGAATAAAATACATCCTATAGCTGCAACAGCACTCAGCCAGCAAATCCATGGTGCATTAAACCAGTCAGCGTCGTTTCCTTTATCAAACACAATCTGTAAAGGTATAAGCCATACACAAAGCCATAAAAATCCAAACTTATCAAGATGTGTGTTTGGCTGGCGTCTTGCATAAGGCGGGTCTTCCAGATATTTTTTTGCAAGAGCTATGCAAAGAAAACCTACAGGAACATTGATAAAGAAAATATACGGCCAGGACCAGTTTTCTGTGATATATCCGCCCATTACAGGACCTAAAATCGGTGCTACAACTACAACAAGTCCAAAAACCGCCATTGCTTTGTTACGTTCTTCACCCTTGAAGCATTCCATACAAACCGCCTGTGCCATAGGCATAAGGCAGCCTCCGCCAAAACCCTGCAACGCTCTTGCCAGAACTATCATTCCTATTGATTGCGCTGTGCCGCAAAGGAACGATGCTATTGTAAATATAAAAACCCCGAGCATAAAGAAATTTTTTCTTCCCATAAACTTACAAAAAAAGTCAATCATAGGGATTACAATACTGCTTGCCATTAAATAGCTTGTTAAAACCCATATTGATTCCTGATTGCTTACGGAATACGTTCCGGCAATATGCGGAAGCGCTACGTTTGCAACCGTTTCATCCAAAGCATACATAAATGTTGCTATCATTACCGGCATTATTATAAGCCAGGGATTTGTAACAGGTTTCCATTCTTCTTGTTGTATAAGTTGTTCTTTTTCCATAGGGTTTTTTATTTTTAAAAAAGTGAGTTTTGGTTAATGTCCCTCTGCTCACTTTTTCAACTCTCTCTTTCTTATTCTTTAACTTTAACTTTTGGCACAACTGACATTCCCGGTACAATGTTGTATTCATTAGGATCGATTTTTTCAGTGAATACGATTTTTACAGGAATTCTCTGTACGATTTTTACGAAAGATCCGACTGCATTTTCAGGAGGGAACAAGCTTGATTTTGCTCCTGAACTTCTCTGGATGCTGTCAATTTTTCCTTTAAATACATGATTTGGATATGTATCAATTTTTATATCAACAGGCTGTTCAGGTTTCATATGTCTTAACTGGTTTTCCTTAAAGTTTGCGACAACCCATACATCGTTTGGAACTATTACAAACAGTGGAGAACCAGGCTGAACATACATACCAACTTCTACTCTTCTGTTAGAAACAGTACCGTCTTGAGGGGCAATTACCTTTGTGTATGAAAGGTTAAGTGCAGCTCTGTCACGTTCTGCTTTTACTGCTTTTAAGTCTGCATCTGCAACTTTATTATCGTTTGATGATAACAAAGCTTCTTCTGCCTGTGTTAAGTTAGCCTGTGCGGCATCGTACTTGGCTTGTGCAGCATCGAGTGTTTGTTTTGAAACTGCGCCGGATTCAAAAAGTTTTGTGTATCTGTCTAAATCTTTTTTGGCAACATCAATATTTGTCTGCATAGCTTTAAAATTAGCTTTTGCGTTTTTCTGGTTTAAAAGAGTTCTCTGGTAGTTAGCTTCTGCTTTATCGAGTGCAACCTTATAATCGGTGTCATCAATTTCTGCTACAACCATACCTGCTTTTATAGGCTGATTATCTTTAACATAAACTTTTGTGATGTGCCCTGCAACTTTTGGTGAAACCTGAACGGTAGTTGTTTCTACATAAGCATCATCAGTAGACTGATATACTAAAGCATCGTGCACAAAATAGCCGATTGCTCCGAGTAAAATTATACCTAAGATTATACCTATTGTTCTTTTTCTGCCTTTAGGCGGCTCTTTTTTCTCTTCTTCTTTAATCTCTGTTGTTTTTTCGTCTTCCATTTTTAACCTCATTTAATAATATTATATATTCATGTTAACAAGTTCTTCTAAATTTTTTCTGAAAGCTCTTAATGTTTCCTGAAGTTTTTCAATTTCGTCTTCAGTAAATTTACAGGAAACATTCTGAAGATGGGCTTTAATTTTATTATTTGTTTCGGCAAGTTTTTTATTGCCTTCATCAGTAATAATCATTTTTTTGATAAGTCTGTTATTTTTAATATCAACAGCTCTTGTTATAAACTTTTTTTCTTCAAGCGCATTTAAAATTCTGCCTGTATTGGCTCTATCTTTGAGAATTAATTTGGCCAGATCTCTCTGGCAGATTCCAGGATGGCAGAAAATAGTATCGAGAGCAGCATGCTCTTCAGGTGTCAGACCTATTTGTAATTTTTCAAAAACCTGCGCTCCCAAAAGTTTCATAATTCTTGCTGTCAATTCTATATCATAATAAATACTATCTGTATAATGTTTATGTTCTGTAGTCATTCCAGTTCCGTTTCAAATTTGAATGTGTGTTGTAAAAAAAATATGTTGCATTTACAACAATATTATGCTAACATAGTATTGTTAAAAATGCAAGCATATTATTAGAAGGAATCCAAAGTTGAGAAAGATAGTAACATTAACACTTTTAGCAAGTTTAGCCGCAATGAATTTCATGCCTCTTGCAGCTGTTGCAAAAGATAAAACAAATACCTCTGCCCCTAAACAATTTAAGAGCATGGTAAAGAAAAATAAAAAAGTTTCTGATGAATACAAATACGCCTATGTAAATATGGATTGGTGGTCAGGTTTTAATGATCCTATTTTAAGCGGTTATATCAATCAGGCTGTTAGAAATAATTACGATTTGAAAATGGCAACATTGAATGTTGAAGAATATTATCAGAATGTTAAACTTCAATTTGCTAATGAACTGCCAATGGCAGGCGTAGGCGCATCTCCTGCTTTGACTAAAATGCCGGGTAAAACTAATACAAATATGTTTTTTGTAGCTCCTGCATTTGTAAACTATGAATTAGATATATTTTTAAAGAACCATGACAAAACTAAATCTGTTAAGAAACTTTACGAAGGGTCAAAACTTGATGAGCGTGCAGCATATATAGCTATTGCATCATCAGTTGGAACAGTTTACCTGAATATAGTTAAGCTTGACAAAACAATTGAACTTCAGGAAGAAATTGTTGCAGCAAGACAAAATATATATGACTTAATGGTTCTGAGCAATCGGGAAGGTTTAACGTCTACTGCTGATACTGTTAAGGCTAATAAAGCTCTTGTAAAAGGTCAAACAGATTTGATAGAGTTGAAAAAACAGAGAGAAACTCTTCTGCACCAGTTTTGCGTGTTGATTGGCGAAAGTCCTGAAAATGCCGCAGAAATTAAAAGAGCTTCACTTGACAGCTTAAAGTTTGATAGAGAAATTCCTGAAGCTATATCATCAGATATTATTGTACAAAGACCGGACTATTTAAAAGCAGAATTAATGGTAGAAAAAGCCGGTATTGATGTAAGAGTTGCCAAAAAGGAATTTTTGCCGTCAATAAATCTTACAGGTTTGGCATTTTTCAATGCCGGTGACATTGGCAGTCTGTTTACAACAAAAAATATGCTTATGTCACTTGCCGGCGGAGCTTTTCTCCCGCTGTTTACCGGCGGAGCCAGAGTTGCCAGCCTGCGCTTGAAAAAAGCAACATACGAGAGAATATTACAGGATTACTACAAGACAAACCTCACAGCTATACAGGAAGTAAACGATGCGCTTGTAGTATCCAAAATGGATAAAACCAAAATGGAACAGACATTGAAGCAGGCAAACCTTGAAAAAGCTGATTTCAGCTATAACGAAGACAAGTTTAACCAGGGGACAATATCAAAACTTGACTTGCTTCAATTTAAAGAGAACCTCCTTGCAATCGACCAGCTGGTAGCACAGCAAAAGGTTGAATGTATGGTAAATTCTGTAGGTTTGTATAAAGCTACAGCAAGTAAAATATAACACTAAACTTAATAAATAATCATCACCTCTTTACTTATTAGAAGTAAAGCTTGCCGGTAAGAAATTACCGGTTTTTTTTTATGTGTAAATTTCATTGTCAATTTTATCTTTCCAGAAAATCATAGTTTCCATAAATCCTCTTTATGATATTTTACTAATAAGAATATTATTCTACTTATTAGTAGATTATTGTCAATATTTTTCTACTTAGTGACTTAATATCAAATAAAAAAGTATAATATATTTATGAATATAAAGAATGAAGTAAAGTCGCTATGTGCCAAAAAAGGTATGACATTGACAAAGCTTGCAGAAGAGCTTGGTAAGAAACTTAATAAACATTACACGCTTGGTAATTTATCTAAAAAATTAACTTACGGATCGATACGTTATACTGAAATTGAATTAATGGCAGAGATATTAGGTTATGAGATAAACTTTACGGAAAAATAGCAAAAGTTTTGACCCATCCTTCGGACTTCAAACTCCAAACTTGTCCGAAAAATTTCCGCGATAAGTAACGAGAGCTGAATTCCGGAGCGGCGTATCAGACAGCGCAGCTGCGAACGGCACGCGTGGGCAGGGTGTAAGCAGCGAAGGTCTGCTTTTGAATTAAAGAAAAATAATCATAAAAAATACCGGTCTTTTAAGTGAACTGTTCATGGGTTAAGTTTTTCATTCCGGTATTTTCTAATATTGGATATAACTAAAAAATTGTAATTTGCCATATAAGTATTGCCTTACTCAGCCTCCCAGCGTTTCGCATCAAACTTCAAATCTTTTACGTTAAGTTTTAACGATTCCAGATATGGCTTTAATTTCACTAAAATCTGGGTTTTCTTCAGCATTAATTCCTGCGCTACTATTGAATTTTCACAGGCAATTACCATTACTCCTCCGCCAATCATTGAATATGGTCTTGACTTTGAGGCAAACTTTGCTCCGGCAGCTTTCCCCCAAAACTTATACAGGTTGCTCCGCGTCATAGCTTTTTTAAATGTTTTGTCCTCAAGCAGTTCCGCTATTATTGCATCCGTTCCGACAAAGTCTGTGTATAGCACCTTCTTCAATTTTGCATCCCCAAATTTTTTGTGATAATATAATAAAATGGATTGTACTCAATTACATAATATCATAAAAGCCTCTAAAAATATATTGATTATTTCTCACTTAAATCCTGACGGTGATACACTCGGTTCTATGTGCGGGCTTTATTCAGGAATTAAAGATAATTTTAAAAAGAAAGCAGATATGCTCCTGTTATCTAAACTCCCGGCTGTTTATGAGTTTCTGCCGTTTGTAAAAGAGGCTAAACATATTTCTGAGTTTGACAAATCCAGAGAATACGATTTGGTTATTAATGTAGATGTCGCCTCTTATGACAGAATGTGTGATGCTGCTGTCTTTTTTGAGAAGGCTTCCCACACAGCAAATCTTGACCACCACAAGACAAATGACAGTTATGCACATATAAACTTTGTTGAACCTCAGGCAAGTTCCACCGGTGAAGTTTTATACGGGCTTATGAAAGATATGGGCTGGAAAATCAGTCTGGAAACAGCAGTCTGCCTCTATACTGCAATCTTAACAGACACAGGCTCTTTCAGGTTTGATAATACAACTCCGCGCGCCCTGAATTTCGCATCCGAGCTTGTAAATATAGGGGTAAAGCCATCACAGATTTACAAATACTGCTACGAAAGCAATTCAAAAGAGCTTGTATTATTTCAGGCGCACTGCATTGGTAAAGCTGTTTTTGAGGATGATAACAAAATTGCTTATACTATTGTTTATAAAAAAGATATGGAGAAATTCTGTGCCGGTGAGGATTGCACAGAAGGGCTCACTGAAAAGCTCAGGGCAATTATTACAACAGAGGTTGCTTTTGTAGTCAAAGAGCTAAACTCTAATATGTCTAAAATTTCTATGAGAAGCAAGACTACCGATGTGGCAGAGATTTGTTCTGTATTTGGCGGCGGCGGACATAAACTTGCTGCAGGATGTGTGATAAAAGCAAACCCGCAGGATGCTGTCAGAAAATTATTGGAAGAAATTAGAAAACAAAAATCATGAAGAAAGTCGGAATAAATTTTGATGGATTTTATAGAGCACTAAAGCGCCTTATTATTTCCGTAATCCAGAATGATTTCTACGGAATGGCTGCCGAAATGGGCTTTATGATGGTAATCGGGATATTTCCGTTTATGCTTTTTCTAACAGCGGTTTTTGGCTGGATGGGGAATAAATCTCTGATGGATCCTATCCTTGCATTCCTATCAACATTTATGCCGGAACAGGCAATGGAGCTTATAATAACTGTTCTTTCTGAGGCGATGATATTTTCCCATGGAAGACTTATGGCGATTATTGGTTTCTGTGTAACACTTGTTCTTTCTACTAATGCTATGGCGGTTGTGCTAAAAGGGTTGAACAGGGCTTATAAGGTTGAAGAAACAAGAAATTTTGTCTATACAAGAATCCTTTCGCTTCTTATGGTTTTTGTAGACACAATGGTGTTATTTTTGACTATAAACCTGATTGTATTCGGCAAAGTTATAATTAGCTTTTTGATAACTCATTTTCATATGTCGAAAGTTTTGGCAATAATATTATTAACTCTGCGCTGGCCGGTTGCATTTGCAGCATTGTATCTGATGGCATTTTTGAGTTACTATATTCTTCCGGATTTGCGCGGGAACGAAAGATTTAAGCGTAAAAGCGCTATACCTGGCACTTTCTTTTTTACAATTTTCTGGCTAGCTGGTTCTTGGGGATTTTCAATTTATGTTAACAATCTGAAAACTTATAACATGGTTTACGGAACAATCGGGGCGTTTGCAGTTTTGATGGTCTGGTTATATTATACATCGGTTTTAATATTAATAGGCGGGGAGATAAATTCTCAGGTTTATAACAAGCTGAATGAAAAAGCTCGTGAAATCCAATCAGATTTAGACGCCTTGAGAAAAAAAGAAAAATAGATTATAATAAAAAAGCAGAGGAAAAACTAAACATCAGTAGTGGCAATCAGAGCGCTAAGCATGTACAGTAAAAGAAGCAGTCAGCACATTTAAGTAACAAAAAAATTTTTTTTCGGACACGCTCCCGCACAGTTTCGGCTATTGTAACGAAAAGCTATAACGATAGCGAGAAGCGGGAACTGACAGAACAATTTAAAGTAAATATATATGTTTTCGAACCGATAGCTGAGCCTGAGGCACGACACTACCCGGGTTAAGGAAAATCCTATCAGGTATATTGTGCGGAAGCAAGC
>HF989683.1 GCA_000431315.1 Brachyspira sp. CAG:484
AGAGGTTATTACCTGATGTATCAATGCCTGTTACATATGTAAAGGTGAACAGGTTATCATCAATTAAGGTACTTGTACCAACTTCTTTTGTAACTTCATAGTGTGAATTTGAAATACCTTCCATATATTGTGCAAAGTATGTTAAATAAGCTTTACACATATTGGTTAAGTTCAAACCGTAACCATCGTTATAACTATCGCCGGAGTTCTGTTCTGAAACGAAACCGATGTAATTATCTGTTTTTTCGTTAATCCATCCGTTAATTTTACCCATACTCTTCTTTTTGTGGGTGTTATGGAATGCTGCGTTTGACCAGTCAGCACCTTCCGGAGTTGACAAACATTCAATTGTACTATTTACTTTGCTCTTAGCATATTCTAATGCAGCCTGAGTATATGGATCTCCTGTATCCAATAATGCGTCTATCGCAGCCATCATTTCTGGCCAGAAGCTGCAGGTTGCTACTTTATCTACTACGGACCAGTCGTATAAGTCGTTGTTACCTCTTAAGTCTTCATTATCCCATGCAAGACCTCTAACACTGACGTTCCCTTTTAAAATATCTGCTAATGATAAATTACCGGTTACACGACCGTCACTGTCGCTTACTTCAACCCCGTCTATACAAAGATGTAAATCAGAACCGCCGGCGTCTGCTACAAGGTCTGAGAAGTCGAATGTTACTTCATCAAGCATATTTACTAATTCAGAATAAGAACATTCAGCTGTATTTACATTTACCAAA
>HF989684.1 GCA_000431315.1 Brachyspira sp. CAG:484
AACCCTTGGCATTATAGGTGTAGTCGCAAGTATGACGCTTCCTTCTTTGGTTCAAAAACAGACAGAAAAAACAACCGTAGCGCGGGTAAAGAAAGCCTATTCTATACTACAGCAGGCATATATGCTGACTGTACAGGATAATGGTATGCCTGATGAGTGGGGTGCTACAGGTATGTATGAGAAAGACAGCCACGTATTTGTTGCAAATAAATTTATTCCCTATATGAAAGTAACGACCAATTGTGTTAATAAAGGTGCTGATTATGCCAAAAAAAATTGCGTTGGTGAAGAATTTGCCTTAGAAACAACATATGCAAGTGTAAAAGTTGCTGACGGCGTAACGATAATTTTTAGGACTTATGATGGAACCTGCTCCCATAAATATGGAAATAATAAATATCTCCAAAATATCTGCGGAACCATATCAATTGATACAAACTCTACCGGTAAGCCTAACATAAGCGGTCAGGATATATTCGGATTTTATTTGACAAAATATGGCATATATCCAAGAGGAACGGCTCTGGATGAAGTGAATACAATGGAAGAGTTTTGTACAAATACCAGAACGTGGGGAAAGAATTATGGAAGCTTTACTAATGGAGTAGCGTGTTCTGCATGGGTTTTATATAACGAAAATATGGATTATCTCCATTGCAATTTAAACTGGAAAAGCGGTAAGAAAAGCTGTAAAAAATAATCAATAAAAAAGGCGGTATTTTACCGCCTAAATAACCAGATTTTTACACTATGTAAGTGTTCAGAAAGGAAGTACAGGCTTAAAGCCTGCATTAATATACTTACGGATTACTCTCCCAAATTGATTTGGGAAAATTGTACAATTTTATTTTTGCCGCGTTTTTTAGCATTATATAACGCGTGTTCTGCATATCGGATAATCGTATTAACGTCCTCTTCTACATTTTCAAGACAAGGGTAAGTTGAAATACCGCCTGAAATTGTAATCGGATGTCTTTCTTCTTCACCGGCAGGAATGAATTCCATTTTTTCAATATCCCTTCTAAAACGTTCTGCAAACAGAAATGCATTTTCTTCTGATGTGTTTGGCAGGATTAAAAGGAATTCTTCATCACCGTATCTGGTAAGAATATCTTCTTTTCTGATAAGCTGTTTTAATTTATCGGCAATAGAACGTAATAATACATCACCCCAGTCATAGCCGTAAATATCGTTAACAACTTTGAAAAAGTCAAGGTCGAACAGCAGACAGGAAAGTTTTGTACCGTAGCGTTTTGCACGTGAAATTTCCTGTTCAAGACGTTCATGAAGATATTTTCTGTTATGAAGTCCTGTAAGCTCATCTGTAGTTGAAACCTGTAACAGTTTTTCTCTTAATTCTTTAATTTTTAATAATGACTTGGCTCTTATTAAAAGTTCATCATTATCTACAGGTGTTTTTATTAAATCATATGTTACTGCTCTGACTGTGGTGCCTTTGAAAGGTTCACCGATAAACAGTACAGGGGCTTTGAATTTGGTAACCATCAAAACATCCTTGATATTAGGAACATCTTCAATAACAAGGAGCGCAGGGTTTAATGTTTCATAATCTTTTAATTTTTCGGCATCTTCAATTCTGACATTTGTTTCGTCAATTTGAGCAAGTACATCAGCCAGTTCAGACACTTTTTTGCTTGTATATACAATAATATTTCTCATAACAAATCCTTACTTAAAATCTCTCTACAAGGAGTTTAACACTTGCGGCTATGTAAAGCAATTTGTTACAAATTTTTAATATTAATCCGGCGCTGTTAAAGATTTTAGAGAAATATCCGTATCAGAAAATATAATGTGTAGCAGGTAAAGGAATGAGTTCTAATAAGATAGACGGAAAGATTCAGGATTTTATTAAAGCAAATCCGCTTGTGAGAGGAAAATCACAGGAGGAAATTTTGTCTATCATGGCAGATTGCGGTGAAATTACTTCTGCTGAACTTTTGAAGATTTCTGCCTTTAAAAAATCCGGTTCCGAAAATTCCGATAAAGGCTTAGTGCTTGAAAAAAAGAATGTTAAGCCTGAAGCTGAGGCCAAGCTTGAGCTTAGCAGAGAAGATGCACAGGACGGAGCAATTGCCGAAATCAGTGCTAATTTAGATGCAGCAGAAAGTTTATATAAAAACCAGAAGAATACCCAGGGTGATGTTAGTAATATATATGACCTTTATAAAGAAGTAACAAAAGATGATTTAAGCCGCAGCAGGCTTGAGCAGGCTATTACTCTGGAAAAACTCGGCTATACTTATCTAATTCAGGCAAAAAGCAATAATCTGACAAAGCGTGAATATTATGAACATGTAAAAGAAGACCTTATGCTTATGACCCCTGGTTATAATAATTTAAACAGTGAGGCTAAAGCTGAATATAAAGCCCGTTTGGATTCTCTAACACTAGAAGAAATAAAGTTTTTCCAAAAGCAGCTTCAAAGCCTTCCTGATAAAGATGCCCCTGATTATAACGAATGTGCTTCAAGATATATTAACAATTTAAAATCAATGACAGAAGACGCACCTAAATTAGAACGTTCCGGAAATGTTGAAATCGATGGTGTGAATTTTAAAGCAAAAAGCAGCATTAAACCGCCTGTTAAATATTCAGATGGAGATGAACTGATAAAGTTTGAAGAAGTTTTTGCCTATGAAAGAGGCACAAAGTTCGATAAAGATAAAATTGCGAGGTTTGAAACTGCCAAAACTTCCTTACAGCTTGCACAGAGTGTTTCTGCAAAAGCCGCAAAGGTGCATAAATTCCTTGACAGTGCACTTGTAAATCCGCGCGGCGACTGGCAGGCTTCAGATTATGCAAAAGTTGAAACAGGTTTGAAACTTTCCCTGCAAGAATTATTTGGCAAGGATGAAGCTGCATGTCAGGAAGGGCTTAAAAAACTTTTAGGTGATGAAATGCCGGGAACATCAATTGAGATTTCGCGGGTCCTGCTTACAAAGCTTGACGAAAATCTTGCTAAAGTAATGAATGGAAAATCAATTGATGATTTTAAGCAGGAATATGCGGACAGTTTTGTGGAAGCCTTTGGAAGAAAAAACAGTGAACAGCTGGCGCGTGCATATGTAGAAGACAACGAAAGTATTGATGAGCGCATCTCCGGCGGTATGCAAATAGGCGGTATGATCGTTATGGGCGTAGGCGGGGCGTTGTGTTTAATCCCCGGAGGACAGATTGCCGGCGGAACGGTTATAAGTGCAGGCGGAAAGCTTGCAATGACAGGGTTGGCAGCGCAAACTGCTCTTGGTGCTTGGAATGAAAGTACAAAAAGCGGAGGTATGAGCGATGAAGCTGCCGAAAGATTAACAAAAGAAGGGTTAATAAATCTTGCAACATTTGCCGTTGGTGCCGGTGCCGGTATAAAAGGTGCTCAGGTTCGTGCAGCTCTTACTGCAAAAGGGTCGGGCAAATTTGTTTCACTGGCGGCAGAACGCGGAACTGATTTAGCTATAAGTATGGCCGGTGATATGATTTTAACCGGAAATCTTAATGTTGAAGGCAATATGATAGGTCAGCTTACCGCAGCTATAACCGGTTTGAAAACGGGTAAAACAATTGCGAAAAAGAGTATGAATACCGGATTTGCCAAGGATACGCCTTTAACTTTGAAATCCGGTGACAATTTGTTTTCAGAAATTATATCAAAACATGACAATCCTGAGGTTAAAAGTATACTATCAGATATTGAGGCTACAATTGGAACAGTTAAAGATGAAAAACTTTCTGCCTATCTGGAAGCTTCTTTGAAAAAACTTAACCAGAGTTCTGTATCAGATGCAGAACTCAGAGGAACTCTTTTAAAGGCACGCGAAGTAATTGATGTTTATAACACAGTTAACCGGAATTATTCAAATATAGGTCAAGGAGCAGAGCATCAGGAATTTATAAAGTTTATGGAAAAACTTGAGCCGAATCTTGCTGAGGTTATTAAAAAGAATGCTTCTCTAAAAACAAAACTCTTAGAAAAGAGGGCTGATGGTAACTGGACAGAAGATTTTAAAAACCATGTTAAATACAGCAAACTTATCAACTTTGTAAAAACCACATCAGATAAAAAACTTGCCGACTATTTATACAGCAATTACTATCTGAAAACTGCCGGTATCCCAAATTCAATTAAAAACCGGTACCTGCAAATCAATCAGAAGTATAATGTAAAAATATTTTCATCTCCTCTCAGCAATCTTGATTTGAAAAAAACTGCTGATGCTGTTGAAAAAGAACTTGAAGAATGGAGCAGTGCAAGCGGAGGCGAGGCAAAACTTCCTCCTGTAATAGATTTTTTAGGAACAAAGACAATTTATTACGATGTTGGCGCAGGCGGATATGCCGGAGAAATAACTCATGCTCTGGGTATTAACGGAATGAATGCTATTGTTGATGTAAATAATTTTCTCCGCCATGAAATAACCCATATCAACGATAAGAAGATTACCGGAGATATAAATACTGACTACTCGCTTCCTTCTGAAATAGCACCAAGACGAATGTTCACAAACCCGAAAACCGGAAAGCAGGAGCAAGCATTGGATTTTGCAAACTGTAAGTATAGGGATGAATTTTTAAAAGCCGGTGTTGAGCCTTCTCACGTTAGATATGCCTATAGAAATTCAAAAGAATTTATAGCAGTAGCTTCAGAAGGCGACATGGGTAAATATTCACCTGAGTTCCGCGAATTGCTAATAAAAATGGGAATGCCTGAATGGCAGTTCAAAATGAGAAATTTTGACAAAAATGCAGATGAATATGCAAAATCTGCGGCAGAAGTCCTTAAGGCGAACCCCGGTAAAACTCTTGAGGAAATTATTTTCCATGATAAACCTGCGGTATCTGAAAAATCTTCCCGAACCTCAGATATAAATAATAAAATTTCTTCTGAACAACGAGATTATAATGAAGCCGGCGGAGTTGACCTGCATAGTAAAATCGCCGAAACTTCCGGTGAAATTATTTCTGCTGAAGCTGTTGAGGCGGCTATGAGAACTCCGGAACTTTATCAGCGTGGATTTACAGAACAAAGAATTGAATCCCTGATGAAATCTATAGACGGAAATCCTCAAAAGATTACTCTTTTGAGCAGGCTTCTGCCGCTTGAACATAGACAATTCGATTATTCTGCAATAAAAAATATATTAGATTTTGATTCAAATATACCGATTGAAATTATAGATAAATTTATTAAACTTGATGATACAACATTAGCTGCGAGAGGAGCTGAACTTTCTGCTTATGATCTTTCATATCTCCTGAGAGGGCTTAAGACATCTGATGGAAAACTCATTGAAAATTATGAGGAGGCTGCTGATTTTGCATATAAACTACTTGGCAAAAAATCCGGCGAAGGAGCTATGAGCTGTCCTGCAATATGCGAAGTCATAAATAATTTTGGAGTAGACGAAAAGGCGGCTGACGGTATTTTTGATATTATGAGTATCAAAGGGATGGGCAGGACACAGGTTTCTCCAAAGGATGCAGTGAAACTTTACTTATTATCAAAAGACGGCAGGTATAGTATTTCACAGATTAAAGATGTATTAAAACTTACACCTGAACAATTAAAAGTCAGAGGAAACAGAAGTTTTACGGCGCCTGAGGTTAATGCAATTCTTACATATGCGCCGGATAAAGTTGATATTATAAAGGATTTGGTATCATTGCCTTCAAGAGATGCAAGTCATCAGGAAAGCGCTTCATATGTTGCTGCGATTATTGCTGATTGCGGAGATGACACGCAGAGAATTTCCGATATAAAAAGACTTCTTTCTATGGAGCGTCCGCTGAAAAGGTTTTCAAATGAAGCAGGACATCTTGACGTGCTGCTTGCAAATAATTTTACACGCAATAATTTTGAAGGTAAAATTGATACTGTAGAAAAATTGTTTATGCTTGAGCCGAAATCAAATGCTGAAAAATGGCTGCCTATTGATTATTTAATGAATAGTGATAATTTTATCAAAAACAGCAAAGCTGTATTTGATGCTGCAGGGGATAATTACAAAAACTTTTCTCCGCAGGACATCAAGTTTTTTGCAGCACCTGAGATCGTAAATAATGTTACAAGTATACTCAGAGAAAATCCGAAACTTACATCTGAAGAAATTCGTACAAAACTTTCAGAGCTAAAATTGAAAGAACTTAATCCGCTTGTAAAAGACGGCGGGCTTCAATCAATCGCAAAATATATTTATAATGAGCATAATAATGTAAAAAATCACCATAACTGGCGACTAATTGAAGAATTAGAATTTAAACTTACAAATGTTGGCGATAAACAGGTGCAGGATTACCTGAAAAATACATTCAATGAGATTGATGACATTATGAAGTCACCGGTTAATGCATCTAAGAGAATTGATGTTATAGAAAAACTGAAAGATGTAAATGAAACGCTGGATGTTTACCATACATTTGCAGGGCATTATACATATATTGGACTTAAAGATAAATTTTTATCAGATATTCCGCTTACAAGAGAATTTATTGATTATGTAAGAAAAGATAATCCGCAGGCAGCAGAGGAGTTTTCTAAATATGCCGTAAAACAATACGGGCATCAGGAGCCTCTGGAATTAAATCGTATTACAGAGAATATTGGTAAAGATTTTATGCGGGATTTACGGATTGAACGGTTGAAAGAATACGCAAAAGAAAATCCGGATAATCCGCTTGCTAATCATTTTTACGAACAGTATCTGCTTTCTTTTGATTCGTATGCTGCAAAAAGATGTCTTGATATTAATAAAAAGTACAGTACCAAGATAATTCTGTCCGAAATTCATGATGATTATAAAACTGAACTGGATTTTATAGAGAATGAACTTAACCGCTGGCATGATGCAAGCGGAGGAACAGCTGTCATGCCGCCTGTCTTAGATTTCAGCAAGTGCAAAAAGAGATGGTATGATGATAAAAACGGCAGTTATGGATCTGCAATAGGTTATTCTGAACTTGGTACAAATAAAGCTATTTCTGTCAGCGGAATGCACCTTGATATGCTTCAGGATGTAATTCGTCATGAAATGACTCACAGTAATACGGATTTAACTGTGCTACAAAGTGCTTACAATAAATATGACCTGGATAAAATTATGCCTCAAAAGTCAATAACTACTGTAGATGGCACCGTTAAGCAAATTCCTGATTTTGATAATTGTAAATATAAAGAAGAATTTTTGAAAGCCGGAATTCCTCCTTATCATATTTCATATGCCTATAAAGATATTTATGAATTTACTGCTGTAGCCTCAGAAGGTGATATGAGTAAATATTCTCCGGAATTTAAACAACTTCTGAAAGATTTTGGAATGCCTGAATGGCAGTTCAAAATGGATTGTGTTCAGCCTGAGAATATAACAAGAGCACAAAATCTGGCAAAGATTACAGAACAATTTCCGGAGTTAAGAAAATACGATGAATTATATGCGATGGAAGGATTATATGAAATTAATGAGCTGCTTCCTGACTATAAAAAGTGGGATGTTTCCAAAATAAAGAAACAATATGCAGAAATTATGACTAAAGCTGCCAATGGTACTTCTGTCCAGGATTATATAGGAGCGATGAGAGAATCCCTTAATGCTCATCTATGTCCTATGCTAAGTGACGGACCGGACGGGAAATTTCTATCTGCTGAAAATGAACAGTTTCTTCGCCAAAAAGCAGCCTGGCTTCATAAAGAAGGTGTAAATACCAGGGATAATCTTGTTAAAGCACTTTTCGAAGCAGGACTTGGTGATGAAAAATCTATGTCTTATCGCGTTAAAGGCGAACAAAGTCTTTTTGATAAAATGAAAAATTATCTCTTTGACAATAAAGACAAGGAAAAATGCTATTTCGATGCGGAACAGGATGTGAGGGATTTATTTGCTGCAAGAACAATTGTTGAAAGCGGTAATTTCGAAAAACATCCTGATGTAGTGAAACTTCTACAGTCCGGAGATACAAAAGGCGCACTCCTGCGCGCGGCAGAATTGCAGTCACAGCCTGCTGTAGAAAAACTTAAATCCCTCATAGATAAACAAGCCAGAGGTGAAAGTGATATTGAGCTTACAAGAATTTCAAACTACAAAGGCGCTGACGGTATTCCTTATCTTTCAGAAGCACAGTTGGCAGATATAAAACAGTTTGCATTTGAACGCGGTATAAAATTAGACTTTGTAACACGTATAGAGCCTGATGATCCTATGTATGGAAGAATTGATGCCAAAGCCCACAACAAAAAAGCTGCAACCAAAGTAAGAGATTCCGGCTATACAGCACTTCAGCTTAATTTCAAAAATAAAGCTGACGGTAAGATTTTTGAATGGCAGTTCAGAGGAGATAAGGTTACCGTATTTGCTGAAGCAGAGCATGTTCCATATGACCTGAGAACAGGAAAAGATATTATTTCAGCACATCCTGAACTTGAGCCGCTTTATACCCCGATAAAAGAATTACTCTCAAAAGAAGCAATGACTGAAGAACAATTCAACAACTATAACAAATATCTGACAGCCCACTATGAACACCTTAGAAAAAGCGAACTCGGCTTTGAAAGTACTGCGCCAAAGCTTGAGGATTTCGGTAATTTTGATAAACGTCTGAGTGCGGAAAATCTTGAACTGCTGCATGAAGTATCCGAAAAGCTTAAAAAAGGCAAAATCACTCAGGACGAAGCTGTAAAACTGTATAATGATACAGCCGCGTCGGCAAATATGAAAAATATAAAACCTGCATAATTCTCAATAACGTATTTCTTGATGCCTTCACAAAAATAATGTATAATAAAAACGAGGTTACATATGACAGAAATAAATCCAGTAAATTTTAACGGTGTAAAAATAAAAGGACCTGAAAAAATGTCTAAAGCTGAAAATTTAATAGAAGAAAAAACAAAAACAATTATATCCAAGCTTCATGCAAGAGCAGAACGGGAGGTTCCCGACTATGGCGATTTTTCTGTTGTATACGAGGAATTTAAAAATCCTGATAAAAACCTTTCTGCAAGTGATTTTATGCTAAAAATTTACAAACCTAAAAATGCTAAAGATGAAAAATTTCGCTGTATTGAAGCTGTTGCATATGCACTTCCAAAGCCTTATAAGTCTGAAGCATTAATTGCACAGGGAAATAAAGAAGAAATTCTAAATATATTACAGGATGAAGAGTTCTTGGATGTACTGCAAAACACCTTTACAAGACTTTCTGCAAACCTTGAGGATATGTAAGTTTTTTTTATCTTTAGTAGTCTTGCCGGAATGTTTGCATAAAAGATTTGTCGTGCTAAAATTATTTCTATGAGCAGCGATATTTTTACCGTAAAAATTGAACGGATGAAGCAGACCGATATTGACTCAATTATAGCAATTGAGGAAAAAGCTTACGGTGAGCACCACTGGTCAAGAGAATCGTTTTTCAATGAATTGTCAAATGAGCTTGCAAGATATTATTCTGCATTTGATGAAAATGGCAAACTTGTCGGTTATGCAGGAAGCTGGCAGATTTTGGAAGAAGCTCATATTACAAATATTGCTGTTGCTCCTGAGCTTCGCAGACGCCATATAGGGGAAGCGCTGCTGTTTAATATAATTAAAGATTGTATGGCAAACGGCGTAAAATATATTACTCTTGAAGTCAGAGTAAGCAACACACCTGCAATAAATCTTTATGAAAAATACGGTTTTAAATCGCTCGGTACAAGAAAAGGCTATTATCAAAATAATAATGAAGATGCCTTAATAATGTGGACAGAAAATATATTTTACGATAAATTTAAGTTACTGTTTGAGGAAAATACAAAACAGTTAAAAGGAACTGTGAATATCATATGACAGAGCAGCAGGTAAAAAAGCTACGGGTAAAAACTGTTAAACCCAAAAAGAGGAGAGGAATAAGGTTAGGTGTAGGCAGTCTTGTTCTGCTTATATTTTGTTCTTTTTTAATAGTAATAGCTACATTTTTACAGCTTGATATAACACATTTTATAATCCCCTCAAAAATATTCAGCGGAGAACCTGTTACAGTTAATGACTTTTTATATACATACAAATATATTCCGCAGGTGCCTGCCATAATGTTTATTACGGGTTTGTTGGGGCGCAGGCTGGGAATTACAAGCATATTGCTTTATATAATAACAGGATTGTTCTTTATCCCTGTATTTGCACTGGGAGGCGGCTGGAGATATATTTTTGAATTTGGTTTCGGGTACATTGCAGGATATGTAATAGCTGCCTTTGTTGCCGGTACAATGCTCAAAAAAGGCTACTCTTATAAAAATACTGCAAAAGCTGTTTTTGCCGGGGTGATTACAATACATGTAACAGGAATTTTATACATGATGCTGCTTGCTTTTCTAAAGCATATGGGCTGGAGCTTTGTGGGTGACTGGATTGTGTCACAAAGCGGTATAAAGATTATTTATGACTTTGTATTCAGCTATCTTGCAGTTTTAGTTGCCAAGTATGCAAGAATAATATTATGGCTGTATTTGTAAAATTCTTATAATACAAGTGATTTTTTGTGTCAATTACGTTTGCAAAATAAATTTTGTGATTTGTATTTTAATATTGAAAATATCTGTCAAAATCTATATCATCAAAACAGCATAGGAGTTTGTAAACCTCATTATCCTCATCCATTCTCTGAAATTGATAATTGTCAAACTTCCAGTATTTTGGATTAATCCCGATAACGCGAACAATGGCTTCATCTTTAAGGATTTGTAGTTTTTTCTTTACAGTTTCAAGCGGAAGCTCAACGAGCTTTGCCAGTTCAACTGCAGTAATTCCTTTGTCGCTGGAACATTTTTCCGGCGTCATAAACATTAATTCCAGCCCGACTTTTTTTAATTCTATATCATCTATCTCGGATTCATATTCATACATAATTATAATTTTATAATAAAACAGGCTTTTTTTATCATATTTTTAGACTATTTGTATATTTTCATAAACTTTTCCACTTTTTAGTGGTAAAATTTTTCATGTTTTTATTTTAAAATAATCGTATGAGCGCAAATAAAAGCAGCGGAGATATATTTGATAAATTTTCGGGTTCACAGTCCCACTGGTTTTTGACGCCTAAAAATTCTGCGCCTGCAGCTTCGGTCACACCTCTTCACAGAATAAACGGCTATGATTCAGGTTTGCTTGAAGCAAGTGCTGATATAGGCTCCGGAGTTGATGATACTTTAAGTCTGGAGTACAGAATTAAAAATCATGAGAAAATTCTTGCCGAATTGAAGAATAAAATATTTATAGCAGAACGTTCCCATAATCAGCAGGATTTATTGACCTATGGCGTTAAAAAACAAAGAATTGAAAATGAACTAAAAGAGCTTAACAGAGAACTCGCAGCAAGACAAATATCCCCTCAAAAATCAAATGTGGTCAACTTTAGCTCTGCTAAAAAAGCTTCTCCTCTAAATGTATTCAAGAGGTTTGTGCGCCGTAATATACTGGCAAAAGTTTCCAAAAAATTCAACTCACTTGTTACTGTGAGTGATTCAATTGAAGTATTAAAAAATATAAATCAAAATGTAGATGAACTTATGAGGTTAAAATCTCCTTACGGAGAAACTGCACAGAATTATCAAAAGCTTACGGAATATCTTTCACGTGCAAACAAAATTCATTCTCAAATTAGCAAATCTATAAAGCGCTAAGACTGCTCTTGAAAAAGGATAAAAAATACCTTATAATAAAAAAGCAGAGGAAAAACCTTATTTTGCATTATTTTTCTGGAAAGGGCTAAATCAGAGCGCGAAGCATGTACAGTAAAAGAAGC
>HF989685.1 GCA_000431315.1 Brachyspira sp. CAG:484
GATTTTGAAAAAGATTGTTCGGTAGAAAATCCTGGAGATTGCACTACTGAGGAAGCTTGTTACTCTCTTGATTATGTTGAAGGAAAGGGGTGTCCAGGTTGGGGCAATGGAATGTGTACAATTTCTGAACGCAACTGTCCAAGATAAAAAGCTCCTTTATGGAGCTTTTTATTTTATCAAAGCTTGAACTTCTTTGAACTTTGGATGCTTTGCGCCTTTCAGCCATTCAAAAAGTGCAATTTCAACGCAGGAAATTTTAGCACCGTTTTGCTGCATGATCTCAATTCCCTGTTTAAATTCATATTTGTTGCGGCTTGCGCAGGCATCTTTTATAATATAAACCTCATAACCTGCCTCAAGTAATGCTGCTGCAGTCTGGTGAACACAAATATGTGTTTCAATCCCAAATAAAACTATTTGTTTTTTTCCATAAGCTGCAATTTTTTCCGGCATTCCTTCTTCTAAAAGTGCATTAAATGATGTTTTTTCAATAATTTCGGTATTTTCCGGCAAGACAGCTTTTAATTGAGGTACAGTATTGCCAAGACCTTTAGGATATTGCTCGGTAACAAGTACCGGAATACCCAGAGCCTTTGCCGCACTCGCTACCCTTACAGCTCTTGTAACAACGATGTCCTTATCCAAAGCTCCTACTAATCTTTCCTGAATATCAATTATGATTACAAGACTATTCTCAGCAGATAGTGTATTCATTTTTCTCTCCTTAATCTATTGTTGTCTTAAACTCTTTTATAAAATCTTCAACTATTCTTATTAATTCTTTCTGTGTTATTTTATTCAGCGGCATTGTTATCTCGCTGTTTTCAGGACTATCCAATCCCGCATGGGTAATATATATTATGATTTTAGCAAATCCGGGATAAACAATTTTTAATCTGCTCTCCTGTTTTGGATTTTTCAGGCAGAACACGCTCTGATTTTCATCTGTGTATTGCTCAATTTTTGTATTAAAAAGTTTTTCTTCGTAACTTTTTTGTAACCTGTAAAAAACAGGAGCGATAACTTTTTCAAGTTTTTTATTAAATATCTGTTTAAATAATTTGTAATTCTTTTCAGACATATGCGGAGTATCAAGCCATTCATCCAGCGTTTCATTTTTATCTGCATAAATTACCATCTCCTGGTTGTTGATCATTGCCTCAGAAAGTGCACATTGAGCTCTTTTTTCACTGTCTGTAAAATTAGAACCTTTGATTTCACAGATACCTGCTTTTATCGTAAAGCCGTCTTTCAGTTCTGCTTTAATCTTTTCATAAACAGCTACCGCCCCGTTTAAGCCTGTTTCAGACAGCATAATATAATATTTTGAACCGCTGGCATTTGCAACAATATCGCCATGTCTTATAGACTTTTTAATTGCATCAGAAAATTTGTCAGCAGAAAAACTTGCTTTCCCCTCTTCATCCGGCGACAAGATAATTAAAGCACCTGAATTGCTAAAGTTGTTAATCTCAAGCTGGCATATTTCTGGTGCAAATTTCTGGCTGAAGAAGCCTGTGCTTTCTGATATAACACCATATTCTTTGAGGTAATTTTTATATCTTGAAATTTCATTTTTCAAATTGGATTTTTTTATACAGTTTATGACTCTAATCAGCATTTCAGACGGGTCAGCTTTTACTGATACGTAATCATCAATTCCTTCATCATAAGCACTTAACACAAAATTCCTGTCGTAATTATTGGTTAAAAGAATAATATTTAAACACTTGTCCTTAATATATTTTATAAGATTTAGAGTTTTTTCTTTATCTTCATGCTCCTGAATAATTGTAATATCGTAACTGTTTTCAAATATTACATCGGGTGCATCTTCATAATCACAATAAGATACTCTGTCAGATTCTCTTAATAAAACGAGTTTATCATCAAATGCCTCTATTGTAGATGTGTCGTCTGTGATTAGTAAAATATTATTCATAGTCAATTACACCTGCAGGTGTTTTTTGATACATAAGAAGCTTCCGCCTGCACCAAAGAGTATAGCCATCATAAACATTGTGAATATAACAATGCTCTGGGCGTATAAAGGTGATGGTACAATAAAGAACTGGTGCATATTATTAAGACCGTTCTGAACAAAATTCAGAGGTATTATTGCAACAACAGCACCTGTAAATCCGTAGAATGCTCCCTGCATAATTAACGGAAATCTGATATACCAGTTAGAAACACCCATAAGCCTCATAATTTCAATCTCGTCTTTTCTCGACTGAATAACAAGCTGTATCGTGTTGTTGATAATGGTAATTGTCAAAATTCCCATTATTATAATAACAAGTACGGTTATTGTATTTACAACATGATTTAGTGTCTGGATTTTTTTAGCAAGTTCCTGGGCATAACTCATATCCTCTACAGAGTTAAGCTTTTTTATGTTTTTAAATACTGTAGAAATATTTTCAGGTTTATCTACTTTAACATGAAGAGTGTCAGGAAGAGGATTGCTAATATCAGGAAGGTTCATCTCCCTTCGCAAATTCTGCCATGAAACATCTTTTGGTATAATTTTTACGCTTTCTACATGCTCAAATTCTTTAATTCTGTTTTTTGCAATATTAGTATCTGTACCTGATTTTAAATAAACAGAAATCTCAAGAACATTTCCAAGTTCATGCGCAAACGCAGAAATTGACATTGCTGTTCTAAAGAATGAACCGAAGATTGTTAAAATCGCTGCCATTGTTGTAATAATGACAAGGTTTACTATACCTGTTCTTTTAATATCGTAAAATGTTTCCATTGAAAGTCTGTATAAAATTCTTAATTCACACAGCCAGTCTTTTGGTATATGTTTTTTTACCTGTTTTTTTATTTTTAATTTTTGATCACTCATAAGTACCTGCTTGAATATCCCTTACAACTTCACCTTTATCAAGGGTAATAACTCTTTTTCTAAAATAGTCTACCATAGCATTATCATGTGTTGAAACTATAACAGTAATCCCTCTCTGGTTAATCTGATCCAGAATCTGCATGATTTCCATAGAGTTTTTAGGATCTAAGTTTCCTGTAGGCTCATCAGCAATCAAAAGCGGAGGTCCGTTTACAATTGCACGAGCGATACCTACTCTTTGCTGTTCACCGCCGGAAAGCTCTGCCGGTGTGGCATGCATTTTATCATATAACCCTACAATTTTTAAAGCTCCTGTGACTCTGGCATTTATTTCTCTTGAACTAATCCCCAGAGTTCTGATAACGTACGCAACATTATCATAAATACTCATGTTCTGGAGCAATTTATAATCCTGAAACACAATTCCCATACAGCGTCTTAAGTTTGGAACTTTGTCATTTGAAAGGTTGGCAATATTAATACCGCCAATTGTTACAGTTCCGCTTGTAGGGCGTTCTTCATTATATAAAAGCTTCATTAACGTAGATTTTCCGGCACCGGAAGCTCCTACGATAAATACAAATTCACCTGAAAGAATATCAAGGTTAACATTCTTTAGTGCATAGTGGTCATTTTTGTATTTTTTGGTTACAGCTCTGAATTGAATCATATGTTTTTAGTCCTTATTATTTTACCAGTCTGTAGGTATCAATATGTTTTTTTATAGTTTTAGCCAGTTTGTTTGCAGTCAGCCCGTAGTATTCAAGCAGATAATCCCATTTGCCGCTTTGTCCGAATGTATCATTAATTCCAATTCTCTGGACAGGCATAGGGTAATATTCCGCAAGAAGCTCGCAAACAGCACTTCCTAAACCGCCTATTATAGAATGATTTTCAACTGTTATAACAAACTTTGTTTGTTTTGCTTTTTCGATAATAGTAGCGCCGTCAAGAGGCTTAACTACAGGAGCATGTAAAATTTGTACAGAATAGCCTTCCTGTTTTAATATTTCTGCAGCCTCAATTACTTCCGCAAGGGTTTCTCCGTTAGTAATAACTGTTACATCACTTCCGTCTTCAACAACTTTTACCTTACAGAAATCAAATTCATAATTTTCATCAAATACATCGCAAACGTTTGTTCTCGGTATTCTTATGTACATCGGACCGTAATTTTCTGCAGCAAACTTAATTACCTGTTCGCATTCTCTGCAATCTGCCGGAACAATAACTGACATATTCGGAATTGAACGCATTAAAGATATGTCTTCCAGCGCCTGATGGCTTGCTCCGTCTTCTCCAACCGTAATTCCGCCATGTGTTCCTACAATTTTTACGTTAAATTCCGGATAGCAGACGGTATTTCTTATCTGGTCATAAGTCCTTCCGGTTGCAAACATGGCAAAACTTGAAACAAAAGGCGTTTTCCCTGCTGCAGCCAAACCGGCTGCCGAAGCTATCATATCTTGCTCAGCAATACCTACATCAAAAAATCTTTCAGGAAATTCTTTCTGAAAAATTTGTGTCTGGGTAGAGCATGCCAAATCAGCATCCATAACTACAATCTCAGGATGTGTCTGTCCCAGCTTTGCCAGTGTTTTACCGAAAGCTGAGCGTATGGATTTTTTTTCTTTTTTGTTAATTAACATAATAAATAAACGCCTTTAACTATATAAATTCTCTAGTCCGGATAAATACCCTGTGTCCAAACATCATTATATCATAAATAAAATATTTGTCCTACAAATGTAAATATATCTTATGTTTTGTAAAATTTCAAATCTGTTTTTCTTATTTTTAATGTTAACTTTTGTTAAAAAAAAACGACATTTTAGCAATTTTATTTCTTGAGGAGTATTTAAAGGGTAGAATAGGAATAAAGACAATATTATTTATTGAAAGGAAGAAAATAAGATGATGCAAATTCCAAATTATGTAAATCCTTACATGCAGCAACCCCAAGTGCAGCCTTTCGCTACACCTGCTCCTAATTACAATGCAGTAAAGATTGATGTTCACAATCCAAGTGTATCAGCTCCGGGTGTTGGACAGTCTGTTGTAAATGTTCCTCAGCAGGCTCCTCAATATGCAACACCGACAATGCCTTATTACACTTATCCGCAAGCTCAGTTATATCAATATCCAGAGGCTCAGCAACAGCCTTATTACATGCCGCCTCAACCACAATTACCGGCTCAACCGGCTCCGGTAGCACAGGCTCCAGCAGCTCCTGCTCCGGTAGAAGTTGTTGCTCCTCAGGTTGCTCAGCAAAATATTAATGCTCCACAGGCACCTGTAGTTCCGCAACCGGTTGTTACACAGCCTGCGGCAGCTCCACAGCCGTCAGCAGCTCCTGTTGAAGCTCAAAAACCGGAAGTTGTACCTTCAGCTCCTGTAGCTCCACAGGTTGATTTAAATGCTTTTATTTCTAAACTGACAAGCCCGGATTACGAAGTTCAGGCTGCAACTATGGAAGAAATGGCTAACATGGTAAAAGAAGACCCGCAAAAAGCTACTGAATTGCTTGACGTTAAAGTAATGGACGCATTGACCAACATTGTTAATGCTGACTCCAGCAAATTAGCCGGTCCTACACAGGAACAAATTGCAGCAAGACAAAAACTATTGTCTAACCAGCAGATGACTGATGCTGAAAAACAATTGGCTACAACTATTACTCCAATGGAACTGGCTGAAAGAAATAAAAGCTATGCAATGTTTACATCTGCAATCCTTCAGAAACTCTATGGAGATGAAGTAGCTAAATTAACAAATACAACAGTTCCGTTAACTGAATTGCCTGGTGCAGTTACAGTTGTAGAACAACTGAAGAATAACCCTAACCCAATGGTTAGAACTTCTGCGATTGAAGCATTAAGCTACATCCAAAACCCAAGCTACAAAAAAGATTTGAATACATTGTTTACAATCGCTAAGAATGATGAAGACAAGGGTGTTCAAGAAGCAGCGACAGCAGCGTTAGATAAATTAAATCAAATGGCTGCCTAGCTAAAATCAATTCATTCCTTTCTTTAAATAACAATGACAGAAAATCCCTGAAAGAAAACAACTTTCAGGGATTTTTTGTATAGACTTCATCATATTGTTCAAACTCTTTTAAAAATTCAGCAGGGGTTTTTCCAAAATTATTTGCTATTTTTTCTAATATATTAATTTTTATTCCCTGTTTAAGATTTTCTATTCTGCACAATATTGCACAATCAACATCTGCCTCTTGGGCAAATTTATTTAGAGATATGCCAGTCGACTCTCTTTTAAGTTTTATGTATCTGCCTAAATCTTTATATTGCATTTATTGAGATTATGCAATATAATGTAATTAATGTCATTGAGATTTCTCAATAGTAAAGAAGGAGTATTTATGGGAAAGAAGATTAAAAGTAATGCCTTTACACTTGCCGAAGTACTGATAACGCTTGGGATAACCGGTGTGGTAGCGGCAATGACACTGCCTCAGCTTATAAAAAACTATAAAGAAAAAGTTCTGCTTCAACAGGCTAAGAAAATGTATTCTGTAATTTCGAATGCTCTTGTTGCTTATAGTAATGATATGGGAACCCCTGGGGAATACTGGCTTATTTTTGATGGTTCACGAGAACTAAATGATATTGTTAAGGACTTTTCTAAATATATAAGCCCAATTCAGATATGCCAATCTGAAGATATTAGAAATTCTAACTGCGGCGGCGGATCATATACAATAAGAACATTTAAACGTAAAAACAACGGCCAAGGAAAAGTTTCTAATCTTACATCCACAATGGTTAATGGAGGGAGGATGGTTCTCAAAGATGGAAGCTTTGTTTCTATACGGAAAGACAACACTTCTTCCGGTAGATGTTTTTATAATTGGACGCAAAATGTTACTGATGAAAATGGTTTTAATACCGGAGAAACTATAGCGAGAACCTCTACGCGATGCGGCAGAATTTATTTCGATGTGAACGGTTTAAAAGGTCCAAATCAATATGGTAATGATGTTTTTGAAATCCAGGTGCATGCCAATAAAATTAAAGCAAGCGACTCTCTAGAGAATACAGGCGGGCTGGATAATGCAATCGTAACAGATCACCTGGAAAAAGGCGAAATTTACGATACTAATGCTGACTATTAATCTTTAAATTTTAACAACCTCTTTTTCCTGATAACTTTGAGGAATTGGTGCGCAGTTTTCGTATTCTGCAAGTTCTGAAATTTGTTTGCACCATTCGTAAATAATTACATCTTCAGGCAGCTTATAAGAAATAGGTTTACCTATATGCAGCTGTACATTTCTCCTTGTAAAAGGCTTGAGTTTTGGATAACCATCCCATCCTGCAATTGCAACAGGAATTATATCAGCTTTTGCATTTTTGGCAATTACAACAAAGCCTTTTTTGATACCCTCAAGTTTGCCGTAAGGACGGGTCCCGCCCTGTGGAAATACACCCAGTGACCAGCTTGTAGTAAAAATATCCCGAACTGTTTTAAAAGTTGCAATTTCAGGTTTTGTTCTGTCAACAGCAAATGCTCCTAACCTTTTAATGAGCCAGCTGAATTTTTCCTGCGGTTCAAAGAGTTCTTTCTTAGCCATAAATGCTATAATTTTTTTAACTGCCATAGGAACAAGAAACGGATCAAATATTGACACATGGTTTGCGGTAAATATATATTTATCGCGTTTATTCCACTTAGGCAAATTTTCAACTCCGGTAATTTTGTAGTTGTAAAAAATTGTGAAAAAAGGTATTACAACCCCGTAAAGAAAACACAAATAGAATATTGATCTGAAAATATTATATTCAGAAGCATATCTCCTATTGAAATTTCTTTGCTGCTTCTTACTCATTCTTAACTCCAATCTTATCTTGAGAATTATCATCAGGAATATATTTAAATCCGGTTAATTTTTGGATTTCTTCAGTCCATTTTTCTACAACGCTGTCTACATCGTTGCTGTATGGTATAGGTTTTCCTATTTTTACAATAATTTTTCCGGTGAACGGAATTCTTTTAACTTCATCAGTGCCAATAATTCCAACAGGAAGAATTGCGCATTTTGTAATTTTAGCTAGTCCGGCAAACCCTTTTGTTACACCTTTTATTTCACCTGGCAACCCTCTTGTTCCCTGTGGAAATATTCCGAAAACCCATTTACTTTTTTTGATTTCCATAACAGTTTTGATAGTTGAAGGTCCAAGGCTTTCTCTGTTAACAGCAAAAGCTCCAAGCCAATCAATCCACCAGCGGAGAAATTTTATGTCAAAGAGTTCTTTTTTTGCCATGAAAGAAACCCTCCTTGGCATTACTGCGCACATTAATGGCGGATCCAGTGTGGATAAGTGGTTAGGACAAACAATATATTCATTATCTTTCGGAACATTTTCTAACCCCTGGACTTCTAGTCTGTATACAAGTTTAAACCTTATCATATAAAATACTTTACATATAAGTATCATAAAGAGGCTTCGCCAAAAATTATATTCCGATGCAGAGCGTTTAGTGTATTCTTTTTTTGTTTTTGCCATTATATTTCTCCCTCACTATTTCATTATACAATAAAAAATTTTTATTATATAATATTTTCGACAAATAAGAAGGAGATAATATATGTCTATGCCAAAAACATCTGAAAATAGCCTGGAAAATGAATTATTTAAAAATGTTTATGACAAAACCCCTGATTATATAAAAACAGCCGGCCTGATGGATTTTTCTCAGGATGGTGAATTTACGTTTGTTTTAAAGAGGGAGCACCTTGAACCTTATGATGAAAACAAAAATCCTGAAGGATTAAATTTGAAAGAATGGTTTGCAAATTATGCAAAAGAGGCAAAAGTTTCAACTGCCGGCATAAGAGGACCGCAAAATATTTTATATCCGCAGGATACAAGATTTCCTATCAACCTTGTGGGAATAGTTCTTGCTACACTGGCTAAAGCTCTTGTTGCGAACGAAAAATATAAAGGAAAGGAAATTTTGAAAATTGCAGGCAGAGAAGTCCGGTATAATTCAGAACTGTTTCTTGATGCGATTGCAAGGGTTCAGGCTGCAAACGGAATAAAGACTTTAGTGCCGGCAGGGAGAAAAACTATTCCTATATGGCTAGCTTCATTTTTAGCTTTCAAGCTTGATTTACTCGGCGGAGAATATATTACATCAAGCCATGGAATTTCTGTCAAAAATGCAACAAAAGATTTGAACTGTCAGGGAAGCCAGTATCTGCCGGAAGAATCTATGGAATTTGTTGATAAAATTCAGGAAATTTTTAATAAGGTTGAAAAAGACGGCAGCTATGAAATTAAAATTGCAGCTAAAGATAACCCGCTTATTGATGAAAAAATTATGGAAAACCTTGATGACGGTGTTGATCTTTATGTTGAATATTTGAAGTCAGGAGTTGCTCAAAACATTAATCTTGACTTGATAAAAGGCTTTAAAGAAAAAATTGTGGTAGAAAATGTAGGAGGGTCTGCCTATAGAACTCTTTCAAGAGTTTTGAAAAAACTCGATATTTCAGAGAAATTTAACTGGTTTAATATTGAAGAAGATCCTTTCTTCCATTCTATCGGGAAATATGATATTACCCCTAAAGGTGAACATGCTTTCTATGATTATTCGGTTGATGCAACAGTTGTTGCTAAAAGGCAGAACGGGGAAAAGTTTTTCCCGGTAATAGAAACCATGCATTATGAAGAAAAGCTGAAAAAATATCCTGTTAATACCGCAGTTTTAATTACAGATCCGGATCATGACAGGCTTACTATTACACAGGTTGAAAGCGCTGACAGGGTTAGTTTTCTTGAAGAAAACGGCATAGACTATGTTGAATTAAGCCATGATAGAATTTTAACCGTATTTACAGCAAATCAGGCATTTTTAATGCTTATGGATTTCTGGGCTAAACAGCTAAAAGCTCAAAAAACCTGGGATAACCATCCTAGATTTATGATAAAAACAACCGCATCAGCACGTTCTTGGGATGAATGGGCAGCGGCTCATAATGTCAATGTTGTTAATGTTCCGGTCGGCTTCAAAGAAATTGCAAATATCATGAAAAAAGTTGAACTTCAGCTTAAGAATGCCCCGGATAAAGATGTGGTGGTGGATGATGTCTTTGGAAATTCAATAAATCTGGGCAAAAATCCACGCTTAATTTTCGGAGGCGAAGAGTCCGGCGGTATGATTATGGGTACAGAAGATTTAATTGAATCTCTGGCAGGAAGAAAAGCTGTTGCTATGCGTGAAAAAAGTGCTACAGAAGCTATAATTGTCGCCTCTGCTTTGATAGCCAAGCTCAAAAAACAGCCTTTATCAGATTATTTAAAAGAAATTTTCGACGATAATAATATTGTGGGACGTTACGATACCCGCGTGGATATTGCGTATTACAATGAGTCAGAGCCTGATATTAACAAACTTAAGGCTGATAAAATTGAAGGCGAGAAAAAACGTACCAAAAATGATCTGTTCTACCTTTCTATGGCAATGGGTGTTAAAGAAGGACTTATGACTATAGAAGATGTAAGAGAAGTTTTGAATGATTCTTTCAAAAGTTTAATTTTTGATAATCTTGAGGACATAAAATTTGTAGGTGACGGCACCTATTTAAAATTTGCACATAAGTATATTGAAATAAGACCATCCGGAACAGATGCAAAAACTAAAGCTTACGGCGGTGGCTCAAATAAGGGTATGATTGAAACCTACGCTAATGTTCTGGGCAACTATTCAGGCGATAGAACAGAATTGCACAAAAAATTTATCCCGGAAGATTTTTACAACAGAACAAAAGACGAGGCAATGAAGTATTATCTTGCGTTTGTTGAAAAAGATGCAAATAACGAAGTGTTTGAAATTCCAAAATATAACTTCTAAAAAGGAAAAGGCGGATTTTAAAATCCGCCTTTTTAATTATATTTGTACTTTTTATGAGCCTTTTTGGTAAGCGATTTTTTAGCAAATTCTATAGCTTCTATTTCTGAGTAGAATATATGCTTGTCACCTATTTCTTCCGTAATTTTATAATCTGAAAGCTGTTTATAAATACCTGTATTTTTTAATACAAGAATAAGTTTTATGTGCTGTGATTTTAATCTCAGTACAATATCTTCAAATGCAAAAAGAGCTGAAATATCTAATGTGTCTTCAAAATCGCAGTTCAGGATTAAATATCTTGTTCCTAATAACTCGTCAAATTGTGAAATAAGCTGGGTTGCAGAACCAAAGAAAAACTGTCCGTCAATATGAACTGCCCTTATTTTATGTTTGTAATCTCTTTCAACCTGTTTTTCAAGTTTTATAATATCTTTATCGTAAACTTCTTTTTGAACTAATTTAGCCTTATCTGCAACTTTCTTCGCATATAACAGAGCCGCAAGAGTAATCCCTGCACCTACAGCAACTATAAGGTTATAGAATACGGTCAATAAAAAGACTACTACAAGCACATATAAATCTTCTTTTGGCGCAAGTTTAACAACTTTTAAAAGCTTCACATCAATAATATCGTAACCGATTTTTATTAAAATTCCGGCAAGAACACAGAGCGGTATTTCAGCTACAAATCCTGAAAATTTATAAAGCAGTACGAGTAAAACCAGAGGCGTTACTATCGCAGCAAATCTTGTTGCGGCGCCTGTTTTTAATGCTGCCACTGTTCTCATTGTGGCGGCAGAACCGGGCAGTGAACCGGTCAGAGCACAACACATATTCCCGATACCCTGTGAAGCCAGAAGCCTTTGCGGGGAAGACTGTACTTTTGTAATAGAATTACATACAAGCCCTGTTAAAAGGGTTTCTGAAGATAAAATAATTGCCAGTGTTATTGCATAATGAAAATATGTTATAACATCATGAATATTTGCAGACGGCAGGCTGAATTTTGGAAATGCAATTGATACTTCTGAAATCTTTGGAATATCCAAGCCCATTTTAATTGAAACTATGGTACAAATTATTAAAGCTAAAATCTGTGACGGCAAATACTTGTTAAATCTTTTTGGTATCCCAAATACAATTGCTAATGTTAAAAGCCCGAGCAGAAAAGCTTGCATATTCATAGTGTTAAGTGATGTTGTAATATGCTCTATACTTTCAATTGTGTTTGAAAATGGCTGCAAGCCCAACAGCGGATTTAATTGCATTATTATAATAATTGTGCCTACTCCGTTCATAAAACCGGAAATCACCGGATATGGAACATATTTTACAATGTCTGTCAGTTTTGTAAACGAGAGCAGCAGCTGAATTGCACCCGCCATAACCATAATCAGCAATACTGAATTTATATCCTTGTTTAATGCGTGCATAATGGAAGCGATGACAATCGCCGAAGGTCCTGTAATTCCGGAAATCATAGGAACTTTAGTTCCCAGAATACCTGCAACAAGACATAATATAATAGCCCCCCATATGCCGGCGCTTGCTCCGAATCCTGTTGCAACCCCAAATGCCAGCGCCTGCGGAAGCGCAATTATTGCCGCATTAACTCCTCCAAAAATATCTCCTATAAGCACGTTAAGCTTTAATTTTATCTCTTCTCCGGTAATCATAGTTTTATATTATCATAAATGCACTTATGAGAAAAGTTTTTAGTCTTTGTGTTATAATTCTGCTATGAAGTTGAATGAGATTTACGGTAAAGAAGACGGGCTAAAAATATCTTTTGAAGTATTTCCTCCAAAAGGCGGCGAAGTTGAATATCCTGAACTTTTAAAAGAGCTGGAATGTTTAGAAAAATACAAGCCTGCGCTTGTTTCTTTGACTTGGGGCGCCTCAGGCAATAACAATAATTCATTTGAATTGATTAAAATACTTAATGAAAAATATAATCTTATGCCTCATTTTACCTGTGTCTGTAACAATTTTACAAATGTAGAACAGCACATATCTAATATAGAAACTCTTGGCATCGAAAATATTTTGGCGCTTCGTGGAGATATACCAAAGAATATTAATGGTTACTGTTCTGATTTTAGATATGCAAATGAGCTTGTTAGATTTATCAAATCAAAATCAAACCTGTGTGTTGGGGTTGCCGGCTATCCGGAAGGACATATTGAAGCTTTGGATATGGAGTTTGATATTGATAATCTTAAGAAGAAAATAGATGAAGGTGCCGAGGCTGTTTATACGCAGTTGTTTTTTGATAATGAGAGATTTTTTAGATATATTGAACTTGTAAGAAAGGCTGGTATAAACATTCCTGTAATTCCCGGGATTATGCCTGTGATAAGTATGAAGCAGATTTTGCGTATGGTTTCTATGGCAAAGATTACTATTCCGGCAGCGTTAATGCAGAAGTTTGAACAATATGAAAATTCTCCGTTAGAGATGAGAAAGTTCGGTGTTGATTTTGCAAGTTTGCAGTGTTCGGAGCTGATTGCCTCCGGAGTAAAAGGACTTCATTTCTTTACGTTAAATAAAGCTGCATCAACTTCACAAATTTTGGATAATATTTTATAGAAAAGAGGCTTAAATGGATAACTTGAATAACTATATTGAACATACACTATTAAAACAGGATGCTGTAAAAGAAGATTTTGAAAAATTATTTCAAGAAGCAAAAGAGCATAAGTTTTTAGGGATTTGCATAAATCCTGCATATGTGAAAATGGCAAAAGATGCTCTTGACGGCACTGCCGTAAAAGTTGTTACGGTAATCGGTTTTCCTTTAGGGGCTAATAAAACAGAAGTCAAAGCTTTTGAGGCTTCTTGTGCTGCTGCTGACGGCGCAGATGAAGTTGATATGGTTATAAATGTTTCCGGCTTAAAAAATAAGGATTATGATTTTGTCAGGGATGATATTAAGGCTGTGAAGATTGCCTGTGGAAATGTTCCGTTAAAGGTAATTTTGGAAACAGACCTTTTAAATAAAGAGGAGATTAAAAAGGCTTGTGAATTATCTGTTGAAGCTGGTGCTGACTTTGTAAAAACTTCAACAGGCTTTGTTAAAAACGGCGTCGGAGCAAAAGCCGAAGATGTTAAGCTGATGTATGATACAGTATCTTCACATGGTTTAAAAGTAAAGGCATCAGGCGGCATAAGAGATAAACAGGCTGCTTTAAATATGATTGAAGCCGGAGCATCCCGCCTTGGTACTTCATCAGGTGTGAAAATAGTTTCATAATCATTATAATATTATTATATACACCGTTATCACATCAGATAATGATAATTTTTAAAGGATTAAATAATGGGTGATGAAGATAAGCAATATGATGCCACCCCGAGAAAATTGGAGCAGGCAAGAAAGGAAGGACAGGTTGTTAAGTCAAAAGACTTTTCAACAGCTGTTTCATTGCTTATTTTATTCTGCGCAATATTTGGCCTGGCGCCTTTTATCTGGGATCAGATTTCACAGCTGTTCACGCTAATGTATGAACAAATTCCAAATACACATCTTGAAAGGGTAGGGCTGGCTTATATTTTTACAATTACAGTAAAAGCCGCATTTTTAATCATTGCGCCTATTTTAGCCCTTGCCTGGTTTGTTGCTGTTATGGCGGATTTTATTCAGGTGGGGCCTCTTGTTGCGACTGCCCCTTTGATGCCGAAACTAGACAAACTTAATCCTACAAAGTATTTCAAAAATATTATGTCTATAAAAACACTTTTTGAATTACTGAAAAATATATTAAAAGTTTTAATTCTGGGCTATATCGGCTGGGCAGTTTATTCGGATCATATTAAAAGTATTTTAATGCTTGCTGCTATTGATAATAACTTTGCCGTAATGATTGAGTTTGGAAAACTTATTACAGAATTTATTTTTAAAGCATGTATTGCGTTCTTAATAATCTCAGCCGCAGACTACGGAGTGACAAAATGGAAATTCCTTAAAGACCAGAAGATGTCGTTTAAAGAAATTAAAGATGAATATAAAAACACAGAAGGCGATCCAAACGTAAAGGCTGCACTTCGCCAGCGCCGTATGCAGATGCTTCAGAGAGGTATGATGGATTCTGTTCCGGAAGCTGATTTTGTCGTAACAAATCCTGTGCATGTTGCCTGTGCTTTGAAATATAAAGCCGAGGAGATGGCATCCCCTATGCTTATCGCGAAAGGGACAGAGCTGATTGCAAAGAAGATTATTAAGATTGCAACTGAACATGGAATTCCTATTATCGAAAATCCGCCGGTTGCCAGAGCGCTGTTTAAAATGGTCGATTTAAACCAGCAGATTCCTCCGGAACTCTATAAAGCCGTTGCTGAAATCTTACTTTTTGTTTACAACTTGAAAAATAATAGAAATCAGGGTAGAATAAATCAAGAGCCTAGGAAAAAATAATTAGTTAATCATGATTATGCAAGATAAAAATAAGCTAAAAGAATACATAGATATAGTTCAAAAGGTTGCGAAGGTTGAGCATAGAAGGATTCCATCTCATATGGTTGAATATGAGGAACTTTTGTCTATAGGTATTATCGCAATTCAGGCTCTTATTAAGAATAAAACAGAAGAACAGCTTGCACGTTATAATGCTGCATATATTGCTACTGCAGTAAGATGGGCTATTAGAAACGAATTAAGAATAAGATACAAATGGTATTCTCTTAAACATAAAGTTGAGGAAGAAGATACTGAGGAAGATCCAGATAATCCTGAAGTACAAAAAGCAAAGGTCAGAGAGGCAATTTATGAAACAGTCCTTTCTATTGATGGTCTTGCTGATGCTGCAAGTGATAATGATTCTCCATTTGACTTTTTGAAAGATAATCATGCAACTCCTGATGAAAATGCTGAAATTTCCGAAATGGGACGTATGATAAGAGAGGCTATTTCAAAACTTCCTCCAAAAGAGAGAACTGTTGTTGAATACAGATTTTACAGGAATATGCAGGTAAAAGATATTGCACGTCAGGTAGGTCTTTCCTCTTCGCGTGTTACCCGTATAGTCCAAGCATCTTTAAATACGGTCAAAGAGTACTTAAATTCAAAAGAGCAATTCGGCTATTAATTTGTTCGGGAAATGCAATGAAGCAGAATTTAAGAGCGGCGCTAAAAAATATTAGCAGCTACCTATCAGCGTGAGGCGGAAAGGTTTGGTACTGATTAGAAGTTAAGCTGCATTGACCGGAGTGTCATGGTTGATAATTTTTACTCTGTCATCATTCTTGACTTCAAATGTTCCCTGCATTTTTTTGATATAATCACAAGCTAACTTATTTTTATCAATGTTAAATTTCTTTATTATAAAGTCAGGGTTTTCATTTGTCGGCAGATAATTGTCACCGCCTGTCGCAAAGAAGTCATCCATTGCTACTGTAAATTTACGTTCTGTGCCTGGATTATTTATATCAATTGAAGTTTCTTTTCCTGCCTTATCAATGTAAGAAAGAGCTTTTAGTTCACCTTTGTCAGTCATTGTGTATTTAAGACCGGAAACGAGGAGGATACCTGGCTTATGACCTGTTCTAACAAAGGATTGACCGCCGACTTTAATTGCATCAACGATTTCTTTTTCACTTAATTTCCCGATAAGCATTTTATCTTCAAATGGTGTAATATCATTTATTAAACGGGAATCAACAGGACCTAAATCAAAATGACCTCTTATATTTCCGGCATTGAGAATAGCAATATCTGTTCCAAGTTCACTTCTCATTGCATCTGCAATTATGTTTCCATGCGGATTATTTTCTATTAATCGTTCTTTTGGCGGAGCTACGGTGGACGTTACTTTACCGAGTATTTCCGGTTTACCGATAATGCTTTCTACTGCACTTCGTGAAGATAGGTTCCTGCTGTAACTTCTTGTTTTAATTACATTGTTTTGAACCTTGCTGATTACGCCGCCCGGTGTAAATTCAAGGTTTAGTATTCCGACATTTTCACCGTCTTTTCCGGCTTGTGTAATAACAACAGGTTCCCCTGTTTTTGAATAGAAGAGGTTTTCACCTTCTTTTATACCTGTTATAAGATCGTGTGTATGTGCACCAAGAATTACGTCAATTCCGCTGGTTTCCTGTGCCATTTTTTTATCATGTTTGAAGCCGCTGTGTGAAAGTAATATGATTTTATTAATACCTTCACCTTTTAACCGGTCGACTTCTTCCTGAACTTTTTTGATTGTCGTAGGGAAGTCATCTATTTTTATATCTTTTACGGAATCATTTAGTTTTACTCTTTCAGCCATATCGGAAGGAGCTATACCTATAATACCGTATTTTTGACCATTGCGTTCTTCTATAATAGATTTACCGATTTTGCCTGCCATCGGGCTTGAGGCATCGACTGAGGCGTTAATCGCTAATAATTTATAGTTTGCGTTGTCTATTAAAGATGCCAGATTTTTAGGTACAACGTCAAGTTCATGGTTGCCTAGTGCATTAGCACTAACTCCAATCCAGTTTAAAAATCTGTTTGCAACCTGATTTGATGTATAATTTGCGCCTAATATAATATCTCCGGATGCAAGTTTTAATTTGTCTGTGTCTTTTTCTTTAGAGTTATCAAATTCCTTGGCAATTGCATAAATTCTCTCCATATTAGTCATTTTGCCATGAACATCATTTACATAAAAAATGCTGGTCTTTGTCGGCTTTAAATCGGGTTGTTTTTGTGGCTCATTGGTGGTTGTAAGAGGTTTTGTTTGTGGTTGAACAGGTTGTTGAGGCTTTTTGTTTTGCTGCTGTCTTTGTTGGTAAGCCTTGATAAGGTTTATATTGGAGTAAGCGTTAATGTTATTAATCATTTTTGTTTCCTTATTTAATCTATGCTGCCTGTTGTAATTGCGGCTCTAACTGCTGTTCCTTTTGTTTCTTTTTGAGTTCTTTGTATGTTTTTATTCCTTCAACCCAGTTTTCTACAAGTTTTACATCATTCTCAACTATATCGTGTGGAAGTGCTGCGTGGTGAATTTTTGGAAGCAGATAGTTTTCGCTGTATTCAATTGCTTTTGACTGGTTGTCGTCTGTATCATTGCAAATGAATGTCAGTTTGCCGTCTTTTCCTTGTTTATAACCTAATATTGTGATTTCATGTCCGTTTATAATTATATTGTTTTTATCTACCTGTGTGTAACCTATGATTACATTTTCACCTCTGTCCAGAGAATCTACAAGATGACGTTTCATTGTTGCCATATCTGTTTCGTAACCGATAAGTTTTGCATTTTCATCAACTGTCTGGTAGGTTACTGAAATTTTATTTTTATCTTCAACAACTGATTCGGTAAATGTTTTTTCAAATTCGATTAATCCCTTATCATTCTGGTTGAATTTGCCCTGGCGTTTGTCTGTTAATGTGTTGTAAGATTGCTGTGAACCTACCTGCATTAAAGTTGACTGCATTAATACATCAACTACAGAGCGTTCCTGAGGATCTTTATCTGTTGTCTGAATTTGAGCTCTGATAATAGCGTTTTTATCAGGTGCAAATGTAAGGGTGGCTTTGTTGAAGTCTTTTGCTTCATAAGGGATTTCAAAAGCATTCAAAAGCCATATTGCATCAAGGGTATTGTCTGCAAGATTATTCAGGTGGATTTCTTTTTGTACTGACATGTTTGGTGAACTCAAGCCTTCTACAAATCTTGTAAATTCTGCCGGATGCTTTTGCGCCATATTAAATTCTATGCTTGCTGCAACGCAGGTGCCTGAATGAGTTACATTTATATCATTTTCTGCAGCTTTTTTCTCAAAAAGATTGCTTGCATTTGCAGAGTTTGCCTGTTTTGCGTAATCCTGATATTTAGACGGAATATCTCCAAATTCCTGATTTATTACAAACGGGTTATTGAGTGTGTTTATTGTTTCTTTTAATGTTACCAGATTATTTAAGCCGTTTGCTCGCGGAGTATTTGCAATTTTATGAAGATTGTCAAGAACTGTTGAATTATCATTGGAATCTGCATTCAACAAAATACCTTTCTTCAATAACGCATCTAAAGCTTTTTTAGAGTGTCTGTCAAGCATTTTTTGTAAATTATTGTATTTTTGTTTTTCCTCATTTGAAACAAATTTGGTTCTAAAATCAGAAGAGTGAAGAGCTGAATTAAACGGAATATTATATTTAGGATTTGTAACATAAGCTTGAGGAGCTTTGTTCACAGGTTTTTCAGTATTCAAGCCAACACGTTCGGACTTTGTCTTACCTGTTGTGGTATAATTGTATTGAGGAAAGTTTGGATTTATTGAATACACGATTTCACTCCACTACTACTATTATATTAAAATACAGAGAACCTAAAAAGTTGCTATTTTAATTAATTTTTGTAAATAATGTTACAAACTAAAGAGGAAGTATTGAAAAATCTTAAGATTAAACCTTTAACAAAAGAGCAGATAGTAATATCAATGGACAGGCTGACAAGATTTAAACCGCCTGAGGTTAAATACTTAAGAGTTTTTTCTGATATACTTACCAATAATTTAATTTCTCCGAAATTTAAAAAATCTGAACTGGAGAGAATGGATTATGCCGAGATAAGGGCTCTTTCAGAATTTGTTTTTAACTATTCTCTGAAGTCTATGGGGTTCGGGATGGATGACGAGTATTTAATAAACCAGAGGCTGTATGATTACGAAAATTCAATTTTTTTACTTGATGATAATATAAATGACCTTTTGAAGAATAAGATTAATTACAAAGCTGCTCTTGCTCTGATTGATACAGAAGAAATTCCGTTAAATCTTAAGTGGCTAAAATCTCTGGCATGTGCTGTAGATATTAAACAAACGCGTGAGCAGTTTTCGCTTCTTTATCCGTTAGAAAAGATTATTATCTGTGAGGGAATTACTGAGGAAACACTGCTTCCTGTGTTTGCTGATATTTTAGGGTATAACTTTAACCGTAATGGTGTTTATGTGCTTTCCGCCGGAGGAAAAAATCAGGTTGTTAAGACTTTTTACAGGCTTGTTGAATGCTTGAGGCTTCCTATATTTGTTCTTCTGGACAGTGATGCTGATGATAATTACAGGGAAATATTGCCTAAACTCAGAGATATAGATAAAGTTCATGTATTAAAAATAGGAGAATTTGAGGATGCGCTTCCGCTTCCTTTAATTGAAAGAACCTTGAATTATGCTACGCAAAACATATCTCTGCCACCGGTTGACAACATTGCATTATCAGGTTCAAAGGTTGAGTTTCTTGAAGAATTTTTTAAGCACAGAGGGCTTCATGAATTTAAAAAAGCTGAATTTGCTTCTATGGTAAAACTTAATATTTCTGATTTATCTGATGTTTCAGATGAAATAAAAGATGTCATTTACGAGTTACAAAATCTGAATATTGCTGCAGATAGATAAAAAAAAGACTGAATTGAAAAATTCAGTCTTTTTTTTATTTAATAGCTTATGACTATTTACCAGCGCCGTAAAGAACAGCTTCACCGGCTC
>HF989686.1 GCA_000431315.1 Brachyspira sp. CAG:484
AGGTGCTACTGCTTTGCGTTATCTGTTTATTTTTGCTCAAGCTCGCTTCCGCTCCGTTCAAACTATATGTATCATGTGCGGGTGCGTGTCCGAGAAAACAAATATTTTTTCTTATTTGTTCTTATCGCTTCCGTTTAGATAACTGATTATAGTCTTGTTTGCCAGAGTGTTGGCGTGCAGCAGGCACTGCTTTCGGTTCGAAAAAAATACATATACTGAAAGAATTGACAGTACACTGTATTTTTTTTATTATAACATATTTTTTCTATAAAAAAAGCCCCCGAATATATCGGGAGCTTTAACAATGGAGTTTCAGACTGTTTATGAAAAATATCTTTTCAACAGACCGTCAAATCCTTTACCATGACGGGCTTCATCTTTTGCCATTTCATGAACTGTATCATGGATTGCATCATATCCTAACTGTTTTGCACGTGCAGCAATTGCAAGTTTTCCTTCGCAAGCGCCATGTTCAGCTTCTGCACGTAATTCAAGGTTTTTCTTAGTTGAATCTGTTACAACTTCACCGAGAAGTTCTGCAAATTTAGCTGCGTGTTCTGCTTCTTCAAAAGCATATCTCTTATAAGCTTCTGCAACTTCAGGGTAACCTTCTCTTTCAGCAACTCTTGACATTGCAAGGTACATACCAACTTCTGTACATTCACCGCTGAAGTGTGCTCTCAAGCCTTCCATAATTTCTTTATCTTCAACTTTGCCGTCACCAACTTTATGTTCACATGCGTAGACTTTTTCTCCCCCGCCTACTTCTTTAAAAGTAGTTGCTCCGCATAACGGACATCTTTCCGGAGCTTTATCAGCTTCTGTTGACCAACCGCAAACTGTGCATACAAACTTTGCCATAATTTTTCCACCTTTCTTAAAATAAAAATTTGTTTATCATTTACTTAATTATAATAATCTAAAAGAGTTTATTTGTAAAGTAGGAATTATTCTCATTTTTAACATTTCTTTACAAATTATTCATAATAGAACAGTCAAATGTCTGATATTACTTAACTTTTTGGAAAATCATAACGTATTCGTGTTTAAAGATATAAAATCCTCCGGCAAGAGCACGATAACGCCAAAGGTTTGCGGTTCTGCCTTTTGCTCTTTCATTGCCTTGAATATCTTTAACAATAATACCTTTCAAACGGAAACCAAGCTTCATCATTCTTGCCATACATTCAAACCCGAGAGGCTGAACTTCTGAGTTTTTGTAGCTGTCACCTATAATCAGTGCAGCAAAACGATCTTTTTCAAGTAAATCATAGCCGTTTTGTGCTACCTTTTCAAACAAATCATAAAATTCCTCAGTTGTGTCGCAATTTGATAAATCTTCTTTTTTATCAGAAAACTTGATAATATCATCATAAGGCGGATGCAAGATAAGGAACTGTGCTTTCTCTTCGCCCATAATATCAAGTCTTGCTTTAATTTTTTCTTTTGCAATTTCAGAAGCGCTGTCGGCACAGATTATATTAACATCAGTGACAAGCTGTTTCGGGGTGAATTTTTCTGAAACTTTTTCAGCAAGTTCATCTTTTAATTCAACACCTATACAGCGTCTGTTCATATTAATAGCTTCTATACCTGAGGTTCCAGAACCAAAAAATAAATCAAGAACAACATCATTCTTTTTAGTAAATCTTTCATAGAGCTGCTGCGCAATCTGCGGAATATAGTTACCATGATATTCATTGGAATGTCCGCCTTCTTTTAGTCTTGAAGGAAATTCCCATAAAGTATCGGTTTTAACGTGGTCATAAGCTTTCCAGTTATTCAAATCAATATCGCTGTATTTAGTAGTTTTAACAGGTTTTACAACCTGCAAATCTGCCTTTTTGACCGGTTTCAGTTTTGTATTTGATTTAAGTCTGACCAATTTATATCCCCTCCAAGTCTATTTAACAACTCAATATTATTAAAATGTTTCAAATTTGTAATCAAACGTTTAGATGAATTTGTTTTTGATGTAAATTAAAAATGGTATGAGATTTCTCATACTGCTGGAAGTGGAGGATTAATGTTCTCGGGACAATTTACATTAAGTAATTTTTATATGATACTTGGATTTTTACTTTCCATGTATGCTTGTGTGTCAAATGATATTATACAGACACTGGGAACATTTTTAAGCGCAAACAAGAAAACTCCTTTTTATTATCTGTGGGCATTTTCAGTAATAGTTCTTGTTATAACCATTGTTACCGGATGGGTTGTTAATGACGGAGATATGTCATTCGGGCTTTTAACAAGAATTCCTGTAACCGAACATTACACATTTATTTATTTGCTTCCGCCGATTATATTAATACTTTTAACAAGGTGGGGTATACCTGTAGCAACAACATTTCTTGTTTTAAGTGTTTTTTCGGTAAGCGATGCAAGTGTAATCTGGATGATGCTGACCAAATCCGTTCTGGGTTATGTTATTGCATTTGTTGCTGCAATAATTATTTATAACATTATTGCCAGACCTCTGGAAAGATATTTTTATTATACCCAGAAGCGTTCAGGCGATACAAAAATTTCTAAATGGTGGATGGCTGCAAAATGGTGTTCAACCGCATTTATATGGTCGCAATGGCTTGCACAGGATTCGGCAAAACTATTTGTTTACCTGCCAAGAAAAGCTTCTGTACCGGAACTGATATTTGTTCTTCTGTGTTTCACTATTTTCCTTGGAGTTTTAACCTACCAGCGCGGCGGGGATATTCAAAATATTGTAAAGATGAAAACCAATGTTCAAGACCCCCGTTCTGCAACTATTATCGATATTATTTACGCGTTCTTACTTTTGTATTTTATAAATTTAAACAATGTTCCGATGTCAACAACATGGGTATTTATAGGCTTGCTGGCAGGAAGAGAAATTGCGTTGTACCAGAGATTAAGATTTGAATCTCCTAAAAAAATGTACAAACATATTTTGAAAGACCTGTCAAAAGTTACAATCGGACTTTTTGTTTCTATAATAGTAGTAGTGTTACTAACCCAGTATGACGTGATTGTACAATATTTTATGTCACATTTTATACCGCACTAGTGGGAGGTTATTGTATGGCAAGAATTAAACAATTATCAAAACATTTAATTAACCAGATTGCCGCCGGTGAAGTTATTGAACGACCTGCTTCTGTTGTAAAAGAGCTTGTTGAAAACTCTGTTGATGCCGGAGCTTCAAAAATAAGCATTGAAATTTCAAATGAATGCAGAGATATAAGAGTAGCAGACAATGGCTCAGGAATTCATCCGGATGATATTATGCTTGCATTTTCAAAACATGCAACAAGCAAGATTTCTACTGATGAAGATTTATTTGCAATTGATACTCTCGGATTTCGCGGGGAGGCATTATCAAGCATTATTTCAATAGCAAAATTAACTTGTACAACAAGAACTAAAGATTTTGAAACCGGTACAAAAGTAAAGTGTGAAAATTCCGAAGTAAAAAAAGTTGAAACCGGCTGCGCTATAGGGACTATAATGGAAATTAAGGATTTATTTTACAATATTCCTGCCAGACTAAAATTCCTTAAAAACCCTAATACTGAATTTTCATATATTCAGGAGCTTGTACAGTCTATAGCAATTTCACATCCTCAGACAGCTTTTGAACTAAAGAAAAACGGGAAGACTGTTTTAAAAACCTCCGGTAACAATGAGCTCAAACATGCACTTAAGGAGTTATTTTCCAACAATGTAACAGATAACTTGAAAGAGGTTCTAAAAACAGATCAGCTTTCAGGATTGAAAATTTCCGGCTATGTAAGCACGCCTGATTTTACCCGTTCAAGTAAAAAGGATTACCATATCTACATAAATTCAAGAACAGTGAAGTGTCCGATATTTATGAAAGCAATTGACACAGCATATAAAAATCTGATTTCAAACGGCAAATATCCGTTTGTTGTTCTTAATCTTGAATTGCCGCCTTCTGATGTTGATGTGAATGTTCATCCTACCAAAAAAGAGGTGCGATACAAAAATACAAACCAGATTTTTAACTTTATAATGACCGGTATTCATGGCGGTCTGGCTAATTATACAGAACCGGAGCCATCATACAATATTCAACAGAAAGCTGCTGAAAAAACAAATATTATTGAACTCAAGCCGCAGCAAAATACGTTTGATATTGTTTATAATAAAACCGATGATGAGATGGTTGTTGAAGAAAAAACCTTTGATATGATTCAGGATAAAACCCCTCAGGTTGTTTCTGAAACAGAACAGAAACAAATTTTTAAACCTGTTGAAAAAGCCCCTGAACCTGAAGAAAACATTGTAGGTCAATATAAAAATACTTATATTATTGTCGAAAAAGAAGATGGTATGGAAATAATTGACCAGCACATAGCAGAAGAAAGATATATTTACGAAAAATTAAAATCAGAAAAAAATGTCGTATCACAACTTTTGTTTGTGTCTGATGTCTTAACTGTTACACCAAGTGAAGCTGAGTTAATAAAAGAAAATCTTGATAAATTTGAACGCTTCGGATTTGGTATTGAATTTACATCAGACACTGAATTAATTTTCCGCAAAGTTCCTCAGATGATTGCAAAAGTAAATCCGAAAGAAATACTGTCAGATATTTTAGAAAATATTGAAAGTGACATTGACGGACTTGAAGAAAAAATTCTAATTACCACATCCTGTAAAGCTTCGGTAAAAGCCGGTCAAAAGTTGTCAACCTGGCAGATGCAGGAAATTGTAAAAAGGTGGCGTACTACAAAAATGCCTTATACCTGTCCGCATGGACGTCCAATTGTTAAATTTTTCCCGCATAAGGAAATTGCAGGATTTTTCCAGAGAAACCAATAATTTTACTTAAATAAATCAATAACATTAATTTCCAAAAAATCAGCTATACTTATAATTTTATCTATAGTTATATTAAGCTTGGCATTTTCAACTTTACCAATATAAGATCCATCAAGGTCTAATTCTAGAGAAAGATCTTCCTGAGAAAAACCTTTCATTTTGCGGTACTTTCTCAAATTTCTGCCAAACTTCTTCTTAATATTTTTATTCATATAAATATTTTCGTTGATATTTGATTTAATTCCACGATTGACAGTCGGGGAAAATCATGTTAAACTTAATATACATGTATATTTTGGAGGATTAATATGTTTAAGATTATTAATAAAAATTCTTATGCATTTACACTTGCCGAAGTATTAATTACATTAGCACTTATCGGCATTGTTGCTGCTTTGACTTTGCCAACATTAATTCAAAAACAACAGAAAATTGAAACAACATCAAGATTAAAAAAATTTTACAGTGCCATGTCACAGGCTATTCTGCTTTCAGAAAATGACAACGGTCCGAGTAAAGATTGGGATAAAACATATTACGTGAATAATGAAGACGGGAATTATGACAATATTACAAATAGAAATTTGGTACTAACTTATTTTAATAAGTATCTGAAGGCATATCTCAAATATCTTGAAATTGAGGACAATCCGGAAGATTTACAAGATGAAGAAACAGGTCAGGCTTCCCGTATAAGAGTTCATTTTGCAGACGGTTCATATATGAATATTTATAATGGAGCCTGTATGGATTTAGATTTTGATGTAAATGGCAAAAGAAAACCTAATCTTTCAGGAAAAGATATTTTTAAATTCATAATCTGTCCCGAAGATAAAGCAATAACAGAATGCGGAGGGAACAAGAATTGGTGTACATACTGTCCTTCTTGCACCACCAGAGAAATTGCACTGCAACGCTGCAAAACTTCCGCAGTGTACTGCGGAAGATTGCTTATGATGGACAATTGGGAATTCAAAGACGACTATCCGTGGTAATTATACCCTAACTAAAAGCTTCTGCAATTGATTTATTATAATCAGGTCTTAAAATACCTTTTTCAGTAATTATTCCGGTGATAAGCTCGTGCGGAGTAACATCAAATCCGGGATTGATTACATTTACCTCTGGTGCGCATATTATTTTGCCGTTAATATGTGTAACTTCTTCTCTTGAGCGTTCCTCAATAACAATTTCATCACCTGATTTAATGCTTCTATCAATAGTTGAAAGCGGAGCTGCAATGTAAAAAGGGACATTATGATATTTAGCGGCAATTGCTACGGTATATGTACCTATTTTGTTTGCAGTGTCACCGTTTGCAGCAATCCTGTCAGCTCCGACAACTACCATATCAATCATACCTTTTTTCATAAAATATGAACACATACCGTCAGTAATTAACGTAGTAGGAATACCGTCCATAGTAAGCTCAAGAGTTGTAATCCTTGCACCTTGCTGGCGGGGTCTTGTTTCATCTGCAAAAACCTGAATTGTAGGATCTTTTGCAAATGCAGAGCGGACTACCCCTAAAGCTGTTCCATAACCTACAGTAGCCAGAGCACCGGCATTACAATGCGTAAGAATAGTTGCCCCCTCAGGCACAACTTCAGCACCGTAATCTCCTATCTTTTTATTAATTTCCACATCTTCTTTTTCTAATTTAATCCCGTTTTGTTTTAGTTCTTCAACAATACCGGCTATGTCTGAAGTTGAATTTTCGATAATTTCTTTTTGTTTTTTAACTGCCCACATAAGATTTACGGCAGTAGGTCTTGCGCTTGCCATGTAATCAGATTTTTCAAGAAGCTTTGAAACAAATTCATCTCTTGACAAGTTTTCTTTTGCCAGCTCCTGTGCATATAAAACAACGCCATGCGCACCGGCAACACCAATAGCAGGCGCGCCCCTTACTATCATTGTTTTAATCGCATCAAACATCTCATCTCCGGTTGTTATGTTTACATACTTAAATTCATACGGAACAAGCGTCTGATCCACCATTTTTGAATAGTTATCAACCCATTCAATAGTTTTTATTTTTGAATTAAATTCTGTCATAAAAATTTTTCCTTTACTTAAATTGATTGTGTCTTCTCTGTTCATTCTTTTCAAGAGTTTTTATAAACTCACTGACATAATAAGTTAAAAATCCGGTAAAAGCATTAATTGTAGCGCTCAATATTGCCATAAATACAGCAAGTAAAAGTATTATCCATACATTGGCAGTACCGAGCATAACAGCAACACCGTAATTTGTATAATATTTAAATAGTTTTAAAAGCACTACAACAATAGGAACATAAACAACAGCAAATGCCATAAATGACACAAAACCAATTATACCACCTATTGTAACGCTTTCTTTTACGGATTCAAGCTCAAGCAAACCAGCTCTGGCAAGAAAAATCATCTCAATAACAGAAGAAAGGCAGAGCAAAACCCAAAAAGCAAGTTCTCCAATATACGGCACCGCAGTTAGTATGCCGGCAAGAACTCCTATAAAAATACTTATAAATAAAATCAGTTTTAATAAAGATATATCCATTATTACTCTCCGCCTACATCATAACATAAAATTATCTTACAGAACGTGTGTGGCAGATAGCAATTGCAATAGAATCAACCGTATCGTCCAATTTAGGGAGTTTTTCAACTCCTAAAGAAATCTTAACCATTTGTTCAACTTCTTTTTTATCCGCCCTGCCGTAACCTGTCAAAACTTGTTTTACTTCCATAGGTGTATATTCAAAAACAGGAATTCCGTTCATTTCCAGCACTGTAAGAATAACCCCTCTTGCATGAGCAACAGGCATTACAGTAGTCTGATTACGAAAGAAAAATAATTTTTCAATAGATGCAATATCAGGTTTATACATTTCAACAATAGTTTTCATATCATTGAAAATTTCAAGAAGCCTTGCACTTTCCTTAGCATTTTTTGAAGTCTGGATTGAGCCGGAATGTAAGAGTGTACAAGCATTCCCGTCAAATTCAACAATACTGTAGCCGACAATTGCCATGCCGGGATCAATACCTAAAATTTTCATAAGACAATTATAGTAGAAATATTACAAGATGTAAAAAGACTTGACAACAATAAGTTACAAAACTTGCTTTAAAAAAGCGCTCGTGATAGGATACTGGCATAAACAATTTACAATAATTAGGGTGTGAGGTCAGTATGAAGAGTTCAACTATCAGAAGGTCAAATTTATCTAAGGAGAAAATGGCGGTTTTAGAAGCGCTTTCTAAATATAAACAGGAATCTCATGATATTACTCCGAATGTTTATGTCAGACCAAACAGAGAAAAAGAATTGGATTTGTTATGGCAGAATTTCAAAGTTAACCAGAAGCTTGATAAATCTCCAAGTGTATATCTTGCAACAGGATTTATCGGAGGAGTTATAACAACAGCGATTGTTGCTGGGTTAATCTTTATGTCTATGCATGGAGTTAATTTTAATATGAAAATAGCACTTCCTGCACCTGCCGTAAAAAATGAAAAGCTCAACTTCTTACCGGCTAATGAAGCTCCGGCTGAAGCTGCGGCAGATGAAGTTTATACCGTACAAAGCGGAGATACTATGGAAAGCATTCTTACCAGATTTTACGGCGGATATACACAGGAAAGAGCCTGGGCTGTTATGAACGCCAATAATATGAAAAATCCTAACAAGCTTTCAATTGGTCAAAAATTAACAATCCCGATGAATAAATCAAACCAATAAGAAATAAAAAAGCCTCTTTAAAAAAGAGGCTTTTTTATTATACATCAATTTGTATTGCACCCTGCCTGAAAATTTTTATTTCATCATCATTAAAAACACCGGCAACCGTAGATTCCAAACCTTTGCAGAAATAGCCGTAATCTTCTATCACTAAATCCGCAAGACCTTCCATATTTGCTTTAGCCTGCTCATAGCTTTTCGCTGAAGGCTGGTGTGACAGGTTTGCGCTGGTTGTTGCAAGAACATGACCCGGTACAGCGTTGCAAATTTCTTTAAAAACTTCATTATCCGGCACCCTTATACCCACAGTATCCATATTTGACGTTATATAATCAGGGGTCATTTCAGGATTTTTCTTTACAACAAGGGTCAGCGCTCCAGGGAAATATTTTTTCACAAGCTTCTGACCGGTTTTTGGGATAACTTTTACATACTGGAGCAGATGGTAAATATCATTTGACATAAGAATTAAAGGTTTTTGAGCTTCACGCTTTTTAATGTCATAGATTTTTTTCACACCTTTTTCTGACGACGGAAGGCAGCCGAGCCCCCAGACGGTATCTGTTACATAGGCTATAACTCCGCCTTCTTCCAATATTCTTCTGATTTCTTCTTTGTTCTTAAGCATAGTTTATTTTCTCCTTGTAAGGACTTGCAATCCTAAAAAAATACGTTATAATATAAATATAAGGGAGTTGGCTAAGCTCCGTGAAAGCTCAACCAACTTGTCGCCCCTTATAAAAATAGATAAACTATTTTAATAAAAATCTCTAGTACGGCTAGAGATTTTTTTAATAGCATTCTATTCATTTAACCTCCTTTCTGCCCAGTTGTCGCTACATAGTTTGTAAGCACTTTGGAGGTTTTTCAGGGCTGCCCTTAATATTTAATTTTCAAAGTTCACTTTTACTTCTTAAATCTTGCAGCAAGCCGTTCAAAAAGTTCTTCTGCGTATTCCATTTTCATCAGCAGGTTTAACTCAACATAAACTGCAAGACAGACTATTCCAACCAAACAAATTTTTACAAGCTCAAACGCGTATTTTGGCAGTTCAACAAACTTGTCATATCCTACTGATAAAAGTCCGCAGACAACAAGTGTAACAAAACCTGCCGCGCACATCTTCAATAAATTAATAAATAATGACTTATAATCCATTTTGATTTTTCTGGAAATAAATAAACCGAGCACCACAGCATTGAATAAGGTTACAAATGATGTGGACAGGGTAATTCCGCCTATTCCCATGTGCAGTTTATTTATCAAAAGGATATTGAAAAATACTTTTAAAACTATAGAAGAAAACGCAACAATAAACGGAGTAGCTGAATCATTAAACGAATAATAAACCCTTGTAATAGAATCTCTGAAAACATACGGTATTATAGAAAAAGATAAAAACCACAACGCCTCAGTAACCATAAATGTTGCATGCGCATCAAATTCACCGCGCTCGAACACAACACGCACCCCGTCTAGTCCGACAACAAGAATACCAATAATAATAGGTATTGCACCAAAGAAAAGAACGCCGACGCCTTTATTAAAATATTTTCTGATACCGTCATAATCCTTGTCCGCCACAAGCCTTGCAAAAATCGGGAACAAAGGAACAAGGAATGCTGTAACAAGAATACCTACAGGAAACTGAAATACTCTGTTAGCATAACCTATTGCAGTCCATGCACCTTCTCTAAGTGCAGAGGCAAAAAACATATCAACATAAATATGAACCTGCCCGACGGTTGAACTTAAAACTGCCGGAAAAAGAAGTTCACATATATTTTTATATTCAATATTATTAAATACATCAAGATTAGGCTTCAACTTAAAACCCAGCTGCCTGATTTTCGGATATTGCATAACCCACTGGCACACAGCACCTATTGTGGTTGCCCATGCAAGAATTGCGCCTGTATTATCGTTTCGTGCGCACATTACCATCGCAATAATAACAAGCGACATTATAATCGGCGACAGGTTAGGAAGCATAAAGTACCTGTAGGTTACAAGGATACCGTAATAAATACCGACAATTCCGCCTATAATCAATACCGGCGACATAATTTTTAAATGTCCTGCCGCAAGCTCAATTAATTGCGGGTCGCCTCCGGAGGCTATTACGCCCATAATCTGCGGTGCAAAAAAGAAACACAAAACAGCAAGTATTGTAAAAAACAATATTGTTGTTGTCATAAATGTGCTGTAAAGCTTGTTTAATTCTTCAGAAGGTTTGTCCTTTAATGACGGAATAAGCTTTGAAAAAACAGCAACTGTGGCACTGTGAAAAGGTCCGCCGACACCGCCAAGTAAAATTATCGAGAGAGCAGGAATTTGATAGGCATAGAAATAAGCATCCGAAACCATAGATGCACCGTAGTAATTTGCAATTACCACATCTCTTATGAACCCTATAAGCTTACTAAAAATAGTTACTACTGCTATTAACCATGCCGCCTTTAACAAACTCGGCGTCTTATCATCATCACCATATGTCGCTGCTGTCATCTTTTTTCACCAATTCCACAAAAAGCCTTAGAGCTTTTTTATCCCCTTCTTCCATCGGGTAATAAAATACAATTGTATTTTTCCCTTTTTTAATAAAATTTGATATATCTATATTGGTAACCCTTGAACCTCCCCAGATACTTGTCGGCAGTTCAAAAGTATGTTCTTTTCCGTTTATGCTTGCAACAAGTTTTGAAACCTGAAATTTGTTGTCAACAACTATATTTGCAAATTTTTTATCAGTATAAAAGTTTTGCAGAACTACATTCTGCGAACTATCCGCAGATATGATAACAGGCTTTGTACCAAGCGTAATACCGGTATAGTAGTGTTTAAGAATTTTTTCGTAAGGGATATGAAGTTCAGAGCCCATAAATCCCGCACCGTACTGGCTCATTCCTACACCATGTCCGAAGCCTCCGCCGTAAGCCTTGATTGAAATAAGCTTTCCGCTTTCATCTTTAATATTTTCAAACACAACATTAGCACTTGGAAGCGCTTTGCCGTCTTTTGTCAAAAGCCTTCTGACAACAAGTTCTTTAAAAATTTTATACTTCTGTCCGGCAGTAACGACTTCCATCTCAATTATCTTTCCGCTGTCGCCCCGTCTGAGAACCCTGAGTTCAGTAAGGTCATCCAGTTTATCACCTTTGTTAAATGCAGGTTTTACAAATCCTGTAGCAGACTGCGCAATAAGAGTTTGTTCAAGAACTTTTTTAAGTTCATCAGGCTGCCATTCTCTAGTCCAGCGGAAGTATGAGGACCGAATATCATAGGCATCAGGTTTAGATTTATAATAAGCCGCAGCAGCCTCTTCTGTATTCAACGGAGTCTGCGATAAAATATCAGGTTTGGCTTTTAAATACGGTTTTTCCTGTGACGGAAAGTCTTTAGTATTTGGATCGGAAAAAGCATTAGAATAGCTTTCAGTATATCCGCCTGCCGTTGATGAGTATTGTGCAAGGATTAAATCCCATCCGTAAAGCGCAACAATACCTTCAGTTTCTGCAACTGCCTGATTAGACAGCTCTCTTTCAGTATTTGCACCGAAATATACCTGGCTTGCAACAGAATCCACAACATCGTAATTAGGTGAAGACTTAACCCTTGGCGAAAGAACGTAATTTCTTGCTGCAACAGTCTGCGCTTTCAAAGCCTCAAGCCCGAAGCTCACAGGCATTTCATTTGGGACAACGCCTTTCAGATAATCTTCAACCTCAATCATATTTACAAGGTTAAAATAATTAGCATTTGCTTTTACAATTTCAAAAGCACCATGATAAAGTGCAGTTTTACCTGCGCGTTTCAAACCTTTCACACCCAGAAGCCCTTTGGGACAAATAATCCTTACCGGTCCCTGCATAGATGTAATTATAGTGCCGTCATCCTGTGAAAGCTCAAACATTCCGTCTTTAAATTTGATTATTAAATTTGTATTAGCCGGCAGAGTTTCGACAAGATTGTCCCCGTCGCAGATCATAATTTCATCAGTACCATAAATCCCAATATTGTTGTATACATAAGTTCCAAAACCGGAACTGCCAATTCCAACTCTCACAACCTGAGATTTAGGAGCATGGACAGCCTCTTTGATTTTAGCTTCTCTTGCTACCTGTAACGTAGCAGGAGGAATATTAGGGGAAAAAGCATTTACAGGCACAGATGCCGATAACATAAATAAAAATATAATAATCACCAAATTTTTCATAAAAATATTATATGACAAAAACTATTCTTCACAAACAGAAAAATTTTCAGGCAATTCCTTTTCAAGTTCTTCCATAAATTGAGAAATAGAAAGATCAAATGCTCCTGCAAGTTTAAACAGTGTGGTAAGCTGAGGGTCTTTCACAGAACGTTCCAAATCGCTTAAAACTGAAGATGGAATATCAAACTCCGCCCCCAGCATAAACTGGCTTTTTTTCCCGCGTAACCTTTTGACCGTTTTTGCGATTGCATTAAAAATAATTTTTTTCTTTGCCTCTTGCATAATTTTAATTTTGGATGTAATATATAAATTATCCTATCGCGTTCGCGATAATAAAATTGGTTAATTGGAGTAAAGATGACAAAAACAGCATTCACATTGGCGGAAGTTCTTATAACACTTGGTATAATCGGAATTGTAGCAGCAATGACGTTACCTGTCGTAACTACAAAGGTTAATAATATAAAATTTAAAAGCGGTTTTAAAAAATCATTGTCCGTCCTGAATCAGGCAGTAAATTTAAACAAAGCAAAATATGATTTTGATTTTTCATCGGTAGGAAGCAACTGCATTAATGAATATACCGATAATTCACAAAATGTACAATCAATGTGCAGTATATTTAACAGTTCACTGGTGAAACCAAAGGCTTTTGATCACACAAAATTATATATAGACAAAAGCCAGCTGTATTATAAATATGTATATGAAAAAGGTACTACCTCAGACTCTCTTATAAAAGAACAGCATATAATGCTGTATTATTATCAAATGAATGACGGTGCCATTTTTGCATTTCACACACCTCCAAGAGGTATTAACAATGAAACAACCTGCACCTTAAATAATACAACTCTTGAACAAGCAATGAACGATGAACTCTTTCAAAAATATTGTATTGGTTTTATAGATGTGAACGGAGTAAAAAGACCAAATAAAGAAACACGATGTAATGACAACAAAGCTCATTATACTGACATAAACAGCGAATGTTTCGTTGATGAAGTCACAGATATATTTCCGGTAATATATTATGATGCAGTTGTGGCACCCGGCTCAGCCGCAGCCAGAGCAGTATTATATAAGTAATCCAGCTTATTTTACTTCCCAGACAGTGCCTTCTTTACCGTCTTTCAAAACTATATTCACTTCATCCAGGGCAACCCTGATTTTGTCTGCCACGTCCCAATTTTTTGCATCGCGGGCTTCTTTTCTGAACGCAATTAACTCGTCCATTGAAGAAAAATCTTTGCCAAGTTTTTCTGATACATGTTTTACTGCATCAGAGAGTTCTTCTTCTGACAGTGTTGGCTTTTCAAAACTAAAGCCCAGCACTCCTGCAAGTTTATAAAGAATAGTAAACGCATCTTTTTCGTCTTTGTTAGCTCTGTTTGCAAGGTCAAAGAGAATTGCAAGGGCTTTTGATGTATTTAAATCATCATCCATTGCTTCAACAAACTTTGCATAGTCTTCTGTTTTTGTAATATCTAAATCTTCGTTAATTTTAGTTCGTTTAGCATTAAGCATTCTTTTTACACCGGCCTGAGCTGATGCAAGAGCTTCATCAGAAAACTCAACAGGCATTCTGTAATGATTTGTCAGGATAAAGAAGCGGATTGTGTTTGCATCGTATTTTTTGAGCAAATCATCAATCGTCAAAAAGTTACCGAGAGATTTTGACATTTTTTCTTTGTTAATAGTAACAAAACCGTTGTGAAGCCAGTAATTCACAAATTTGCATCCGTTAGCACATTCAGATTGTGCAATTTCGTTTTCGTGGTGCGGGAATATTAAATCAGCACCGCCTGCGTGAATATCAATAGTTTTGCCAAGATATTTACGGCTCATGGCAGAACATTCAATATGCCACCCCGGGCGTCCGACACCCCATGGGCTTCTGTAACCAAACTTTTCATCCTTTTTCCACAATGCAAAATCTAGCGGATCTTCTTTGTGTTCCCCGACTTCAATTCTTGCACCGCTTTCAAGCTGGTCTATAGGCTGCTTGGAAAGCCAGCCGTAGCGCGGGAATTTTTTAACCCTGAAATACACATCGCCATCAGCTTCATAAGCATAGCCGTTTTTGATTAAATCTTTAACAATAGAAATCATTTCGCCGAGAGTTTTAGTGGCAAAAGGTTCAACATCAGGCTTCAAAGTATTCAAAGCTTTCATTGAATTTTCAAACTGTTTATACCAGTATTGTGAAACTTCTTCGGGTGTTTTGTTTTCTTTTTCTGCCTTTTTAAGTATCTTGTCGTCAACATCTGTAACATTTCGGCAGTAAGTAACATCATATCCTTTGAATTTTAAATATCTGTATAAAACATCCCAGGTAATATAGCATCTGGCGTGTCCCAAATGAGCAAAGTCATAAACGGTAGGACCGCAGACATACATTTTAACTTTATTATCTTCAATAGGTTTAAATTCTTCGATAGTGTTAGAATAAGAATTGTGTAATTTCATTAAAATCATCCCTCATTTTACCGCCGCAGATACAAACTTAACAGGGCAGATATGTGTTCAATTTAATTCTAACACAAAAAAATTTTTTCATAGCTGAAAGAAACGTTTGGCAAAAACATTAATATTATTTCCGTTAAACACAGGATTTATTTTTAAATTATTAATATAAAATAATAGAGAAAGGGCAAGCCCTTAGCATTAACTTACTTTTGTGCCGCGGACTAAAAATCAGATAAGGACATGAAAGGGGGTGATGCAAATATGGATTTCAGTATTACTGAAAAAGCGCTAATACTATTCTTACTGATAATATTAGCGCTCAAATCCAAATAAAGGGCTTGAATGTGCGGATTGCCGTCCGCACTCCCTTTTTATATTATAAACTATCTTTTATAAATTTCAAGTGTTTAATCGCCAGCACAGATGTCTGGCAAAAGCAGAGAAACAAAAAACTAAAAATTTTATTTTTCTTTAATGATTAATTCATAACCTAAATAATCAAGAATTTGTTGAACTTCTTCAAATTTGATAGTTTTATTTTTAATTTTTGCAGAAATGTTGCTTGGTCCGGTTGTAAAAATTCCGGCATCCCTCAATGCACGAACAACTTTGTTCATTGAAGTACATTTTCTACCAATTAAAGCTTTAAGTTCAATTCTTATGTCCAACATATCAATAAATATGATATTGCATGGTTGGATGTTTGACAAAATAGCTTACTTGTATTATGATTATATTTGATAATATCAAATATAATCATAACGAATATTAAGGAGCTTTATGTTTTGGGCAAAATTTAACATCGCAGCAACTATTCTTGAAGAGCTACAGGAGTACCTCGAAGAGCTTACCGAAAAAACTACAGTTTCTAACGAAGAAATTAAAAAGGCTTTCTCTAAATGTATTGACCTCAATACTGCTTTAATTCATGTACTTGCTGAAGCTGATAAATTACAAAAATCCTCCTTGTCCTGAAAATTTTTTCATGTTAGCATTGGCTGTGTAGATAAATTTATGTGAGGAAATATTATGCAAGCCCGTAGAGCAGCCAGAGAATTGGCATTTATCCTGTTTTCACAATTTGATAAAAAAATTACTAATTATTCAAGACAAGACCTTGAAGATATTATATTAAAATCTGTTAGAATTTTAACAAGCAACGCAAGTGATGAGCTGAAAATTACTGTCGGCGCTCTCGTCGAAATGAAAGACCAGATTGATACATACGAAGCTGAACACGAAACAAATCTCAAAAGACCGCTTGATGTTTCTAATGTTCCTGTTCCTCTACCAATGACTTCTGATATGTCAGGCAGAATTAATGAAATGATTGAAATCGCTGAAAAAGCGCTTCTCGCTCTCGAAATTGCAGAGTTTACTACTCTCGATGCGCAGAATGAAGTTAAAGATTATGCTATCCGCATTGCTGAATTCTTCCAGAAATATCACAAAGAAATTGACGAAATGATTAAACGACACGCTAAAAACTGGGATTTCCAACGCCTGATTAAAATGGACAAAGATATTCTCAGAATTGCTATAGTTGAGCTTCTTTATATGAAAGATGCTCCGATGAAGGTTGTTGTTGATGAAGCGCTTGAACTTGCAAAAAAATATTCTACAGACGACAGTTCAGCGTTCATTAACGGCGTTCTCGCTAAAATAATCGTTGAAAACGGACTTAGATAACATGTTTAAATTCTTCTCTGACGGATTTAATAACTTTAAAAAAGCTGTTTCAAATACTGCAAGTGCACTTGTCGGTAACATTACAGCTTCGATTGAACATGAGGAAGAATTTTCAGAGTTTGTACTGGAAGATATGGAAGATTTGCTTATCAGCGCGGATCTCGGCGTAACCTATTCCTCCGAACTCGTTGATAAACTCCGTAACCAGTCAAAAGTTAAACCCTCAGAGGTTAAAGAATATCTGAAAAACGAGTTTTTGAAAACACTTCAGGATGCAGGAAGCAATGAATTAAATTACACACCTGATGCGCTGAATATTTACTTTATAACCGGCGTAAACGGGGCAGGAAAAACTACATTGATAGGAAAACTTGCTTACCGCTTCAAAAATCAGGGGAAAAAAGTTCTAATTGCTGCAGGTGATACTTTCCGCGCAGCAGCAGAAGAACAGCTTGACATATGGTCAAAACGAGCCGGCGCAGATATTGTAAGACGCGACAAGGCTGATCCGGCATCCGTTGTTTATGAGGCAATTCAAAAAGCACGCAGCGAAAAATACGATGTAATCCTTGTTGACACTGCCGGAAGACTTCAAAATAAGTTTAACCTGATGGAAGAGCTTGCAAAAATAAAAAATGTCATTGACAAAAATGCTCCTGAAAGCCTTCGGGAATGTATGCTTGTACTAGATGCAAACACCGGTCAGAACGGACTTCAGCAGGCTAAAGTTTTTACAGAAGCAGTAAACGTCACATCAGTTGCGCTTACAAAACTTGACGGCTCTGCCAAAGGGGCTGTTGTGATTGCGGTGGCAAAGGAAATGAAACTTCCTGTCAAGCTTGTCGGTGTAGGCGAAAAAATGGAAGATTTAAAAGACTTTAATTCAGAAGAGTTTATCGAGGCAATTTTTAACTAATGAAAGTATTGGAAAAAACTTTTTCAAAAAATGGAGCAGAAATAACTCTGCTCGGCTCGGAGCAATCAAAAAATATTCTAGTAATAGGAGTGTTCCATGGAGATGAGCCGCAGGGTAAATTCCTTATAGAAAATTACTTAAAGGAAAACGTGAGCCATCTTCTTTTTATCCCCTGCCTGAACCCTGACGGAATGGAAAGGAATGTCCGCACAAATGCTAACGGAGTAGATTTGAACAGGAATTTCCCTACAAAAAACTGGGAATTAACAGAAAAAAACGAATTTTTCGGAGGAAACTCTCCTGGAAGCGAGATTGAAACAAAATTTCTTGTTAACATTATCGAAAAGTACAAGCCGCGTCTAATATTAACCCTCCATGCGCCTTTTAAAGTTGTAAACTATGATGGTAATGCAAAAGAAATTTGTGAAAAAATCTCAAAAATTATTAATTATCCGGTTGAAGAAAGCATAGGCTACCCAACCCCGGGAAGTTTCGGGACATATGCAGGTATTGAAAATGCTATTCCAACTATTACGCTTGAACTCGATGAAGAATGCCCGGTTCAAAATTTGATTCCTCCGGTTAACGAGATTTTTAAATTATTGGAAATTTGTTAAGAATGTAAACAATTTTACTACATGCTGAAATCACTGCATCTCAGATGTTTTTATTTAAGTAAGAGAACTTAAATTAATAAGAGGAGCAGCGAATATGGTATCAAATGTCAATAGTGTGAACGGTGTTAGAGCCGCCAAAGCAGCTCAGACTGGAGGAGAACAGGGCGGTAAAATCGGCAATATTCCGATTGGGCAAAGAACTGAACTGCATAAACAGCAGGAAGCTTTAAAAACATTTACTGATGAAGTAAATGCAGGTAATGTGAAATATGAAGAACCTAACTGGTTCTTAAAACTTCTTGGTGCAGAAAATAACTTTACAATAACTCTTAATGATAAAAGTACCACACTTGGTGATATTAAAATAAAATATAACCTTGCAGACGGAACTATGTATCAAAATATCCGCGATGATTACGGCGGAAACAGAGATAAATACAAAGTTCCAATAGGACCGGATGACAAGCCTTATGTTGTTATCAACTCTAAAGATTTGAGTACCGCAACCGGAATTTCAGAAGAAAATCTAAAAGCTATGGTTCAAAAAGATAATTAAAATTAAAGACCGCTCTAATAAAGCGGTCTTTAGTTATTTTATTTACATTTTTTCTTCCCGTTCCAGCTTAAATCATTGCAATGCAGATAGTCCATATTTTCATTATAAATTACCCACGCTGCACACCCGTAACCGTTTAATCTATTCACCTTACTAAGATTACATCTATTTTCAAAACTAAAATAATTATTATATTCCATCTCAGTTCCCATTGGTATTACCCCATATTTTGTAATATAAAATAAAAATAAATCCTCTCCGGTTTTATTTGGCGGATTGCTGGCACCGTTTACATCTACAAACATTTCGCCACATACATTCTGTAAAGGCTTGCTGCTGCCGTAGGAAGCAGTACAAGATGGAGTAGCTAAATTAAATCCTACAATTGTAGAGCCATCTGCCAGAATTATTCTATCTGTATAAGCAGAAAACTGTGTTCCGTCTAAGGAATAGCGAGTATACTTTTTACAAGTTGTATCTGAATAAAGGCAATAAGAGGTATATTTTAAGTAAGGCAGCAGATATTTCTTTGTAAGCTCATCTTGCCCTTCTTTACTCTCATCAGTGTTTGCACCTGCCTCCTCATCCCAAACAGTAGCGGTTAAATTCCAAGAATCTATCGGACCATTTTCGTTAATGGACATAGTTATTGCACTGTTCATTACATTCATAATCTTTTTGAGCTTTGTAACAGTTGCCTTTTCGTTGTTCTTCTGTATTAACGTCGGCATTGTCATTGCGGCTACTACGCCGATTATGCCAAGGGTTATCAATACCTCGGCTAACG
>HF989687.1 GCA_000431315.1 Brachyspira sp. CAG:484
CTTAACCGGTATTGGTGCAGGTATCGAGCCATTTTGCGCCGCCGAAAAAAGAACGATTAAACCAGGCTTCACGTTAGTCGAGGTATTAATAACGCTGGGTATAATAGGTGTTGTTGCAGCAATGACTATACCTTCAATTGTTCAAAAACAAAACCCAAAAGAAGCAACATCCAGATTAAAGAAGTTTTACAGTACCATGTCACAGGCTATAATGTTATCAGAAGTTGACAATGGTTCCGTCCAATATTGGGATAAAGCTGACCAGATAAGAAATGAAGATGGCTCATACAATTCAGTTGAAAATGATAAATTGGTTGAGGTATTTTATGATAAATATCTTGCCAAATATCTAAAGATTTCATCAAGGGGTTATCTACGCGAAGATGCAAGATTTCGTTTCTATACGAGATTTCCTGACGGATCTATGGCATGGTATGGAAATGGTGGCTGTATTGATATAGTTTATGACTATAACGGAGGGAAAAAGCCAAATTTACTTGGATATGATAGATTTTCATTTTTGTTATGTAAAGATCAAAAACCGGCTTTTGCAGGATTTAATCTTGATGAAGCGAAAGAATCCCGCGATGATGCAATTGAAACTTGTAAAATTGAGCCGCAGAAATGCACCGGGCTTCTTCAATATGATAATTGGGAATTTAAGCCGGATTATCCATGGCCTACAATAAAAAAGTCTACTTATTAAAGTAGACTTTTTATTGCTATTTTCCCCTAAAAATTTTTTATAATATCATTAATTAGTAGCTGAAACTTTCAGGCTATCAAATTTTGTTGATTCTGAATGTACACGTTTTAAATATTTGGTTAAAGACTTAGCAACCATTTGAGATCTTTTCTGTGCTTCTTTATCCAAAATTTCAAAATATTCATCAATTGATGACATTATGTAACCAGTGTTTTCCTTTTCCATATTTCCCCATACCTTTCCTTAATATTATAGCTAAAAGTTTTGTTTTAGCCAAGTAGTGTTTCCAAAATTTCGGCATTTTTAATTGCTTTTTTAGAATTTCTAACCTGATTTCTATACATATAAGTTCTAAGTGCTTCTCTGATAAGCTCAGAACGTGTGCGGTTTTCTGAATTAGCAACACTGTCTATCTCATCTAAAAATCTTTCAGGCATTGAAATTAGAACTCTTGCCATAATAAACTCCTTTATTTTTCCCTGTATTTAGTCTTCCCATATATATAAAGGAAATTATTACGTAAAAATTGCTGAATATGTATATATTTTTTATAAAAAAGTTAACAAAACTTTATGCTTTGTTAATATCTTCTGACATAATAATTTTTATCCTGCTTTAATTCGGTGCGCGCTTGTTGAAGTTCAGCATCCTCAAAGCCCAATGAGAGAATTTTTGCAACTTTTTCGCGAATTGTATATTCTTCAATGTTTTTGGCAGTCAAAAGAATACGTTTTAGTTCCTGAAAATCTATTTGATTATAAAAATTATATATTGTTTCAAGGCACCAATAGAGTTTAAAGACTTCTTTGTTCACTTTGTATTTGCCTTCTTGAAAGTTAAATTCTTTTATAATATTTAGTAAAGCATTTGTTTTGGTTGTAAGCTGTCTGCAAAAATAAGTAGCAAATGCTTTGTTATCTTTCAGATTTGAAACCGCAGATATTATATTTCTGCAAATATTTGCATTTATATCAATAATTGCATCGAGAAATACGTCATAACTTTGTATGTTTTCAAAGTATATAACAAAGTCAGGGTTACTCATAAATTCATATATTTTTAAAGATACTGCTTCTCTAATTTTACCGTCCTGTCCTGTAAGATTTGCAATCAATATATCTGCATCATTTTGGTTTTCCAATTTATCCAGTCTTAATGCCGCAAGCTGCCTTTCTGCAATATTTCCGCTTCTTAACAGTTCAATGAGCTCTTCATGGTTTAGAGGTTTATTTATAAGCTCTAAAGCCATATTGAAATTTTTGTCTAAAGTTTCATAGTAAGTATTATTCAAATCTCAAACCTCATCTCTTTATATGATTAATATAGCATAAAGTATAATGAAATTTGCACCTTGTGCCGTTTTAATGTATTATATCGGTATAAGACAATGCATGAGGAGATACATTATGCAAGAAGTAATAAAGTTTTTAAAAGAAATATTTTTGATGAAGCCGGAAGATAAAAGAATAGGTCTTTGCCAGTTCAAAGCTGTTGAACCGGTTGAAAAACCTGTTAAAAAAGTTATAAAACCTGCAAGTGAAATCAAGCTGTCTGATCTGATGAGAAGAAGCTATTAATCTTCAATACTTGAAATATTACGCTAAATTGTTTATAATAAATAAGGACACAAATATCTTATAGCAGATATATTTTTCGAAACTATAGCGGTTCCTGAGGCACAACACAACCCGGGTAAACGAAAATCCTATCAGGTAAAACAAATAAGAAAATATATTTATTTTCTCGGACACGCTCCCGCACATGATACATATAGTCACATCATTACTGGAATAGTGTCGTGCCTCAGGCACAGCAATCGCCTCGAAAACAAATATATTTTCTTAAATAAAAAAAAGAAAAAATCAACAGTAAAGAAAAAGAAATAATAAGCTGTAATTATTTTCGAACCGAAAGCTTGAACGGAGCGGAAGCGTGCTTGAGAAAACATAAAACAGATAACACAAAGCAGTAGCACCTTTTGATTAAATATAAAATTTTTTGAGGCGATAGCGTAAGCAGGGCGAGAGCGTGCGGTATTGGCGCAGGCAACGAGCCATTTCGCGCCGCCGTAAAACCATTCATTAAATCGGGCTTTACCCTTGCCGAGGTACTAATAACGCTGGGTATAATAGGTGTTGTTGCAGCTATGACTTTGCCATCGCTTGTCAATAATTACAAAAAGCAGCAAGTTATAACTTCTCTGCAGAAGACTTATTCAGTTTTAAATCAAGCATTTAGAATGTCACAGGCAGAAAATGAATCTTATGAGTACTGGGAAGAAGCCTATAAAATGGGACCGGGAGAGTATTTTGACAAATACTGGAAACCTTATTTTAAGATAAGCAGATCTTGTAATAGTTATAAAGAATGCGGCTATCCGGCATATACGCCTTGGTTACTGGCAAATGGGCAAGCTTCGACTCTTGCTGTTGTAGTGCCTTCACTCAGGACAACTTTTTTTACTCCAGACGGAGTACTTATTGCAATTTCAGCCTTTACAGGTTCAACAGATTTGGATGATGGCGGGGCTATAGATAATTCAATCTATGTTGATGTTAATGGCTCAAAAAGACCTAATCAGTACGGCAAAGATATGTTTGTTTTTGTTCGTACCAAAAAGGGGATAATGCCATATGGCTACAATAAAGATGAAGACACTATAGATAAAAATTGTTCTTCAAAAAGCACCGGTTTATATTGTGCTGCAAAACTGGCAAAGGACGGCTGGCAAATGAAAGACGATTATCCATGGTAAAATTTAATATTCAATTCCTTTTCTAGCAGCAATCCCGGTATCCCAGTAATGTTTTACCGGTTTAATTTCAGATACGAGGTGGGCTATATCTATAATTTCCTGCCTCGCGTTTCTGCCGGTTAAAACAATTTCCATTTCTTCAGGCTTGTTCTTCAAAACGTCAAGCATTTCCTGCAAATCTATTAGTCCCAGGTCAATTGCTATATTTGCCTCATCGAGAATTATCAGATTGTATTCATCATTTTTTATGGCTTTTTTAGCAAGTTCCCAGCCCTTTTTTATGAGTTCAGTATCCTCATCGGTTTTGTTATTCTGATAAACTATTCTATCAGGTCCGGCTTGAATAATTGTTAAATTCCTTGCAATCTCTGGAGATAAATTTCTGAATGAATTTAATTCACCGTAATCATCTCCGCCTTTCATAAACATTATTATTAAAACTTTCCAGCATCTTCCAAGCGCCCTCATTGCAAGACCAAGCGAAGCCGTAGTTTTACCTTTACCATTTCCCGTATAGACCTGAATATAGCCATGTTTTGCCCAATCAGGATTTATTAAATTGTTACTGCAATAATCTGTCATTTTTCTTGAATTTATTATATATTAAAAACATGGAGAGTAAAACAGATTTAAGAACTAGATTTAAAACTGCACGAAAGCAGCTTGATATTTTAAAAATTAGCCGAAATATCGAAGAAAATATCAGGGCTCTCGATTTTTATCAGAAATCAAAGAGTATAATGCTTTTTTATCCGACTGAATATGAAGTTAATCTGTTAGGATTGCTTAATGATAAAGATAAAAATTTTTATTTTCCAAAGGTAAACAAAAGCGAACTGCTGGTATGTCCTTATTCAGAAGGAACTGAGTTTAAAAAGTCCGGACTTAATATAAACGAGCCCTGTTCGTTTCCGGTAAATCCTGATGTTTTGGATTTCATAATTGTACCGGCTCTGGCTGCTGACCGCAAAAATTACAGGCTTGGTTATGGCGGAGGGTTTTATGACAGATTTTTAAAACTTGTACCTAATGCTGTAAAAATTGTACCGGTTCATGAAATGTTTGTTATTGAAGAGCTTCCGGTCGAAGATTTTGATGTTCCTGTTGACTTGATTGTTACAGACGCGAAAAAGGCCCGCGTTTGAGCGAGCCTTAAATTGTTGGTTAGTTTAAGGATAGGATGTTGGATTAAAACTTGTTTTTAACTTTTAAGCAACGTATTCAGGTTTCCAGAATTGGGCTGCCTTATCTTCACCCTGTTTTACAGCATCATATTCTGCTTCTAACAGTTTCAGCCTTGTTTCAAGTTTTGCCTTTTCTTTTTGAAGTTCTTTTTCCTGTTGATTTAAAAGTTTTTCTTCTGCTTTTCCCGCTCGTTCCCTTGCCTGATTATACAAGCTCCGGAAGATCCAGTTCTGATACATTGCCTTCATATTCGGATCCTGCATCTGATTCATCTGCATTTGAACATGAGGCATCATCATAAGTCCTTGCATATTTTGCTGAGCACTCATCAAAGCTCCGTTGTGGGCATATGTCATAAACATTAACTGCCGGTTGAACATTGAACCCGGAGTGTTCATCATATCACTCATTGACACCGAACCATCCGCGATATTGCTGGCATATTGCTGCAAATCGTGAATCTTTTGGTTCATCGTCATGAGCTTATAGTTCAACTCACTTTTTTGACGAATGATCTCAAGTTTTCGATATGCGAAAATCAATAGAGACATTTTTTACCTACCTAAGATTTAAACTAACTTTTTTAACCTTTACCTACATGTATATAAAAACATGCAACTCCTTGGAATTGCATGTTTTTATATTTATTGTTAATTTTTGTTACAAAGAGTTTCTTTCAACCACTTTATCAATCAATCCATATTCCTTTGCTTCAAACGCTGAAAGGAAGTGATCTCTTTCGCAGTCTTCCTTAACTTTATCAAAAGGCTGCCCTGAATTTTCTGCAATAATCTCTATTAACATATTTTTCATTCTTAAAATTTCTTTTGCTTCAATTTCAATATCGGTAGCCTGTCCTTTTGCACCGCCGAGAGGCTGGTGAATCATTATTCTGGAATTTGGCAGAGCCATTCTCTTTCCTTTTGCGCCTGAGCATAGCAAAAATGCACCCATTGATGCTGCATCTCCAAGACAAATAGTTGCTACATCAGATTTTATTAAGTTCATAGTGTCATAAATAGCCAGTCCTGCTGTAATTACACCGCCCGGGCTGTTTATATAAAGCATAATATCTTTTTCATTATTTTCGCTATCCAAAAGAAGAAGCTGGGCAACAACAGAATTAGCTACTTCATCATCAATTTCAGAGCCAAGAAAAATAATTCTTTCTCTTAAAAGTCTTGAAAATATATCAAATGAGCGCTCTCCTCTTGAAGAAGCTTCAATTACTGTAGGGACATAGCCCATAATTTTTAAATAAGTTTCCTGATCCATTTAACTTTTCTCCTAATTATAGAAATATTATATCATAAAATTAAAAAACATGTTAACAATTGTAACAAAATCAATACATGCTGAAATCAGGGATTTTTGGATGTTTTTATATAAGTAAGAGAGATAAAAAGAAGAGAGGCGAGCATTATGGCTATTTCTAACATTCAAGAAACTTTGTTAATGTATACCAAGCAGAAGTCTATGATTAACACAAAGTTGTCAGAAATTATGTTTAACATGATGAATGCGTCACGTCAGAGTGCAGAGCTGCAAGCTCAATACAATGACAAACAGCAGTATTACTATTATGAATATTATGATTCATCTGATACAACAACTTATCAGATGGTAATGGAAGATTTAGAAAAAGACCACGAATATGAACTTGCAAACTTAAATTCCTGGGAATCTCAATTAGAGCTTGATAAGAACAACTATGAAACAAGGTTGAATGAAATCACATCATTTGAGAGTACCTGGACTAAATTACTTCAAAATAACGTTAAATCAGACTTTACATACGGAGGTGCACAACAGTAAGTTAAAATTGAATATTCGAGATTTGGGACAAAAGCGGCATATTTGCCGCTTTTGTTATATTATATTCATATGATTAACGATAGAGAAAAACTCGGAGCTTTTATTGTTCCTACCGGTATAGGGGCAGCTATAGGAGGATATGCAGGTGATGCAAGCACTTGGGCGCGCCGCTTTGCCGGACATTTTAAACTGATTGTCAATCCTAATGTTGTTAATGCCGGCTGTTTTTCAGGTATTACAGATAATATGTTTTATATTGAAGGGTATTCCATTGATGAATTTTTTAAGGGAAACCTGTTTTTTAAACCATCTGCGCATAATAAAGTCGGTATAGTTTTTGATGCAGCAATTCCTGAAGAAGTTTTAAATGTTCACATAAATACTATGAATGCTGTTAAAACTGTCTACGGAATTGATATTACAGGATATGAAATAACAGACGAGCCGGTCGGGGTTGAGTTTGTTCTTGACTCATGCGGAATTTCAAACGGAAGCTTGCAATGTCCGCAAACGCTGCTTGCTGCTTCAAAAAAGCTTTTAGATAAAGGTGCTGAGGCAATTGCTATTGTCTGTCTTTTTGATGATCCGGAAGAGATGAATACAGGTTATGCCGACGGAGCCGGGACTGATCCTGTTGGCGGGGTTGAGGCAATTATTTCACATTATATTTCAAAAGAGTTGAAAGTTCCATGTGCGCATTCTCCGGCTTTTTATGATTATTCAATTTCTTCTGAGATTGTAAATCCAAAATCATCTGCGGAATATATAACACCGACATTTTTGCCTTGTATACTTCTGGGGCTTTCGCAAGCTCCGTTATTGTCGGTTACAGACGGTGTTTCTGTTGATAATCTTGATTTCCTCGTAATGCCGTATGACGCATTAGGTTCGGTTCCTGTATTTGAAGCTTTAAAGAGAAATATTCCTGTTTATGCGGTTAAGGAAAATTCTACTGTTTTAAATGTTACTAACAGGCTGCTGTTTAAATCTGATAGAATTATTGAAGCTGCAACATATCAGGAGTGTTTAGATTTACTAACTCAGGCTTAGATGAAATATTGTAGAAAATTGAGGAGGCTTTTTCAAAGTTTTCCGGAGAGGCACTGACATAGAATTTTTCGACCCCTCTTTTATTTGAATTGTTAAGCTGACCGGCTTTTTCAAGGTCTTCTTTTATATATTGCGCAAAGTAAGCAGCAGGGTCAATAAATAAATCTTTATCTGCATACATAGACAATTGCGGAAGCAAATACGGGTAATGCGTACAGGCAAGAACTATTTTTTCAGGATTATGAACAAGCATCTCATTTAATTTATTTTTAAGTTCGTTGTGGCTATCCGCAGCCATCTCAAGTCTGTTTTCAACAATTTTAACCCAGCCCGGGCAGGCAATTTCTACCACTTTCATTTCAGGGTTAAATTTATGTATTCCCTGTGAATATGCGCGGGAATTAATTGTTGCTTTTGTTGCCATTATTCCGATTTCTTTTACGGGAAGTGCTGATAGGATTTTTGTTACCGACTGAATTATGGGATAAATTTTAAAGTTATAGTTGCTTTTAAGCTTTTCATAAGTAACTGCAGATGTTGTATTACACGCCATAATTACTGCTTTTACGCCCTTTGCTTCAAAGAATCTGAAAATTTTATCAGCAAATTCAATCAATTCAGTGTCAGTTTTTTCTCCATACGGCATATTTTTGGTATCACCAAAGTATAAGCAGTCTTCATTTGGCAGGATATTTCTAAACTGCTTTAAGACTGTTAATCCGCCGACACCTGAGTCAAAAAATCCTATAGGGCTGTTATTTGAGCTGCTTGAAATAATTGTTAACACCCTCCACTATTGCTTTTGCTGTTGCCTGTTTTCGTTTTTCACTTACAAGCTGGGCTCTTTCATTATCATTTGAAATAAATCCGATTTCAACCAGTATTGCCGGTGATGTTGTGTGATTTATTACATAGAATTTAGATTTGAACAAACCTCTGTTTTTAGAATCTATTGCACTTGCAAGAGAAGAGTGAACAGTTTGCGCAAGATTTAAACTTTCCTGATGGTAGTAATGGGTTTCAATACCTGTAATTTCAGGACGAACACTTGAATTTACGTGAATACTTACAAATATATCAGGATTGAATTTTTCCGCCATTGCTACTCTGTCCGCAAGTGAAACAAACGAATCTACAGGTCTGGTCATTAATACTGCATATCCCTGTTTTTTCAGCATGTCTTCTACTTTTTTGGAAACATCAAGAGTAATATCTTTTTCACTGGTATCATCTCTAATAGCGCCATGATCAGTGCCGCCATGACCTGCATCGATTACTACCCGTCTTTTGCCAGGCGGAATTATTACAGGAACTGTAACTGCTCCTTTGGTTGCGGCTGCTTTTGGTGTAGTTGTTTTTGGCGCTTTTGTTACGACTTTAATTGTCTTACCATCTGCGCCTAAATATGTGCTTACTAATGTGTTAACCTCAAGCGGTACGGTTAACTTCATTCCTATATTTGGAAGAAGTGTTACTGAGGCATCTGAAAATACAGTATTGGCAAACGTATTCTTAAATGTATAATCATTGTATTTTGAAATATTATAAAGATATAATATTAACTTATCATTGGTTCTGTCCAGTCCATGAACAACAGGATGGCTGAATGATAAAGTCATTTCGCTGGTTTTGTCATCTGTTTTTTTATGGGAGTAAGCAATCATATCTCCGGTGTTTGTATAAAGTGAACTTTTTTCAATTCTGTCTTTATTTGCTATTAACAGTGACTGGTTATCACTTGAATATATTGGAATATACTGGTCAACATTGTTTGTTTGAATAACCACTCTGGCTTTATTTACGACAAACTGTCCTACTTTGACACTATCTGTGTCATTAATTTTGTATTCTTTATTTCTAATATCCATTGCCGCAAGTGTATTTGGCATATCAAATACAATTCTTGACGGATTTGTCAATATCATTGGTTTTTCAAGTGTTACAGAGCCAAAACCGTTAAACAGAACTGCATTATGTTTTGGTGTAATTTTATCAATATAGTATTTTGTATTTAATCTTAGCTCTTTTTTCTCGCGGGTATTTAACATCTGGGAGGCTTGTTCCATGGTAGAATTAAATGCCTGCTGAATTTGTCCGGCTATGTCATTCTGCGGTGCTGGCTGCTGTATTGCCGGGGTTGTTACTGTTAAGTATTCATAAAAATCACTTGATGAAGAATGTTCATCTCTGTAAGTATTTTGAAAGTAATTATTATTTTGGCATATAGAATTTTTAAAATGTAAAACAATATTATTTTTTATTCTTAAAAACTTTATATTGGATGCAGAGTAATCATCATCCAAATACATTACAACCCTTACAATATTAGGGTTTGTATCAAACTGTGAAATTTTTATCTGTTTAATACCCTGGGAATTGAATGTCCAATCCTGTTTAGGCATTGTAAGAATCGCCGAATTTATGTCAAAATAAACTCTTTTGGGATTCTCCATCTCAACAAGTTTTATATTCGGCATAATCTGTGAAGCTGTACCATCCAGCGCGGTCAGCACAACTATTGAATTTGATGTGTCAAAATTAGCGGATGTTATTTTAAATACGTCTTCAGCAAATGCTTTTGAACAAAGTGTAAATGTAATTAATAAAAATAGTAAAATAAAATTAAACAATCTTTTCATACTATTTATAATATAATTTAATTTTCAATTTTTCAAATTGTAACAATAAACTTAATCAATAATTTTTAATTTCATTGCAATGTAAACCGCATGGGTTCTGTTTCTGGCGTTTAATTTTCTCAAAATGGCGCTTACATGAGCTTTAACAGTGTGGGTACTCACAAAAATGGTATCTGCAATTTCTTTATTCTCGTACCCTTTTGCAAGATATTGGAGAGTGATAATCTCCCTATCCGTTAAATTTTGTGATGTTTCTGCTTTCTTAACTCTCATGATTGCCTCCTGATATTATTATCATACAGAAACTTTAAAGATAAAACAAATATATTAATAATATTGCCGTAAATAAACTTTTATTAAATTTTAGAAAATTTTATGTTATAGTTAGCAAAAATAAAAATTCAGACGGTTTTTCTCAATATTATTATTTAAACGGGTATAAGCGTTATGGAAATTAAAAGAAATAATTCAAGTCAGACTTTTGGAGCTTTATATGTAAACTCTCCTGAAGCTGCAAAGTTGTTAAAGAAAGCTGACCGTGTAGTAAAAGCAGCGAGAAATACCGTTTATGTTGATATAAATATCCCGCAAGGACATAGAATCCCTTTGTGGTCCGTTCTGTCTGAGCAGGTTCGGAAACGTCAGCAGAATAATCATAATAATATTATTATTGATATAATAGAGAAAGGTAAGCAGCTTCTGAGTGTAAAAACTTTAGATTCTAAAGGTTTTCTGCATAAGCAGTGGGTTGTTAACCCTATGCCTGTTTTTGGGAGATATGATGAAATTTTTCCTGCTGAAACAATAAAATTGGGTAGGAAGTCTGCTTCTCAGACTATATACGGACGTTCTGCTTTTTTCGATGTTATTGACAGCGCCGAAGCCGATGTTGAATTTTTGCAAAATGAGGAAAAGCTTTATGCAAAAGATTTAAAGGTTAGTATAAAAGAATTCCCAAAGATAAGACGGGAAAACAAGACAAGAGGAAAATTTACACATTTTTTACTTAAAAAGAAAGCAAATATTCCTCATGTGCAAAGACCGTTTATTAAGTTGAAGGATATGCTGTTTGATTTTACCCGTCCGGTTAAATCCGAAAATACAAAACCGCAGCCAAAACTAAAAAGTAAACTTCCACGCCATAAGAAAAAAGAATTGAAAAAGAATGAATTATCTATGAACAAGTAAAAAATGGAAAGGGGCTCGTCGCCCCTTTCCATTCAAAATGAACTAAATTCAGTATTTTTAACTGATATTTATATAAAGTCTATTTTTTATATCTTTTTTCAGTATTTAATAATATTGTAACATTTGTTTACTCTTAACATTTAAGACTATTTTAATAACAACTATACATCATGATATATTTAACTTATGAGAATAGATGAAATAACAAAAAACAAAGCAGCATTTATGGAGCTTTTGTTAATCGGAGATGAGGATGAAGCCATGATTAACAAATATTTAGATAAATCGCAACTTTTTGTTTTGTATGATAAAGATACATTAACCTCATTGTGCGCAGTTAGCCGTATAAATGATACGACTATAGAAATAAAAAATCTTGCAACCTATCCTGAATATCAAAATAAAGGGTATGCTTCAATATTATTGGATTTTATATGCAAAAAGTATAAAGAAAATTTTAAAACATTAATTCTTGGAACAGGTGAAAATGACAAAACTCTTAATTTTTATAAGAAAAGAGGTTTTGTTGAAACCCACAGAATAAAAGACTTTTTTATAGATAATTATTCCCATGCTATTTTTGAAAATGGAAAACAATTGATTGATATGATTTACCTGGAAAAGAATTTATAGAGTTATGCACATGGCAGCCTGTAAGATGAAACCATTATGCCACCAAGACCGGAATAAACAATACAAGACTTTAAAAACTCTTTACTGAGGTTCCTGCAACTTAACAGTTGATGATTTACCAAAAGAGGGAACCTTGAATGAAATGTTGGAGTTTTTGAATTTAACATCATTGTTTGTTATTCAATTCCCATATGCATTACACATGGTTTGAGATTTTTAATTATGTGTAAAAATTGCCCCCTACCTACTAAGCAAGGTCAGGTAATGCCCGGCCTACGGACTACAATCTAAAACCTCCAGCCACTGAGAAATCCCCTGTGACTCAAATCTAGTTTTGCGAGGAGTTTTTCTTCTGCAGTTTTTAATCTCTGTAAAAAGTTTGCATCAAAATCTTTTGTCCATTTCATGCGTATTTTGTCGTTATCAGTTAATTTATCATATAAATTTCTGAAACAGTTTATTTGAAACAGCTCACGAAACTCCAGATTTCCTTTCTTTTTTGGATTTAAAACATTATCTAAAAGCATCGCATCGTCGGTGGTTGTTTTTCCATATTCGCAACCGATATAACAATATCCTTCTTGCATTTTTCTGATATAGTTTACGATTGTTTCTACAGATTTTCTGCATTGAGAATCAAAATCATTTATAAATTTATCTGCTAACACAGGCTTTTCGAGGAAATAAAACTTTTGTTTTATTTTGTTTGTAAATTCTTCCTTGCTAAGAAATGCATCACTATTCCAAAAAGAGCTCCCGAATCCGTAACTGTCGTAGCTAATATTGAAATGCAAATAATCCAAACCAGCTTCTTTTACCTGATTATCATAATTGTTAAAACCAACTAAATCTATTACACGTTTTATTCCTGCGTCTTTTAATGTTTGTAAACACTCCGGCTTGTTAACCATTGTTCCCCCCCCCGGTAGGAATTATTTCCAATCGGGCGGATATTAGGAATAGGCAAACCCCTAACTAAACTATAATCTACCTGACGCGGTTTATTATTTAAAGTTTTAATTAAATTGTTTAATTGGTATTCGCTTAATCTGCCTTCTGTTTCATATATACTTTGATAGGGCATTTTATATGTATAATAATGATCTCGAATAAATTCTCGTCTGGATTTTGAGATTTCGTCATCGTATCCGAGGACATTATCATCATTGAGGTAATTAGCATTGAATGTTAATTGTGTTCCTTTAAGCTGAGTGACTTTCATTTTATACCCCTTTTGTAGTTGTATGGGAAACTAGTTATTTCTAATTTTTTGTACATCCTTATTTTTTGATAATATCAGATTATCACAGTTTTACGAATTCTAAAACTACTGAATATTTTTTTTTGCAATAGATTTATTTGTGATTTTATATGTTACTTCACATCCCACCTTAAAAAATATTTAATGAAGATAATAAAAGAACATGGTAACGAGCTTCACTTAGTAAAAATATAAAAAAGTTTCGTGCAATACTCCGACTTGAAAATGAAAAAATAACGTTGCCCGAAATTCTCAAACTGGTTGTTATTTCTCAAATGTTAAGTAACATAAGAAACCAGAAAAATTAACATGAGGTTTCAGAAATTTACAGAAATGCAGATCTAATATAATCATGCTAGAATTGCTATATAAGGAGTGATTAGGTGATTAATAAAAAAGATCAGATATCATTTATTCGTAACTTTTTAGTCTGTGATGGTATAGACTTTTTTCTTGGTTCAGGAGCATCCTTATTGGCTGGTATTCCAAGTGGACAAAATTTAGTCTGGGAGTTTAAAAAAGAAATATATTGTTCTGAAAATAATGTTTCAAGAGAGTTATTTAAAGACTTGCAGTCAGAACGAAACAGAAGAAAATTGCAAGATTACTTTGATTCTTTAGATGGTTTTCCATCAATAGGTTCAAAGAATGAATACTCTTTTTATTTTGAGACATGTTATGATAATACTGCTTCAAGAAACGCATTTATACAGGACCTTGTTGCAAATGTTGAACCTACAAGAGGACATCTTTGTCTTGCCAATTTATTTATCAACAATAAGGTAAAAAATATATGGACAACAAATTTTGACGAGTTAATTGAAGCTGGAATTAAAACCTTATCTCCTCAATATTCGTTTAATATTATATCTTCAATACAAAAAAATAGTATTTCTCAAATAGCAAATAATCGTTTTTCTAATGTCATAAAATTACATGGTGATTATAGATATGATTCATTACAAAATACAGAACAAGAATTACAGGATCTAGAAAAACAATTATCAGATTTATTCTGTAAGGGTCTAATTAATAAAGGTCTTGTTGTTATAGGTTATGCCGGGAATGATGACTCTGTTATGAAAGTTCTTGAGGATAATATAGACAATAAAGATTTTTTAAGCAAAGGAATATATTGGTGCAAGCCACAAAATACAACATTATCTGAACGAGCAAATGCGTTTATGGAAAAGGCTTGTCAAAACAATGAGCTATCCTGTGTAATTGATATGGATGGTTTTGATGAATTTTTAAATTTGATATACCAAAATTATGAGCATAAAAATTCTATAATTGATGAACGATGGAAAGATTTTGATAATAGAAAAAAAGAGATTAATTTTTCTTCGGATAAAATAGCTCAAAGTTCATTAAAAATGAACACCTTTGTTTCAACAGAATTACCTTCTTGCAATGTATTTGAAACAGATATAAAAAGTTGGAAAGAACTACGAACAATAATAGGTGAAAGCAACGATATAATCACAGGATTATTTAAAGGAAAAGTTTATTTCCTTTCTAATAGAGATAAACTAAAAGAAATATTTAAAGGGCATATAAAGTCCGAAATTACAACAGTACTTCCTGAACCCGAACTATTAAATAAAGAGAATTTCGTATATTTGGGACTGCTTTATGAATTAATAAAAACCTCATTATTGCAAAATTCAAATATAAAATCTTTTGGAAGAAATAAATACTACTTTGTAGATTCTATATCAGACCATCAAAATAAAGCTCGTTTTACATACAAAAGATATTCTGCTTTTGAAGTTCAATTGTCGTATTTAAATGAAAAAATTTACCTATCTATAATACCAGCTGTTTATTTAACCAATAAAAATGGCAGTGAAGTCAATAAATTATACAAACAAGTTGAAATAAATAGCATAATGTCAAGCATATATAATGCTGATTATGGTAAGATCCTAAAAGATTTAAATGCATTTCTTCGAACAAAAGGTAGTAATGAAATTGTATTCACAAATGGTGATTTTTCTATAAAATTTAACTTTGTATGTTTTTCATACAAATTATTGTCAAATTCAAAATATCCACAGGTATCTTCATATAAATTTGACGAACCCGAAATGTTATTTGATGTTAATAATAAAAATCATACAAGCATAAATCAGTTAAAAGGTTTGCAAAGGTATGCACCTATTGATTATTCTTTTGAAACTGCTGAAAAACCGTCGATTAGAATTGCTATTTTATCTCCAATTCAGCAAATAGATGATATTATAGGACATTTAAATAATCTTAATGTAAAATATTCTGCAAAAAGTGGTGAAATGTTTTTACCGAATTATGAAGGATTTTATGATATATATAAAAGAAACCTAAATATCCCTAATAAAAATAATAATCAATTATGTAGAACATATGATGAAACTGCAACATGCAATGAGAATACGAAATCTTTTGTTGACAGTATAAAATCGCAAATAGATTATTTTCAAACTCAATTATCAGACTTCGATGTTTTAGTTGTATATATACCAAAATCATTTGCAAAATTTAGAGAAGATAGCAATTATGATCTGGATTTTAATTTGCACGATGCGATAAAACTATATGGAACCAATAAAGGTGTAAAAATTCAATTTATAGAAGAACGATCTTTAGGTGCGTATGATAAATGTAAAGTAATGTGGGCATTATCAACAAGTATATATGCAAAAGCATCAGGAGTCTTATGGCATCCCTTAGTTTTGGACGATGAAACCGCTTTTGTAGGAATTAGTTATGCAAAATCCAACAAAAAGGGAATATGCATAGGTTGTAGCCAATTATTTGATTCAACAGGAACCGGAATAAGATTAATATTGAAAAAATTGGACGATCCTCAATATATTGGTAAAAATCCGTATATGAAACGAGATGAAGCAAGAACAACAATAAGTAAGTTGAGAGAAGAATATTATAAGTGCGATCCTGTAGCTAAATTACGGAGAATTGTAATACATAAAACAACACCTTTTACACGCCAAGAAATTGCAGGTTTTACAGAAGCCTTGGAAGGGATTGCAGATGTTGAACTACTACAAATTCAGGGATATTCTCCTTATCGAGCTGTGAAATATTTGATAAAAGAAGGGAAACCTATTCCAAACGGCTTTCCTATCGAGCGTGGAACTACAATTAAATTGTCCAATGATAGTTTTCTACTTTGGACACATGGTTGCGTTGTAGGCAACGATATAGGTAATGGTAAAAATAATTACTATAAAGGAAGTCGTGGAATCCCTATTCCTGTATTAGTAAAAAGATTCTACGGAAAAGCCTCCGGAGATACTATTGTGAAAGAAATTTTGATGCTAACAAAAATGAACTGGAATAGTGGAGATAATTTATACAAAAATATGCCTGTAACACTTGATTTTGCTAAAACCCTTTCAAGAATGTCTAAACAAAAAGAAGCTTTGTACAATAAATCTTATGATTTTGCTAATGTGCGATAAAGAAGTAA
>HF989688.1 GCA_000431315.1 Brachyspira sp. CAG:484
CCCCCCCCGAAAAGTGCACTGTGATTGATTTTCATCATAATTCTTCTCCTTATATATTACCTATTCAAAGCATCTCTTAATGCTTTTTCTAAAACCTGAACTTTTGCCTGTAAAACTTTCACCTGAGATGAGCTGGAATCACTTTTAACGGAATTACGCTCAAGCTCGCGTTTGTATATTTTTAATTTTTCTTCCATTGCAAAGTAAAAAGGACTAAACATTCCAACCCCGACAGCAAGCCCGATTACAAGAATTGCAATTGTATAAAAAGCAATATTGACATCTTTGGTATAGTGGTAAACTTCCTGAGTACCTGATATTAATTTTGGTCCCCATACCTGTAATGTTACAACATCATGCGAATTTAAAATTGCAAAATATATTACTGCAAGTATACCAAAATATGCTAAAATCTGAGCGAGTATTTTCATTTATTTCCTGCTTTCAAAATAATTTAGTACTTTCTTATATTTCTCATCCGGCTGGATTTCTAACTCTATTATCTCATCAGAAAACGGTTTTGTAAACCTTAGAAAGAATGATTGTAATACCTGCTCCTGAGTAGAAACTTTACCTTTGCCAGCACCGTATAGGGTGTCGTTATACACAGGGTGGTTTAGAAAACTTGTATGCACTCTTATCTGGTGTGTTCTTCCGGTTATCAGAGTAAGCTCAACAGCAGTAGCTTCTTTAAAACGATTTGTAACTTTTAAGATAGTGGTACTTTCTTTACCATCTTCACGTACCATCATTTTATGAGGCTGATTTGGATTTCTGCCGACAGGGAGGTTTATTATTTTCTCATCTTCTGGAAAGATACCCTTTAAAATTGCCCTGTATTTTTTCACAACAGTATGGTTTTTGATCTGTTCAGCCAGAAATTCATGTGATTTATTATTTTTAGCTATCATCAAAAGCCCTGAGGTATTTCTATCAAGCCGGTGAAGAATTCCGCGCCTAAAGTCGCCGTTTATATCTGAAAGGTTTTCTCCGAACTTATACAGCAGAGCATTTACCAGAGTGTTGGTGCGTTCCATATTTGTAGGATGTGTAAGCATGCCGGAAGGCTTATTAACAACAAGCATATTGTCATCTTCATAAACAATATCCAGCGGAATATTCTCTGGTTCTATCTTAAGGTTCTTTTCCTCAGGAATATTAACCTCAACTCTGTCGCCTTCTTTTAAGCTGTAAGAAGGCTTTTTTGCGCTGCCGTTAATCAAAATATCTGAGTTTTTTATAAATCCCTGAATTTTAGAACGCGAAAGCTCAGGCATAACCTCTGCAAGGTAAGCGTCAAGTCTGCTATTTTCTTCGTTTTCTCCTGCAATTATAATCATAGTTTACTTGGTCTTTTTCAAAAGTATTAGTATTATAAGTGCAATCACACCAATATTAATAAATATATCAGAAATATTAAATACAGGAAAATTTACAAAAGTCAGTTCAAAGAAATCACGCACATAACCAAATACAATTCTCTCATGAAGGTTTCCTGCAATACCGGAAGTTAGCAGAGAAACAAAAAAGATGCTCTTCATAGAAATTGATTTAATATGTTTAAACACATAAAGGAATAAAAGTACAATCGCAACACAGGAAAGAATTATTAAAAACTCTCTTGAATCTCGCAGAATACTAAATGCTGCACCGGTATTTTTTATATAATTAAGGGCAAAAACCCCGTTATTTATATTAAGTCCACTGTTAATTTCCCTGACAAGAAGATTTGATAAGTACAAGTCTGAAAATAAGAAAAATACAAAACAAACTATCAGATAAATAATTTTACTTAGATTTCTGTGCATTATCTTCCTCTAATTTTATAAAATGATTTTCAGGAACAACATTTACCCTTGTCATAACAAATGCCAGCCCGCTCATATAAACCCGAACCTTTGTATTATCAAGCGGTTCAGCTCTGGTAACTCCCACTGAGGCAATGTTATACTCATTAACATTATCTTTATTAGAGATAAACATTCTTTCTAATATCTGGTCTTCCGGAAGCCTTCTGAAAGCATCTTCCGATTTTGATGCAGGCTGAATAATTTTTTCTCTGTTAATTGAAGCTATAACAATATCTTCCTTTGGCAGGTCAATCTTCAATTCAGAAGTATAGTCTTCACCTGCATTAATAAATGACGGCGCACTCAATTCCATCTTTATAAAACGTGCATCTCCGTATTTTAAAGTAGATTTTTCCTCAAGAATATTTTCACCGGAAATAAGCCAGCGGTTATTTATTTTCTTAAGATGGTAAACACAGTTTGCATATGCCTGCAGCTCTCCGCGAGCTGATATTACTTCTGAATCCTCTGTTGTAGTAGCATATGCTGTTTCTTCAGTTTGTACGGTTGCGTAGTCTGAATAAACTTTTATATCCTTAATCTTAGTTTGATAAGTTATATCAGGATAAGTTTCCCATGTTTCCTTTATAAGCTTGAAATAAACTTTTTTGTCATATCCGTCATTGTTGATAAAATCATCAGAATATATTTGATACAGTCCTTCATAATCATATTTATTGGTCATGTCAGTCTGTCTGTCAAAAAGTTCTTTGATTTCCTTTTGAGCATCTGAATAAATACGATTTTTCTCAACTCTAACCTTATAAGCCGTAAAAAGTCCGGCATCAGCCGGCTGCCCAATATTTGCACAAAGTGCTGCACATAAAATAACAGGTATTATTAATTTCTTCATAGAAAAGATTATACAAAAAAATTTTTAAAAACGTAATAGTTTAAATACAGTATTTCATTAAAAAGAGTACAGTTTTTATACTGTACCCCTTCTAATGTTTATTTAATGTTTGCCATTAGTGCTGTTTATAAACTTTGGATGTATAATTTTCAATATTTGGCGTATCAATTTCAAACACATGAACTCGTGCCGGTCCAATATCAACACGTAATTCATTATCTACAGCCTGGAAAATACTTTCTTTACCGTATGAAGGAAGCATATTATGAAGTGTTTGTTTGTTTTTTAGTGTTGGAATTTTAATCTTACAAGCTACAGCCCTGTCTATATTTTTATTGGCAACCCATAGCAGGGTTCTTCCCTGATAATGACGGGCGAAGGCTATAATCTGATCATTTTTATCGCCTTCTTTATCAAGTTCAATAAAAGTACCTTTTGGACCAACTATATCAAGATTTTCAGCTCTTAATTTGTTTGCTGCACGCAAGAAGTTTCTGATTGATTCATCATTCCCGCCAGGTCTTCTTGAAAGATTAAACAAATCAAGTTTTCCATGGTGAACAGTCATTTCATGCGAATCTGTCTGGGTTACCGGGTTATATTTGTCAGCCCAAGGATATAGGTAATAATCCCCGGTCTGAAATCCGTCAACCTGATACATATTCAACATTGGCAGCCCTGCCTGCAGACCTACTGTCATTTTGCAATAATCAGCACCGCCATGGAACATCGGAGAAATATCGTCATGGGTTGCGAATGACCCGATTAAAGACTTACCCGGATCCAGACGGTATGACATATCAAGATTTTCTTTCACATAGTTCATAAATGTAGTTGCATCCGGCCATTCATGGAAAATGTGGTATTGACCGTATATCATATCAAAACCGGCTCTTAAAGAATCTTCAGGTCTGTCATAAGGCATATTTGCCTGAGGAGAAGCATCCTCATAAGTATATGTTTCGGCAAGCCATCCAAATTCAGGATCCCGCATTCTTGAATAAGGAATTAAAATATCCCAAAACTCAACCGGTTTTGCCCTTGCAACATCCGCGCGGATACCATCCACACCTAAATCAATACACATATCTATAAATTGCTTATGAAGTTCAAGCAATTTAGGATTTAAAGTTCTTTTTCCTTCGTCTTCCCAAGGCTGGAACATTCTAATATCATTCCATCCCTGAGGAGTTTTAGCAAGTCCGTCACGTTCCATAGCCATCCATTCAGGATGCTTCAAAAACATCTCATATGATGCACAACTCGGCAAATCAAGCATTACTTTAATATCACGTTTATGACACTCATCAATAAATGCTTTAAACTGTTCTTTCGGACTTCTAGGATCATTTTTATCAACGAGCATAGGGTCTATTTCCAGCAAGTCAAGAGGAGAATATACTGACCCTGCTGTACCCATAGCCTTAACTTTTCCTGGAGTATTTACAGGCAACACATGCAGAGTATTAAACCCGTCCTCTTTTACCTCATCAAGGCGTTCAATTGCATTTAAGAAGGTTCCGTTTTCTTCCCCGTTATCAATATATCCGTTGCCGTTTAAGTCTTTAGCATTAAACGTTCTTGGAATCATTGCCAGAATATTAGCTTCATTATTCTTGAGCATTGTTCTGAAATCATTTTTATAAATAATATGTTTAACTTCTTTTGTTTCAGATACAGGAGCTGAAGATTCAGTCTGCCGGGTCTGAGCAGGCTTCACTGCCGGCTTATTAATAGCAGCAAGAGTTGTGAGATAAGCTGAAAGCAAATTGGAACCCTGCGACTGGCTGGACGCAGCATCAGGTTTAGCTGTAACCGGATTTGATACAGGTTTTGTTTTTATAGTATTTAAATATTGAGCTAATAAATTTGTATTTTGAATCATATTATTAACCTTTTTTCTGTGTCCTTTCCGGTGTTTTCAGTCTTCCAAAGAAGAATTGTGAAAGAATTGTAACGCCTAAGAGAACTCCGCCAACTGTTCCAAATATTTTCAGCCATTTTTTAGTATTAAATGCGCTTCTTCCAACATTTGACATCCATTCATCAGGAGCAATGCCTGTAAGCCAGAATTTACGTTCTGAGCTTGCATGAGTTAACTTGTCATGGAAAACATGGTACTTTTTAGCAAAGTATTCACTGTCGCCTATATCATATGCCACATTGCGTCTATGTTCATCAAGCATCTTAATAAGTCCGCTGCTTTCAAGAATTTTTCTTGTATCATCACTGTATGGACATTCGTACACAAGTCCCATTGCACGTTTAAAGAATTCCGCATCATTAGGAATTTCAACTCTTGTAAGCTTTTTATTTTTACCCATTTTTTGATTGATAACTTTTCCGTCTTTAACTTTAAGTTCACCCATTTCGTCACTAGGTTCAATATTTCTGAGAAAGTCAAGTTTTGTTTCAAAATCACATGAGTGCCCTTGCATTGTAAAGGTTTTACAATGTTCAACAAGTTCTTCTTTTACTTCCAGGCTCAGACCGTTTAATGAATCCAGATTTTTAAGAGTTGCAACTCTTCTGTACAAATCAAGAGTATTAATTAATCTTGCAAATGAGTTTTTTACACCTATAAGCCTGTTATTTACAAAAGAAACCTGGGTAGCCATTAAGGAACCGTTAGGTACTCCGTTTCTGCCTATAAGCTTTTCTGCTGTGGATTTCATATTAAGGGCCTCAAAAGAACGAGCCGCACCCTTGTATGTTGTTTCAACATGTTCAAGATATTTCGGAGGAATTTCTCCGCCTTCTGCAACCCTGTCAAGTTGTGCAACTTTTGCGGTTATGGCAGAAAGCACTCTGCGATATTCGTCATCATTTGACGCTACCTTTTCAACCTTGTCCCTGAATACCTTATACATCATTTCACGATCAAGACGTGTATCTGCAAGTTCTTTGTTAGTAAATTTGAAAATTACAGGAAGGTCATTTGCCAAATCGTTCCAGTAATTAGGAAGTCCCATTTCTGGTGCTGAAGCAAATTTTGTATAAACATATTTATTCAATACGCTTCTTCTTGCATTAAGGTCAGTAACTATGTCAGCAACCTTACGGATCGTATTCTGCGCTTCCATATCGAGAACTGCAGAAGGGGACTTAAATATAACTTTAGCAACAGAACCATCTTCTACAGATCCACTGTATAATTCTCTGAACAAAAGCTCTTTGTCTAAGTCATTTATAAGAGGAAGTCCTTTAGGTTCAGCTGCCTTATTATAATTATCAATATTTTTTCTTATCAAATCATCAATAGAATCAACTACATCCTGAATACTTAATTCACCTTCAACGGCACTGAATTTTGCAACATTTTTGCCTGAAAATCCTTTTTCATCAAAATGTTTTATAAGAACTTCTGTATCAGGAATAATTGCATTGAGCTTAGCTTGGTCTACGTTACTTTTCAACATTTTCTTTTGCAGATCAGCGGCAATTGAAGGAATGTTACTTCTGTTAATAGTATATTTAGGATTTTCGGAAATCAGAATTGTACGCAAATCATCTTCCATTGCCTGTGAAGTAATAGGATCCATTCCTAATCCGGCTGTTCTTGTAATTTTATGCAGCAAATCATCAGTTATAGGTTCATCTTTATGTAATTCAATGAGATTATCAAGAGCGTTAACAATCCGGTCTGACTTTGCCTTTTGTGTTGCGTCTGAGAAATTATTTATCATTTTCTCATTTTGTTTAAGGCGTCTGTTATCCTGCCATTTTAAAAGATATGGTTCCATCTTATTACATATCAAAGCACTCATAACAGGGGTAGCTACACCAGCTGTTAACATCCAGAGAGTATTGTTCTGGAGTGCAAGCTTTCTCATTTTTTCCTGAATGAAATCACGGCGGTTAGGAATATCTCTTGGAACGCCAAGCCTATCGCCTATTTTATTTATTTCATTATCAGAATACAAATCCCATGGAATAAATTGGTGGTCCTGATAAAAAGGTTTCTTTCGTCCGAAACTATCTTCGTATTCCGGCATAACATTAACACCATGAATTAGTTTTGCTGGAAGCTGTATTGCAAGCTTAGGCCAGATTGCCATTGATGCAAAGAATGAAGCAAGACCTACAAATTCCATACCTTTAGCCATAGGAGTTGTCTTTTTAACATAAAGATATGATGCAATAGCAAGACCGCCTAACTTCATGCCTAAATCATTCAGCTTACCGAGCTGGTGATCGTTAGCTTCGCCTTTTACAGCTCCATGAAGTGCTTTGGCATCATATATCATATCTTTCAAAAATATTGCCGGCGCTGTAAAAATATTACTTTTTACAATATGTCCCTGCCCTTTTAAAGGTTTAATAAATGTTCTGTTAGCAAGTTCCCTGTTAATATCAAAGTTAGGTTTAGCCTTTTTAGGAGTAATAACTTTTACCTCAGGCTCCTCTTGTTTCGGGTGGGTTTTAATTTGCTGTATGTAGTTTTGGATTAAATTTGTTCTCATACTAGTTCACCACATACTTTCTGTCTTTTTCTATAATATCAGCACTGTCAAGCTTTGACGGTTTATGAGAGCTTGACATTACATTTACAACACCAAGAATGGATGATAAAAGAGCGGTTCCAAGCAGAATTTTCCCGGAATATTTTCCAAGACAGCTCTTATCACCTTTAAAGAAATCTCTGGCACTATCGCCAAGACTTTCAAAGAATTGTTCTGTAGATTTTTTAAATCCTTTTGCATTGAAGAATTTATCCCAAGATTCCTGGAATGCTAGCCCTACACCTACCGCAGCCCATAAATATGATGAAATATTTTTGGCAAGATTTGTTTTTACAACAATTTCTTTTATGCGCGGCTTAACTTCCTGGTCTGAATCTTTAAGATTTGTACCCATTCCTAACTTTTTAGCAACTCTGTCGTAATATTGATTTCTCTTTTCGCCTTTTGTTTCATCTCCGTACAAGAGATCCCAGCGAGGAAATTCTACACTCTCGAAAACTTTATGGTATTCAATACTTGTAATATCTGTATCGTTTATATTCTCAGGCAATTCATAAATAACTTTTGCATATGGAAGTTCGGTATCAACTCCTGTAAGAGTTTTAACAGGTTTTGTTACAAAGGATTTTGAAATTTCCTTCATAATACCGTAGAATAATACCCCCAGTGCCATTTTTTTACCGAGAGATTGAGCTTTCACTTTTTCATTAGGGAAGAAGTGTTTATTGGCAACATTGAAAACTGCCATTAGCATGCCGCTTCCTACAAGATAAGGAACCATGCCGAGAGTCAGAAATTCATAAAAATTAGCGTTTTTGCTTCCTTTCAATCCCTTTGTCGGATACAGTGTCAAAGCATTTGTAAATTTGTCAAATCCAATACGCATGCGGTTTGATAAGCTGTTTTTCAGAACTGTATCATGGGTGTAGGGAAGTTTTTTCTCATCATTTTCCTTCTCTCCGGCAGAAAAATTTATGTTACTGTAGCGATTTGTAATCGGTAAAATCATTGTTACTCCACACACATTAGTCTGTTCATATAAGAGCCGTCAAAACTTTTTTTTGCCATTTAGAATAAGTTGCTTTACATTTTTTTACAATAAAGAACCCCGAAAATTATTCGATTTAAAATCCCAAAATCTATACAAATAAAAGCAGATTATTGACAGAATTATTCTAACAAAAACAAAATAAATATCAAGAAATTTTATTTTATTTCTTCATACAGCCCCGGGGCTTCCTGAATGCTGACATTATTTAAAGGTATACGCAAAACTTTAACGCTGACGGTTCTGTTTGCATATTCAATCGTTATAATATCGCCTTCTTTGAGCTGTTTGCCTGCCTTAGCCGGGTTGCCGTTGACAGAAACCCTTCCGGTATCGGAAACTTCGTTTGCAACAGTTCTTCTTTTAATCAGTCTTGAAACTTTTAAAAATTTATCTAATCTCATAATTTCTCCATTTGTTCATATTTTAGCATGTAATCTTCATTTGTGATATAATCCGGTTATCGAAAAACGGAGCGTTCAAAAATGAAAAAAAATATAATAATTTCTGCTTTATTAATATTATTTGGAATAGGCTGCAGCGTTTGTGCCGGAGAAATCAAATTTGTTCAGGTATCTGATGTTCATTATTCAAACGAAAGCGAATATCCAAAAAAAGTTTTGGAAGCCGCTGTAAAAGATATTAATAAACTGGATAACGTTTCATTTGTAATCTTTACGGGAGATAATATTAACGATCCGAATCCGGAATATGTCGGGGAATTTACTAAAATAGCTAACAAATTAAATGTGCCTTATTATGTAGTTATTGGCAACCATGATGTATTTAAATCTAACGGACTTTCAAAAGAAAGATATTTTGAGCTTGTAAAAGAAAATAACTTCTTCTTTAAATATAAAACTCCTAATTATGTGTTTAAAAAAGATGAGTTTGTGTTTATTGTAGTGGACGGGGCTAAAGAAGTTATACCCGGAACAACCGGTTATTTTAAAAAGAACACGCTTGACTGGCTGGAAAAACAATTAACAAAATATTCAAAAAATCCCGTAATAATCTGTCAGCATTTTCCACTGCTTGAACCTAAACCTTCAAAATCTCATAACACTTATAAAGCAGAAGAATACCTTGATCTGTTAAAAAGACATTCAAATGTAATTGCTCTCCTTTCCGGTCATTATCATATGAATTCGGAAAAAATGCAGGACGGCATATATCATATAAATTCGCCATCGCTTTTAGCTCTGCCTAACCAGTATAAAGTTATTGACATTGTCACTACAAAAGGTTTTTCTCCGATGATTTATACCCAGTTAAGGGAACTGGATGTAAAATAACCGGCAGTTGCTTTTTTTAGTGAATAATAATATAATTAATATTATTATAAGTATTATTAAAAAATTATTTAAGAGAGATAAAAAAATAAATGAGTGAGACGGCAAATATAGGAATTGTATTTAATTTAATACTGATTGTTCTTTTACTATTGTCTAACGGCTTCTTTGTAGCTTCAGAATTTGCTATGGTAAAAGTTAGAAAAACCCGTATTGAACAACTTGTAAATGAAGGGAATTTTAACGCTAAAATCGCACTTGAAGCGTTAAAAGATTTAGATAAATTTATAGCAGCAGTACAACTGGGCGTTACTATTTCAAGTATCGGCTTAGGATGGGTCGGAGAGGGAACTCTGGCAACTATAATCGAACCGGTTTTTGCGTTCCTGCCGGGTATAAGCAAATCAATTGCTACACATACTGTTTCCGTATCAATTGCATTCGCTCTTATAACTTTTCTTCACGTAGTTATAGGCGAACTTATACCAAAGTCTATTGCACTTGAATACACAGAATCAACTGCTCTGGTTGTTGCAAGACCAATGAAATTTATTACAACAATTTTTAATCCGTTTATATGGCTGCTAAATGGTTTTGGAAATTATCTTTTAAATATGATGCACATTCCTCATTCACACAAAGGTTCTCTTGTACATTCAACAGAAGAACTGGACATGCTTGTAAATGCAAGTTATAACGGCGGAGTGCTGAATGAAACCGAAAAAGATATGCTTCATAATGTATTTAAATTTTCAGATTTGACAGCAAAACAAGTTATGATTCCAAGAACTGATATGGTTTGTATTCCTGAGGATATGACATTTGAAGAACTAAACAACCTTGCTGCAGAAAGCCAGTATACAAGGTATCCTGTTTACAGTGAAGATATTGACCATATTACAGGTTTAATACATGTTAAAGATTTATATTCTTTATCTATAAAAAATGAAGAACGCCCGATAAAAGAATTGGTAAGAGAAATTCTTCTGGTGCCTGAAACAATTACAATGGACAATCTTGTGCTAGAATTTAAAAAGAGAAAAGGGCAAATGGCAATTGTCGTTGATGAATTTGGCGGAACTTCCGGTTTAATTACTCTTGAAGATGTTCTGGAAGAAATATTTGGTGAAGTGCAGGATGAATTTGATGAAGAAGAAGAATGTGACATTAAAGAAATTGAACAGAATAAATATATAGCAAATGCTATGATGCGAATTGATGAAATGGCTGAGTTTTTCGGTATTCCTGAGGAAACCGTTGACGATGAAGATGTTGATACTATAGGCGGACTTGTTGTCAAGCTTTTAGGAAGACTTGCCGAAGTAGGAGATACCGTATCATTTAACGATTTAACATTTACAGTTAAAGAAGTCGACGGAGCAAGGGTTACAAGAGTTGAAATTATAAGAAAACCGCACGAAGAAGAAAATAAAGAGGTCTCAACCGATAATGATTAATATAGCAATGGGATTTGACAGTAATTTTGCACCTTATGCTGCAGTAACTATCAAGTCTGTTTTACAGCACAATCAGAATGTTAACTTTTATCTGATGTATGATAATTTAAAAAAATCGGATATGGCAAAAATCGAAGCTATGATTGATTCTGAGAAAAGGGGGGGGGCAAAGACTTTCTGGGTTAATATGTCCGGGAAGTTCAACAACCTTTTTACAGGTTCATGGTCATCCAGTGCAGTATATTTTCCTCTGGCACTCCCGTCAATTTGTAAAGACGAAAGAATTTTATTTTTAGATGCTGACACAATGGTTACCGGAGATTTGTCGGAATTTTATAATCAGGATTTAACAGGGTACTATCTTGCCGGAGTACACGACTACGGATTACTGTCAGATACTAATGCCGGAGCAGAAGTTGTGTTAGATAACAAAAAAAAATTACCTGCAAAAAGATATTTTGAGGATTTTCTTAACTGGGACATCCAAGAAATGGAAAAATATATTAACAGCGGCATGATGCTTATGAATTTGAATTTGATGAGAGAAGAAAATATTGAAGAAAAAATCTATTCAAGCTTAAAAGAAAAGATATTTGCGTTCCCGGATCAGGATTGTATCAACTACATATGCCATGACAAAATTAAAATATTAGACCCAAGGTATAATTTTATGGTTCTTCTTGATCCCGTATGGAATAAATTAGCACCAAAAGTTCAGGAAAGTCTAATAAAATATAAACAGGAAAAAGAAATTCCGTTAATAGTACACTTTTTAAAGAAACCTTGGCGTAAACCGGCAGAAGAAGTTTCTTTTTCAAAAACTTACAATCAACTAAGGAAGTTAACACCATACAAAAATCACCGTTCAAGACAAGAAACTTTCCAATTCCGCTGGAGCAAAAAAGGAAAGTATCTGAGAATTTTGAACAAAACCATATTTGATTTTTAAGATTAAGTTTCTTTATTACCGGTTAAAAGAGCAATACCTGCACCGATTAAGGCAAGTGCACCTCCGCTGATTGCGGCCCATTTACCAGCAGCATACAACTTGCCTTTTCTAACAAGGTTATCAACTCTTTTAGCAGCCTGCTTACCTTCGTCAGATGTTAAATCAAACATTTTTACAGATTTTGTTACATCGTTGTCCGGAGATTTACCTGTCAGGTATTCAGTAAGCTTGCGTTTATACAAGTTTCTGCGATGATTGAATAATTCTTGCTGATATTGCTTTTGATCAAGAATAAATTTGTTAATCTCTTTTACAGATTTGCCGTCAACAATTTCATCGATTGCTTCGTCCAGAGGCAGTTTTTTATCCAGCTTGAATTTACGGGAATTTTTCATGAAAACTTCCTTCATTTTTTCCCGTTCTGTATTTTCAGCAAATAATAAGTTATCATAATCAGCAATAAATTTCTTTTTATTAACAGTTAATTCACCAAGGAAATCTTCTTTTGAGCGCTTGATTAAATCATCCCAGTTATCTACACCGAGCTCTTCGTAACCTTCCTGTATAAACTTGTTAATGGCAGCCTTACGCTCTTCTTTTGACAAGTTCTTCAAACTTGGACCTCCATCGGCAATCTCTTTAAGAAAATCATCCGGAATATTATCAATAGAACCTGTTTCCGAAATTTGTTTTATTTGCTTAGACTTCTTAAGCATCAATTCAAGCTCATCAGTTACTTCTTTATCACAATAGCTTGAAACAAATTCATCAGTTACAATACCTTTTTTCAAATGTGGATTGGATAAATATCCGCTAATACCACCTGCAACAGCACCAACGCCTAACCCAACACCTGTGTAAACAGCCGTTCTTTTATTGTCAACCTTCTGAATCATTGGTTACTCCTTTTATTTTACACATAGTCATTGATATAATACATGAACAAGTTTATTTTTGCTACTACATCACAAACTTTAGTAATTTTAAAACTTTTCCTCTTTTTAAATGATGTGACAAAAGGCAGATGTTATAGAATAGTAATGTAAAGAAATATTAAACAATGTTCGGGTGGATTAATGGATCAAAGTTTTGATTTCACATCTTACAACAATATTAAAAGACTACAGGAAGAGGAACTAATTGCGTTGTGGGAGGAATATTTTAAGGATAAATCTAACAAAGAAGTTAGAGATACTTTGATTGTGCAGTATATTTATTTAATCCGCTACGTTGTAGGACGCGTTAAGGTAAATCTTCCTGCAACAATTTCAATAGAAGATATTGCAGGTTACGGGGTAGAAGGTTTAATTAATGCAATAGAAAGATATTCACCACAAAAAAATACCAGATTTGAAACATATGCACTGATAAGAATACGCGGGGCTATTTTAGATAAAATTCGTTCCGAAGACTTTCTGCCAAGAAGTGTAAGGAAAAAAATTAAAGATATAAAAAATGCACAGGAAATTCTAAAGCAGGAACTCGGCAGAATGCCAACCACATCTGAAATTGCCGGTTATCTTAATATGGATGCAGAAAAAGTTAACCAGATTATGGCTGAAGATACCACAATGACATCCATTTATGAAAAACGAGGCAATACAGATGACAGTGTTGAAATCATTGATACGATTCAGGATACTAACAAATTAAATCCCCAGGAAAATATGGAAGAAAAAAATGTTAAGCAGGAACTTGAGAAAGCCCTCCAGCGTCTTCCTGAACGTGAACGTATCATAATGGTTCTTTACTATCAGGAAAACATGACGCTTAAAGAAATAGGGGCTACCATCAATATGTCAGAATCCCGGGTATGCCAGTTACATGCACAGGCTATTATGAAGCTTAAAAACATCCTCAGCGAAAACAGAACTTCACGTATGCGCCAGAGTATTATTGCTTAACGTTCTATATCATAATCAAAAATGACAAAATCTATCCTTCTGTCGCTAAAGTCTTTACGTGCTACATTATCGTTAAAAGGCATTATTTCGCCGAAACCTTGCGGGAAAATTCTATCATATGGAAATTTGGTTTGCATAACAACATAATCTACGATTGCATTTGCCCTCATAATCGTTAATTCCCAATCATACTTCATAATATTCTCATGAGAAATAGGCTCATCCGTATGGCTTTCAACAACACATTGATTATCAAAGTTTTTCAAAACCTCAGAGATACCATTCAAAAGCAGTTTTCCTTCCGGTTTTATTACAGAACTGCCTTTCTCAAAAAATTCACTCTCATCAATACTTAAAACCAATCCCCGCGGAACTTTTGTATATACTATCGTCTTTTTCTGAGGCAGAGTTTTTTGGAAATCTCCTTCGATTAAACTTATTTGTGAATCAAAAACCGTACTGATGTATAACGGTTGAAATTCTTCTGCAAATCCCGTTTCCGGCAAAAATAATATTATTACTAATAGCAGCACAAACAGTTTCAAGACACAATACCTCGAAACACATTATTTATTAAATGAGCTAAATCAGCTATTACCTGATAAGGTTAAGGCTTTAAAACAGCATACACATAATTATCATTAAAATATCTATTTGCGCATTGCTGTAATTGCTCTGACGTTACAGCCTTTACTGCCTGCTTTGTTTTCTCAAGGAAATCAAAACCCAGCCCCATAATTCCATGATGAGCTAAAATACAAGCCTGCTGGTTATTTGTTTCTGTTGTAAATGCCCATTTACCGATTATATTATTCTTTGCATTTTCAAGTTCTTCCTCACCTACAGGAATCGATTTAATCTTTTCAATTTCTTCTTTAAACCCTGCCAGAGAAACTTCAATATTCTTAGGTTCGGTTGCTATATAAATTGAAAAATTTCCGCACAAGCCAAGCGGTTCGTAAGAACTTCTTACAACGTATGCAAGACCTTTTTTATCTCTTAACTCAAGGAACAATCTGGATGAAAGCCCTGAAGCTCCAAGAATAATATTCAGCAATACAAGTGCAGGATAATCCTTATCTAAATAAGAAGGAACCTGCCACCCTTTAAGCAGGTGTGCCTGGTTTGCATCAGGTTTTATTATTTCTGTATCTCTGTGCGAAGTTAAAGTTTCCACCGGAATAAGATTTTTTTCGTCTTTATCATTCGGGAGTTCCGCAAAATTTTTGTTTAATTCAGGAAGCACACTATCAAAATCAAGGTCCCCGACAAAAGTAATCACTTTTTTACTGTTTTGTAAAATAGAATTATAAGCTTCAATAATATCCTGTTTTGTTATATTTTTAATATTTTCAAGTATTTTTGTTGAAGTATTGCCGTAAGGATGGTTCTCAAACATAGTCTTATAATATCCGTCAGAAACCTTAGCCCGGGGCGAATCCAGCTCTGCAGTAATTTCACCCTCCATTTTCGCAATTTCTTTATCAAATTCTTCAAAGGTAGAATTTTTTATAATATCAGACATAATTTCAAGCGCCTTTGAAAAATCTTCGTTTAAACAAACAAATCTGAATCTCAAGTAATCCTGCTTTAATTCATTAGAAAATTCAATAGCACAAGAATCCAGTTCTTCTGCAAGCTGCTCTGCTGTTCTGTTTTTGGTTCCCTGAAGAAACAATCTTGTCATAAGAACATATATACCTGCACTTTTTTCAGGATTATTAATAGAAAAATTCATACAAAGCGCAACTCGCGGAGTGTTTTCATTTCTTTTATAAAAAAATTCAATATTGTTATCCAGATTAGTAATTTGTTTATTCATATATCTCTCCTATATGAGGATTTTAACATAATTAATTAAAACAGTAAAGTTTTCTTGCACTTAGACAGTATTTTACATATAATAAGGATATGGATATGAAGAGAATTAAATTAAGAAATTTTGAGATAGGAGCAGATAAGCTTACAATAATTGCAGGTCCCTGCGCTATCGAGAATCAGGATATTTTAAACAGAACAGCAGAAAAACTGAAAGAAATTACAGAAAAACTCGGTATCAACTATATATTCAAATCATCTTTTGATAAAGCAAACCGCTCATCAATTACTTCTTTCAGAGGTCCTGGTATGGAAAAAGGGCTTGAAATGCTGGCAAAAATAAAAAAAGATTTTGACTTGCCAATAGTAACGGATATTCATACTCCGGAGCAGGCGTCAACTGTTGCAGAAGTAGCTGATATGCTTCAAATACCTGCCTTTTTATGCAGACAGACTGATTTACTGGTAGCTGCGGCAAATACCGGAAAAATTGTAAACATAAAAAAAGGACAATTTTTGGCACCTGAACAAATGGGTCCGCTAATAAAAAAGGTTGAGGACAGTGGAAACAGTAATATACTTTTAACTGATCGCGGAACCTCATTCGGATACAATAATCTTGTGGTAGATTTCCGCGGTATTCCTATAATGCAGGGATTTGGTTATCCTGTTGTATTTGATGCAACACACAGCGTACAGCTTCCAGGAGCAAACGGCTGTTCATCAGGAGGTGACAGAAGATTTGTCCCTTACCTTGCAAAAGCTGCAATGGCAGTCGGTGCAAACGCGTTATTCTTTGAAGTTCATCCAGAACCGGATAAAGCCCTGTGCGATGGACCAAACATGGTTCCGTTAGACAAGGCGGAAGAGCTGTTCAAAACTTGCAAAGATATATTTGAATTGATAAGGCGGTAAACATGATTTTAAATACATATATTGCGGGACCTTTTGATGCCAACAATTATTTGTTAATGGACAAAAACACAAAAGAAGCTGTTCTCATTGACTGTTCCGAATATAAACAGGAAATTATTGAGGATATTTATAAACTGGGAGCTAAGGTTAAATATATCCTTTTAACCCATGGACATTTTGACCATATTTTAGGGGTTAATAAAATGACAGAAGCTTTAGGTGTAGATGCTTACATAAACAAAGAGGACGTAATCCTTGCTGAAAATATTAACATGATGCCGAAATTATTAAACTTGCCAATGGCAGAGGTTCCTATCATTAACGGTAGAATTGAGGACTGGCAGGAATTTCAATTGGGTGAACATAAAATAAAGGCAATTCCTACACCGGGACATACCGAAGGCGGAATGAGCTTTTTAGTTGATAACGAATTTCTATTTTCCGGAGATACCTTATTCTGCCAGAGTTTCGGACGTACGGATTTATTCGGCGGAAATATCAAAAAACTTGTAAACAGTATCAAAAATGTACTTTTTGAACTTGATGACAATATAATTGTTTACCCTGGACATGGACAGTCCACAACAATAAAATTTGAAAAAACTTACAACGAAATTTTAAACTATAACGAATAAAAGAGGATTAAAATGAAAGAACAACTGGAACAAATTTATGCCAATGCCGTTGCAGATTTATCAAAAGCAGCATCTATCAGTGATTTAGATGAAATAAGAGGGAAATATCTCAGCAGAAAAGGGGAATTTAACGAAATAAAAAAGAACCTTAAAAATTTGTCGGATGAAGATAAAAGAATTGTCGGCTCTCTTGCAAATGAGATAACCCAAAAGCTTGAAGCTTCTCTAAAAGAAAAACATGATGAGTTTTACAAACAAGAACTTGATGCAAAACTTTTAAAAGAAAGAATTGATATTACTCTACCCGGAAAATTTATTCCGCGCGGAAAAGTTCACCCTATAACCTCAACTACAAATGAGATTGTTTCAAGCTTACAAAGCCTTGGCTTTTCTGTTGTTCCGGATATACAATCCCCGGAAGTTGAAACTGACTATTACAACTTTGATGCGCTGAATGTACCCAAAGATCACCCGGCGCGAGATGTTCAGGATACTTTCTATACAACAATAGCCAAAAATATAGTTTTAAGAAGCCAGACATCCGGTGCTCAGATTCATGCAATGGAAGGTCAGAAACCGCCAATCAGGGTGATTGCACCTGGCAGAGTTTACAGAAATGAAAACATAAATGCCCGTAAAAATAATTTCTTCCACCAGATTGAAGGTCTTTATGTAGATAAAGATATTACATTTGGCGACTTAAAAGGTGTTTTAAATGAATTTATCAGAATCTATTTTGGAGCAAGCCGTCCTACACGATTCAGAAGCAGCTTCTTTCCGTTCACAGAGCCTTCTGCAGAAGTCGATGTTCAATGTATTATGTGCGAAGGTAAAGGCTGCAGAACCTGCTCCGGTACAGGATGGCTTGAAGTATTAGGATGCGGAATGGTTGATCCTAATGTTTTAATAAATGTCGGAATTGATCCGGAAGTTTATACCGGATTTGCGTTTGGTATGGGAGTCGAAAGACTTGCAATGCTCAAATACGCAATTGATGACATAAGATTATTCTTTAATAATGATGTAAGATTCTTAAAACAATTCTAAAAAAAGCGGTCAAAATGACCGCTTTTTTAATGTACTTTGTACGGGTAATCTTTAGGAATTGTCCAATTATTAGCACGAATCAACGCAGTACAAAAATGAAGATTAGAACCTGAATAACATCCGTCTTTTAATGTTTCTTCCCTGCCATCCCAGGTATACATCCATGGTTCAAACCCTTTTTTATAATGATATTTAAAGGAAAGTTGACCATTAGGTACAAATTGGAAAGAAAAACCACAGATTCCGATTACCTCCTTTTGGTTTATAGACGTAAGCGTTTTCTCACATTTGCTCGGATTCGGATAATAGACCCAATCTCTTGTTGTACCGTTATTCATTTGCTTTAAGGCTCCACCGTCTGCAAAATAAACAATTAAAGTACCACTACTATTAAGTATTTCCTGCCTTACAATTTTTAAATGCTTACCCAGATACTTATTAAACCACTTTTCAGCTTCCGATGAACCCGGAACAGGTTTCCCTTCTTCATATTGAGCACCTTCCAGGTCCTCCCACCAGTATTGCATATCACCATATTTAACCTCTGCCATTCTGACAGCCTGGTTCATAGTTGTATAAAATTTCTTTAACTTAGCTTCAACTACCTGATTTCTATGTTTCTGTATAACTGTTGGAAGCGTCATTGCCGCAACAATACCAATTATGCCGAGTGTTATTAAAACCTCAGACATAGTAAAGGCAAAATATTTGTCTATAACCCCAAAAGAGCTATCAGGAGAGCTTAAATTAGTTGCCCCCCCCCCGAAACGGTTACTATTATTAGATTTCAGCATACATTTCTCTCCTTTTTATGATACTTTACATATTTATTATAAATAATATTTTGATAAAATTCAATCGTTAATTATTTCACAACCTTATGCAGCCCGTGCGGTTTGTCAACATTCCTATGAAGACACTGAGCTATCTCCAATGCCAAAAGCTGAATAATTACCACAATACAAAAAGATTTCACAATATCGCTTTCACAGTTTATGTTTATATTAAACTTTGTTTTTATCTTTTCGTTGGAACATCCGATAACGCAAAGCGGCGGGTTATAGTCTTCTTCAATTTTATTAAGGTTTTTTATTGCTGTGTAGCTCAAGTCATTCACTGAAATATGGATCATTGCAGGTTTGTTATTTAAAATTGCAACGTGACCATGCATAAATTCGCCAAGAATACTTGAATAAACATTTATATAAGAGGTTTCTTTTATTTTCAGAGAAGCTTCTTTTGCTATTGCATAAGAAATTCCGTCAGCAGTTATAACAATATTTTTAAACTTTGCAAGGAATTTTGCCATATCTTTAATTTGATGATGAAGCTTGTATGTATCATCTACAGATTCAGAAAGCTGGTTTAACTGAGCCAAATAGCCTGAAATATCAATCCCTTTATGTGCTGCATATTTTAAAACAAGCAAAGTACAGCATAGCATCTGGGTAGTCAGAGATTTTGTTGCGGCAATGCTTTTTTCTTCGCCTGCACAGCAGTCAATCTTAAAATCAGAAGCCTGCCAGATTGTAGAATCCTTTTTATTAGTAATACACAGGGTTCTCATTCCAAATTCTTTAGCTTTTCTTAAAGCAGAATTTGTATCAGATGTTTCACCGGATTGCGTTATAAATACGTACAAAATATCATTTTCATGCGGAACAGCTGATTTTAACAAAAATTCGCTTGAATAAATTGCACGAGCCTCCATGCCGGCAACATTTCCAAATAAATCAGCAGCATATCTCGCACAATGATAAGATGAACCGCTTGCAACAATAACAATTTTAGATATATCTGTAGGAATATCAAACAAAATATAATTGTTATCATTTACATGAGTTCTAAGCAAATTTTCAAGAACAGCAGCCTGTTCAAAAATTTCCTGCTCCATACTCGATTTTTTATTTTCTTTAAAAAACATAAACACCCTTAAATAATTTCCGGTATTACTTTCTAATATTCTGCCATCAGCATCTGCACAGTGCTAAGATCTATATACCTCAAGGGCAGGCTTATAAAGCCTACCCTAAGATTTCTTTCATAAGATCGTTAACAGCTTTAGGATTAGCCCTGCCCTTTGTTTCCTTCATAACCTGACCAACAAAGAAGCCAAGGAGCTGAACTTTACCGTTTTTATATTTTTCTACCTGTTCAGGGTTGGCATCAGCAACCTTCTGACAGATTTCTTTAATTGCACCTTCATCTGAAATCTGGCTTAAACCGCGTTTTTCAACAATTTCAGAAGCCTTTGTGCCGTCTTTCATCATATCTATAATAATCTGCTTACCGATATTATTTGAAATTGTATTTTTTTCAATCAAAGCAATCAACTCGACAAGATTTTCCGGAGTAAGTTTGGTTTCTGAAATATCCAGTTTTTCATTTTTCAGATAAGCAGCAATTTCGCCCATCATAAAGTTAACTGCAATTTTCGGATTAGCACCGAGTTCAAGAACTTTATCAAAGAACAAAGCTAGACTCATCTGTTCAACAATTACACCTGCATCATATTCACTCAAGCCTAAGCTCATATATCTCTGACGTTTTGCCTCAGGTAATTCAGGCATTTTGGAACGAATTTCTTCAACCCATTCTCTTGAAATTTCAAGAGGCATTAAATCAGGTTCAGGGAAGTATCTGTAATCATGAGCATCTTCTTTACCTCTCATTGAGCGGGTTTCTCTTGCATTATCATCCCATAGTCTTGTTTCCTGAACAACTTTTCCGCCATCTTCGACAATTTCGATTTGTCTGTCTATTTCATATTCAATAGCTCTTTGAAGAGCAGAAAAGCTATTTACGTTTTTAATTTCAGCACGTGTGCCAAATTCTTTAGAGCCTTTAGGCATAATTGAAATATTAGCATCACATCTCATAGAACCTTCTTCAAGGTTACCATCACAAACGCCGATATATCTTACGATATTTCGCAGCTCTTCCATATAAGCTCTTGCTTCATCAGAACTTCTCATATCAGGTTCTGATACAATTTCAAGAAGAGGGGTTCCTGCTCTGTTCAGGTCAACAAGGGAATAACTTGACCCGGCAAGACCTGCTGCTCCGGCGTGGACTAATTTACCGGCATCTTCTTCAAGATGCGCTCTTGTAATACCAATTCTTTTACCTTTAATATCAATATGACCATTTATGCAAATAGGTTCATCATATTGTGAAATTTGATAACCTTTCGGCAGGTCAGGATAGAAATACTGTTTTCTGTCAAATTTGCATCTGGCAGGGATTTCACAGTTCAATGCAAGACCTGTCAAAATTCCCATATTAACAACTTCTCTGTTTAAAACAGGCAATACGCCAGGCATTCCAAGCGTAATAGGGCTTGTTTCAGAGTTTGGTTCTTTACCAAATTCAGTTCCGTCCGGTGCAAATATTTTTGATTTGGTTTTCAATTGAGCATGAACTTCCAAACCGATAACAACTTCGTATTTATCTCTTAAACTTTCCATAGCTTCTCCTTATTGTATCTAAAGCTTAGCACAAACGGAAACTGCACGCAAATGCTATTTCTGTTCAATGATTACTCTGGCAGGGTAATTTTTAATAAGCAGCTCGTTAGCTACATTCATAGCTTTTTCCTTGGAATTATATGAACCCACCTGCAATGTATATCCGCTGCCCATTTTTCTGATAAAAGGCGCCATGCCAAGACCTGCATCCTGCAGAATACTTCTTGCAACTTCAGCCTGTTCCGCTGTTGTATAGAAACCAACAACAACTCTTGCATTAATTGCAGGTGTTGGAGCTGCCTGCGGTGCAGGTGCTGCTGTAGTTTGCGCAGTTTCTTCCTTAGAAACATCTGCTTGCGGTGCAGGAGCGTCACTCTTATGTTCCAGATTTATAGGCTCTTCTTCCTGAGGAGCTACAGCCTCTTCCGGTTGTGTATCCTTTGTCTTAGGAATAACAACTTTGCCATCATCTTCAACAGCTAAATCTTCGCCGCCAATAGCATCATAGTTATCTTCCATCTGAATTTCTTTCAATCTGTGGTCAACTCCGCCTCTTATACCGGAATCTTCTTCCAGTGCAACCTCTTCATCACCAAGACTTATATCGACATCAGGTGACATTAACTTTGCAAATCCCAAAAATACAAGAAGCAATGTAAAAAATACTGAAACAAATAAAATCAGACTTTGTTTAGGATTTCTGTTAACAAGCTTTTTATAGTCGCGGTAACTTATATGCGCGCTCTGCTTTGGCTCATCATCTATCATATGCTATACTCCTCTAACTTTTGTGCTTGCCAGTATTATATCATCAATTTCTTCAGAATATTTCTCGAGAACTTCAGCGGCAAACGCTTCAATGTCGGAAATTCCTAAGTCATTTTTCAAACCGCAAGCTTTTACAGGGGCACCATTTGAGTCTATATTAATTCCTGTATGAATAAGAATCGAATTTACAGATTTTGTAGCTATAGAAACAGTAAGCTTTTTATCGTTAACGAACAAATCATCACCGTTTCTTCTAACAAAAACTCCGCGTTTTTCAAGCGCTTCCTTAATAATGCAAATCAGAAGTCTTTGTCTGAAAATGCCTTCAACAAGTCCTATATTAAACTGTTCTGATATGAAACTAAGCATTGATTTGCTATAAATCGGCTCATTGTTGATAACATCTTCTATATCAACCATTTCAGTCAGCTTAACTTCGCATTCTCCAATAAATGCAACGGCTGCATCACCTTGAATTTTAAAATTTTTATATATCCAGTGAGGTGAAAGCTGCCAGCCTTCGTATTTAATTTCCTGTTCTAATAATTTTGTTTTCATGCTTTTACTATATATTAAAAAAGAAGTTTTATAAAGCGGGTATCACCATTGTGAATAAGAGCTTTCTTCAATCTTGTGCATGATTCACATTCTCCGCAGTGTTTTTCTCCGCCCTTATAACAGCTTTTGACATATTCCAGAGGAATGCCATGCTCTAAAGCCAACCTAACTATATCATTTTTGTCGGAATTTATCAAGGGCGCCAATACTTTAGGATGAGTTTGAGTTGAATATTCAAATTCGCTGTTAACCCTCTCAATAAATTCCTGTGTATTATCGGGAAAAGTTTCACCCTCTTCTTTATTAGCGCCGATTAAAATATGCGTAAACCCTTCTGCATCTGCATAGCTGCCAGCAATATTCAAAAATAATCCGTTACGGTTCGGCACCCATACAAGCTTTGCCGATTGTTCCGGATTATCAAGCAATTCTCCTGCCGGAACATCTTTATCTGAAACAAGCGACGTGGTAGTAATATTTTTTAACCATTCAAGAGTTATAACCTCATGCTTCAACCCGTAATATTTTGAAATTCTTGCAGATGCCTCTATTTCATCCTGCGCAGACTTCTGTCCGTAGTCAAAAGTAAGCGCTAATTTAACATTATATTCTTTTTGCGCCAATCCAAGACTTACCAGAGAATCCAAACCGCCTGATAAAAGTATAACAGATTTATTCATCATATTCCTCGCGAACCCGTCTTGCAGTTTCTTCCTCTTCATCTGTTTCATATTCTTCAAGCATTGAAACAGCCTCAACTTTTAAAAAGTCATTATACCCCTCGCCGCTGATGACCTCGTCAAGAATACGCCTTCCAACCATATTATAAAGAGCAATCAGGGCATTTTTCTTAACTTCGTCATCGGCGTCCGCAAGACAGCCTTTTATAACATCATAAGCATCAGGGTTTCCGCTGTCCATGAGTGCCTCTATTGCATTAATCCTGATTTGGGATGACTCATCCATCAAAGAACTTTTTAAAGCATTAAAAACTCTGTCATTATGGTCAAATCTTAATTTACCGAGAGCTTCTATAACGCGTTCCTTTAAAAAAGTAAACTTATCCATAATGCCCTGTTTTGTTTCAAGAATACTGACAAGCGGATCCAGAGCCCTCATATCGCCAATCATACCAAGAGCTGAGGCTGCGGATTCCCTTAAATAAACAGAACGTTCCTCTTCATCTTTCATAACCTCAATTAAAGGAGCGACCGCATATCTGTCACCTATTCTTCCCAAAGCATCTGCACACGCAAAGCGTACTTTATAATTTTCGTCTTTATTATTCAAACAGTATAAAAGCGGAGTAACAGCTGAGGTATCTTTCAAATTTGCGATTGCCTTAGCACACATTACTCTGACATTAACAAATTTTTCCTTATCAAGATTATCATCATCATTCTTCCACAAAAGAATATCCAGAAGAGGACTAAGTGAAGAAGCATCTCTGAACCTGTCTTCACAGCGGATAACAGCCATCAGAACATCAGGAGATTTTGAAACAGAAAGAAAATAATTATAAATCTTTACAAGATTATCCCGTTCATAAACTTCATCAAGCTCGTTTATTCTGCGGATAACATCCTCAGGGACAGATTCTTCATTCCCTGTAAATAAATTGCATTTCTTAGCAATAGCTTCCAAATCCAACGTATCTTTATTATCCACTTCTTACCCCTGCTATGACTATACTACAAATGTATTTTTTTAGCAAGCAAATAACGCCGGAGCTATTTATTTACGGTTTCATAGACGTGGTGTAATTTAGTTTTTACAAAACCTGAGTTCTCAAGTTTCTCACCAATTCCCATCTGTTCTTCATCAGTCCCGATTATAACAACGCAATTCTTTTGAAGCTTTGTTATAACATTATTTATAAACTCGTCCTGCTGGCTTTTTGTTCCAATATATGGCATTATATTTCTTATCATAAGCACAGTATTTTCAGAAGGAAGTTTGTGCACATCTTTTAAAGCATTAGCTTTACTATATCTGATTTTACTATTAAGTTCATAAGTCGGGTGAGCTATCATTGATTCATCTTGAGGGGTTTGCGGGAAAATCTCAAAATATCTGCCCAGATGATTATATGAATATTCATCAACATTATCAATATCGCTAAAATACATTTTTATATTGCTGGATCTGATTTTATTCAGAATAAATTCGTCATTATCCTTAGCATAAATAGGATAGAACTTTCTGGACTTATAATCATATCCTTCCTTCAGTAATATTGCAAGCGACATTGCTTCCGAGCCGTCTGAGCAGCCGTAGCTGTATACATTTACCTTATCTTTATCCAGATATTTATACATAAGATAATCACCCAGCCCGCGCCAGTCAAGATCTCTCCGGTAAAAACATGTTGTATTACTGTTTATTATATCTCCGTTTTCGTTTTCTACATCGCGGATGATACTTTTAAAAGTTGGTGCTTTACGCACTCCGGTATATGAATTTTGCATTAATGGTAATATTCTCATATTATTCTAATAGCACTGAATATTTTTTTTTGCTATTATGTAAAGCATTATGAAGAAATTTAAAGCAAAAGTAAGCGTTAATATTAAAAAGGAAATTAAAGATATTAAGGCAAAAACCCTTGAACAGGCAGTTTCGCACCTGATTAGGGTACAAAATTTAAAATGCAGGGTTGGCAATATTTATTCTCTGGATTTTGAAGCAGAAAACGAGGAAAATGCGCAGGAAATAGTAAAAACCGTAGCAGAAGAAATTCTTGCAAACAGTGTAATCGAAGAGTATGAAATTTTATGGGAAAAAGTACAGTAAAAGCCGGAATAATTACATTTTTAGGGACAAACTGTGAAACTGATACAAAAAGAGCATGCGAAAGTTTCGGATGGCAAAGTGAATATATATGGCATGCAGACAGGATTACCAGGAATTATGATATTATCTTTCTGCCAGGCGGATTTGCTTACGGTGACCATATTTCAGCAGGAAGAATTGCAAAACTTTCGCCAGCCGTAAAATCGCTTCCTATCGGGAAGAGCCTTATTGTTGGAATTTGTAACGGATTTCAGATTTTAACAGAAGCAAAACTGCTTTCCGGAGCACTTACATTTAACGAAAATCTTAAATTCATCTCAAAGGTTGTTCCTTTAGAATTTCAGGGAGAAATTATAAACATTCCGGTTGCACATCATCAGGGAAATTACACAGGGCTTGGCAATGAAGAGGTTTTCCTGCGGTACGCCGGGAATGTAAACGGGTCTGATGACAGGATTGCAGGAATTTTTGACAGATCAAACAAAATAATAGGCATGATGCCGCATCCGGAACGTGCTGTATTTAAAGAATTGGGATTAACAGACGGAAGAAAGGTTTTTGAATATTTCAATGAAATATTATAATTATATAAAAGAAAAATTAAACAGAGAACCAAACGAATTTGAGCTTCATCTTTTCAGCGCAACATACTCAGAGCATTGCGGATATTTGCATTCAAAAGAGCTGCTTAAACTTCTGCCGCGAAACGGTGCTGTATTTTACAACGAAAATGCAGGCGGAATAAAAGTAGGAGAACATGCAATTCTATTTAAAATGGAATCACATAACCATCCTTGTGCGGTTGAACCTTTTAACGGGGCTGCAACAGGAATAGGCGGAATAGTAAGAGATGTCCTTGCAATGAATGCCCGTCCTGTTGCACTTTGTAACTCTTTAAAATTCGGAGATGACAAAAGAATTATTGAAGGCGTTGTTAATGGAATTTCAAATTACGGAAACTGCATAGGAGTTCCTACAGTTTCTACCGAGGTTTTATACAATGAAAGATTTACTGAAAACCCGCTTGTAAATGTGACGGCGATAGGTATTGCCAAATATGATGAAATTTTAACATCTTCCAAAGCACAAGCCGGTCAGCTCCTTATGTTAGCCGGCTCAGCTACAATGAAAGACGGAATGGGCGGAGCAAGCTTTGCTTCTAAAAAATTAAGCGATGAAAAAAAAGAAGATAAGCTTTCAATACAAATAGCAAATCCGTTTATGAAGAAAAAACTTATAGAAGCATGTCTTGAAATATTTAGCAAAAAACTTGTCGTTTCATGCCAGGATTGCGGGGCTGCGGGGATTTTATCTTCCACCTCCGAAGTAGCATTCAAAAGCGGGGTCGGAGTTGATATTGATTTATCAAAAATACATCTGGGTGATGCAACTATTAAAGATTTTGAGATTATGCTCTCGGAAACACAGGAGAGAATGCTCTTTGTAGTCGAGGCTTCCGCAGTTACGCAAATAGAAAAAGTTTTAAATAAGTATGAGCTGGAGTATTCTATTATAGGCAAAGTTACAGAGGATGGAAATTACGTAGTAAGGCAGGGTGAAAAAATACTGGCAAATATTCCGGCAGATATTCTTGTCACACCGCCTCCGGTTAATCTTGATTTTACAGAAATACCGGTTAATGATCCTCCTTTAAAAAACATCAATTCGCCATATATTTATAATCAATACGATCATACAGTAGGAGCAAGAACACAGTTTCAACCGGATAAATGCCCGCAGTTTAACTCAATTTACCTATGGGAAGAAAAATGCTCACTCGGGATTTATACGTTTTCTTCTACTGTTAAAAACTGTTTTGATGCGATAATACAAGCAGGAGAAAATTTCAAAAAAAGAGGGTATTTACCAAAAGGAATTACAAACTGCCTTAATTTTACAAATCCTGAAATTCCTCCGGCTATGTCAGAGTTCAGGAAAACTATCCTATCAATAAAAAATGCCTGCGAAGAACTCAACATTCCGGTATGTTCAGGAAATGTTTCTTTCTATAACGAAAGCTCATCATCAAAAATTATTAATATGCCAACATTCACTATGATTGGGATTAAATATTAAAAAGCTCCTTGTGATAAAGGAGCTTTTTTTATTTATTTAGAAGTTTTTGCTGCTTCTTTTGCTTTCTTTTTAGCGATCAGAACATCTCCGATTTTATTGGCAACCGGAGTTACTGCAACCGGAACGATATATCTATATACAAGAGCAAATACCAGCATTGATTTTAATACACCCATACCCTTTATCTGGCTATTGAATTTCTTAATCTCATCATCTTCACAGAGGTATTTTTTGAGATTGTCGGCAATATAATCTTTTGCTTTTAATAAAGCTTTTCCGGCTTTTTTATTTTCTTTATTTGTATTAATAAAGGTTTTAGCAAAATTTTCATCATTGAATTTAGCACCTGCATATTTTACTGTAACCTTATCCCACCAGTTATTAAGCTTGTTATCAAGATAATAAGCACCGGCAGTAGATACGAGGAAAGTTAACCCCTGGTTTACAGCGAGTGTACGCTTTCTGTCACTGTCCAAGTCTTTGTTGGTAAGGGTTTTTTCCATATACATTCCGCTTGTAATCAATGAGCCGATTGCTAAGAAATGTTTAAAGAGGTTATTGCTGCCTTTTACTTTATCTGCAAATTTATCAACATATTTATTGTCAAATACAGGCTTTGTAAAATGCTCAGCAATCCAATCAGTAAAGATATTATACTTTTTCTTAAAGTATTTATTAATACGTTCAAAGAATTTTGAGTCATCAACTACCGGCTTAACAATAGTACTTTCATTTTTTTCCGCCTCAAACAATGCTCTGCCGATTTTCTTCTCTGTATTATTTAATAAAACAGAGAACTTTCCGCCGGTAAAGTTTGGGTTGTAAGCCTGATTTACATTTCTGTTTTGATTATGGTTAAATGTATTAGTTCTGTTTGTATTGAGGGTCACATTCATTATTTATTCCCTCCTTTAAAATCATTTATATTTTTATTCTGCATAAAATGTCTTACAGCCTCATCTTGTACTGCTTTGGATAAATTTTGCTGTTCCTGTTGAGCCGGAGCTGCCGGTTTCTTTTTCTTTTCCAGACCGAACACATACTTCAGAACGAGCGGTATTAATGCAATTGTTAACATTGCCCGGGGAACTGCAATTACCCATTCTGCAATATTTTTCATTGAAAGTTCCAGAGCATTGATTTGCTGTTTAATTGCTTTCTTTTCTGCTTCTGTTGTTGCTTCTGCTGCCATCTTTTTCAGTTCTGCTAATCTGAGATATTTCTTATTCAAAATTCCCATATTGAATTTTGTATAATCAGAACGTTTTGCTCCTTTTGGAATACCTTCTTTCGGAATAGGAAGTTTTTCTTTAGCATCTTCAAAAAGCTTTTTAACAGCTATATCCAAAGGTGTTGTAAGAAGAGTTGAAAATCCAAAACCGATAATACCTGATGCAATTGAGTGACCGGAAGCATAAATTTTATCTTCCTTATCTTTTTTACCAGGAAGCGCCATAATTGTCGCCGGTCTTAATGCACCAGCCAGAATTAGTGACATTAGAGCACTGCATCCTATGTTATGAGCATCAGCATATCTCAAGAAAGAATCAAACCATTTTTTCTTAAATAAGCCGCCTCTGCTTGATGAAGCAGCGTTTAAAGGATTTATATTAAAACAATTAGCGGCAGCCTCACTCATCCTAGTTAAGCCACCGCTAAATGTTACACTTTTATCCGCGTTATTTTTTTCACACAAACCCGCACTCTTCTCTTTGAATCTCTGCGGGCCTCTATGGACCGAAGAATATCCCTGCTTACGGGTAAAGTCATATTTAATAGAATTTGTTTTCATGTCCCACCAAAGTTTTTAATGTCTTCTACAATTATTCTAAATCAAAGAAAATATTTTTTTGCTAGCATTTTAAGAAATTTTACAAATTTTTTATTAAAAATACCGCAAATAATGTAGAAACCTGAAAAATTTTAACTTTTAAAATCTTAACATTTGGTGTTAAATTGACACTTTATATATCCATTACATATCCAATGCCAAATCAAGGGTAGGAGCTTTGGCAACAATTGCACTTGATGAAATTATATCAACTCCGCATGCAGCAATAGCACTAACTGTGCTCAAATTAACATTACCGCTGGCTTCGACAACAGCTCTGTGATTTATATATTTACATGCTTTCGTCATTGTTTCTGTATCCATATTATCAAGCATAATAATATCTGCTCCAGCCTCAACTGCCTCTTTTACCTGGTCAAACGTGTCGCATTCAACCTCTATTTTATGAGTAAAAGAAATCTTATCCCTAAGTTTATTAACAGCCTTTGTAATACTACCGGCAAGACGGATATGATTATCCTTTATCATTGCGCAGTCTGAAAGATTAAATCTGTGCATATGCCCGCCGCCAACAAATACAGAATATTTTTCGAACGGTCTGAAATTAGGAGTTGTTTTTCTTGTATCAACAATTTTCGCAGGATAAGCCCCGACCGCATCCTGATATTTTCTTGTTTCGGTAGCAATGCCGCTCATTCTTTGTGCGTAGTTTAGAGCAACGCGTTCACCCATAAGCAGATACTTTGCAGGACCTTTCAAATCAGCAATTTTATCGCCTTTTTTAATTTCATCTCCGTCTTTAAAATAGAATTTTATCTCAACTTCAGGAGAAAGGATTTTAAAAACAGTTTTGAATACCTCACAGCCGCAAAGAACACCATCACTTCTGGTATTTAGTTCGGCAGTAAGAATATCGCCTTCTTCTGCAAGATTTTCAGTTGTTATATCGCCAAAACCTATATCTTCTTCCAATGCTCTTTTAACATGATCTTCTATATAAAAATTACTTAACAAAACTAAGTTCTCCTTCTCTTTTGGTTAAACAATTGTGAACACATTCTTCATTTGTATTCAAATAATCCAGTCTGTAATGCGCCCCGCGGGACTCTTTTCTTCTGAGCGCCGAGATTACAATAAGCTTTGCAACAGTAAGCATATTTTTAAATTCATACTCCTGCTTGCTAAGACATTTTTTTATTCTCGGGAAGTGTTCTTTCAGCGCTTCAATTTTCTCCAAAGCATTCATAAGGGATTTTTCGCTTCTCAAAATTCCTACATAATCCCACATAATTGATTGAAGTTCCTTTTTCAATTCAGGAATATCCAGTTCTTCTGCATCAATATCTTCGGAATACATATCAATAAGAGATTTAATCTCCATATCAATCTGTTTCGGTGCAATTAGAACAGCCTGTTTGAGATAATCTGCAACCTCATAAGCACATACAACACATTCAAGCAGTGAATTGCTTGCAAGCCTGTTGCCGCCATGAAGTCCGGTTGATGAAACTTCTCCAATAGCATAAAGACCTTTTACTGAAGTTCTTCCTTCCACATCTGTCTTTACTCCGCCCATAAAATAATGCGCGGCAGGAGCTACTGGAATAAAATCATGAGCTATATCAATACCGTTTTCGGCACATTTTTTGGAAATATTCGGGAAACGACGCGCAAGCTTATCCTTATCAATACAGGCAGCATTCAAATAAACACAATCAACATGATTTTCAGTCATTTCATTGAAATTTGCACGTGTCACAATATCTCTTGGAGCAAGCTCTTTCCTTTCATCGTACTTGTGCATAAACTCTACGCCATCACCGTCTACAAGTTTTGCACCTTCACCTCTTACGGCTTCTGATATTAAGAACCTGTTTTCATCCCCGTCAATTGCGAGCGCTGTCGGATGAAACTGTACAAATTCCATATCCTGCATAACTGCACCGGCATTGTATGCAAGAGCAAGCCCGTCACCGGTAGCTCCGACCGGATTTGTTGTATATTTATAAAGCTGGCCGATACCGCCTGTTGCAAGAATTATTGCAGAAGCATAAATTGTTTCGTACTCTCCGGTTACATCATTATAAACAAGAATTCCCTTGCATTCGGAATTGCCGTTAACAAGGAGTTCAACGGCTATTGTCTGCTCATAGACCTCAATATTACTATTTTCAACGACCTTTTTACAGAGAGCCTGTTCAATCATTTTACCGGTAGCATCACCGCCGGAGTGTAAAATTCTTCTTACGCTGTGTGCAGCTTCTCTTGTAAAACACAGCTGGTTATTTTCATCTCTGTCAAATTCAACACCAAATTTTAACAGATCTTTTATAACCTTATCAGAGTTTTCCGAGATAAATTTAACAGTATTAAACTCACTTAGTCCGGCACCGGCTTTAATGGTATCACTTATATGGGACTCTGTTGAATCTGCCTTATTTTCTTTTAATACTGCAACCATGCCGCCTTGTGCATAACGGGAATTACTTTCGCCCAGTTTTGATTTTGTCAAAATAAGAATACCATCAGGCAATTTAGTCTGCTGCTCTATTTTAAGCGCTGCATACAACCCTGCGATACCGCTCCCTACGATTACTGTTGAATATCTTGAGTATTTCATAATGTGTGCCTTATATTTTCTCGTCACTCTATCAAAGTACATAATAATCCAAAATAATAAAAATTGCCACTTAATACATTAATTTTTTATTAAGTTTTTAATTTTAATCCAAATTATATTTCTGAAATTCAATAATTTAATATTAGCACTTTTGACAAAGTCGAAGCCGATTAAAAAGTAATAATAACATCTTATAAATATAATAGAAAAACCACAGGCAATAAGGAGATATTATGGCACCAGTAAGAATTTTATTAGTAGAAGACCATAAGCTTATGCGCGTAGGCCTAAAATCGCTGTTTGAAGAACATAAAGAATTAGAGGTAATTTCAGAAGCCCAAAGCGGAAAGGAAGCTATCGAAAACTTCAAAATTTCACACCCGGATGTTGTCCTTATGGATATAGGGCTTCCGGATATGAGCGGAATTGAAGCCGCGAAAAAGATTTTGGAGTTAAATAATAATGCCAAAATAATAATGCTTACTTCGCATCTGTCAGAACAGGAGGTTATGGATTCCCTGCATGCCGGAGCTTGTGCCTATGTAATGAAAGATATTAATATAGAAATTTTAAAAATGATTATAAGAACGGTAAAAGAAGGGGCAATGTGGCTTGATCCCCAGGCAGTACCTATATTGAGGGAGAAAAATTGCGGAGTAATCCCGCCGCGTCAAATGTCAAGAGCAATGTTTAAAGAACAGCATGCAAACCTTACACAGCGTGAATATGAAGTTCTAAAACTTGTTGTTGACGGAAAATCAAACAACGAAATCGCACAGGAATTAACAATTTCAGAACATACAGCAAAAGCCCACGTGTGCAATATTATACAGAAACTCGTTGTTGATGACAGAACTCAGGCAGCAGTAAAAGCTTTAAAAGAAGGGCTTGTTTAGCCAGCACAGCATTCCTTCTCAAAACTCTGAAAATATGCTAATATATTTTTAAGAATTGAGGAGGAAATGTTATGAAAAAAATACTGGCAGCATTATTTATTGTGACAGCACTTTGTTCATCAGCAATAGCTGCAGAACCTTTGAACGCACAGGAACGTTGTATCAAACAGATACTTGAACAAAATGTAAGCTACAGCACCCGGGGATTTTTCAACGCAATACAGGACGGAAATACGGAACTTGTAAAATTATTTTTGAAATCAGGCATGAGCCCGAATTCTACATACTTCAAAGTTCCTGCGATATATATGGCAATATATTCTCATCAGAATGAGGTTGTGGAACTTCTTCTTGAAAACGGAGTAAAGCCAAACGGCGAATTTACAACAGGAGAAACTCCGCTTTTGGTTGCTATCAAGAAAAAAGATCCGGTAATTGTAAATACATTAATAAAATACGGAGCTGATGTAAACATGCCCGGAACAAACGGCAATCTTTATCCGCTGAATTATGCAATCAAAAAGAACAATGCTGCAATAGTTACAAGCCTGATTGAAGCAGGGGCAGTGACAAATGAAGATGCTCTGCTAAAAGCTTTAAGAAGTAAAGATAATAATATAAAAAATCTGGTCTTAAGGAAATATAAAACCCAAAAATAAAAAATAAAGCTTGAAAATAAAAATTTATTTGTTAAAATAAAAGTTGCAGGAGTTTTCCTGCAACTTTAACATTAAAAAGACCTGCGTGTGTAGCTCAGTTGGATAGAGCGTTTGGCTACGAACCAAAAGGTCGGGGGTTCGAATCCCTCCACGCGTAAGATTTGAAAAAATAGCGATAAGTGCTTAATGCTTATCGCTATTTTATTAGCATAATTGTATTTTTACGTTTAGTTTGATGTAAAGAAACAGGACAATACAGAAAAAGGGAACTTGCCTTAATGCCCCTCTGTGTAAAGGAATTTTAGAATAATTTAGGGTTACAGAAAAGTCCGGTATGTCCGATTTTAGGGAGTATTATACTCATAAATATATAAAAAGTTTGTAATAATATGCCCTAAAACCTTATTTCTGTAAGATAGCACTCGAATACAAAAATAGGACTTTTACTATCAAAAAAGTAACATGAGTTCCGTAAAAAATATTTTTCTGCCACAAAACGGAACCATAACGGAACTTTTTGCGGAACCAAACGGAACTGATCAAAAATTAAGAATCTGTTCCTTATACAATATTTTATCGATATATGATATAGCTCTACGTAGTAACGTTTTATGAGTTTCATATTCATCATTTAAGTAATTACTTAATAATGGAATAATAAGATTTTTGATTCTTTCTTTATCAGAGATGTTTAATATCATTTTTAACTGAATTTCAATATTTTCTTTTGGTATATCTGCTAGTTTTGTGTTTTTATCATTATATAAGTTTAAATATTTCTTTTTCAATTCTAAATCGGAACCTGTCAACTTTTCTTCTTTAAAATTTTCATCCGATTTTATGCGTTGCAATAAATAAGTTTTACCCATTTTGCAATCTTCTGTTATTTTACTAATTTCTTGTTTTAATTTTGTTTTATCAAACGTTTTGTCATTTTGCTGAATTAAATATACAAAATAGTAGAATGGTAAATATTTGACGGAAAATCGACAGAAGGCTTCAATATAACTCATAGGAGATTGTGTTCCCGTTTGGTTTAAAAAAGTTTCTAATAAATATTTTTCATGTATATATGTAGGTTCAATTTGTTTAATAATTTTTTCTTGGTTTACTAGAGCTCCTGTTATACCTTTTATTTCACCAATTAGTTTTAGAGCCGGCTCTCCATCTGTTTCTACAAAATGCCCTTCTTTAACTAATTTTAATGAAGAAATTACTTTTTCATCGACAAATAGTTCTTTATTTTTACCAAAACAATTAACATTAAGTTTTCCATCTTTTAAATTAATTAACGAAAGGTTATTTACTCCTATTTTGGCAATTTTTGTTATTGTCTGCATCCATAATTTACGTTCATTTTCTTTTACGTTTTCTAACATTATTCTTAAATCTGAATACTTTATTTCAGAACTTTTTGCACTATATCTATAATATATAGCACCTTCTCTAATTGTAAAACTACCATTATTTTGTATACTTTTTGTACAAACAATGGGTTTGCTAATTGATTGATACACATATATAATTCCGATATTTAAATCTAAATATTTTATTGTAGTGCGTAAAAAGGTTATTTCTGGAGAAAAATATTCATTTAATTTTTCAACTATTTTCTCATCGTCATATTCATCAAAGGAACTATCCTTAAGCCCCACAACCGTTCTAGGTTTGTCTTTGACTCCAAATATTAAATAACCACCATCTCTATTTGCAAAAGCGGCCATTGTCTTTGCATACTTAGCAAGAGCATGCTTACTAAAACTTTCTTTAAACTCTAAAGTATTTGATTCTCTTGAAATTAATTTATATGGCTGTTGTTCATTTAAACATTTAAATATTTTACTTAAATTTTTCTCTTCAAATACATCCATTAATTTTTATTTGTCTTCCTTTCTACAAATTCTTTAATAACTTTATAAACGTACCTTGTGGTTGTATCACATGCCAAGGCTAATCTATTTACACTTGTTGCATCAAGGTAATTATCAATAATATACTGTTTTTTGTATTGTTGATTGCAGTGAGCATGGATTGAAAACTTTTCTCCTGCCGAATTGAACATTAATTTTTTAGTCGCCTCTAAGCCAATAATAGAGCAGAGATATTTTAAATCTTCTGTCGGCAAATTATCTTCAGTTATGTATTTTGACCATACAGGTTCAGTTTCGGAATTTCTAACCATATTACTCCTTTTCTTAATTATAGTACAAACGGAACCTTTAAAGGTTCCGCTTAGTTCCGTTTGAAAATTTTTCTTAATACATCAAATATTTTGTTTTTTCAATATCACTTAAACAGTGATTTCTGAATATTGAAAAGAGCAAAAAGGATATGTTTCGATATGGATACATTAACTACACTTTTGAGGGAAGCAGAGTTAATGTGTGAGAGGAGATAATCATGCGAAACTCAAATACAGACTGGATTACGACAAAAGAACTAGCAGAAATTAAAGGTGTTTCTGAAAGAGCCGTTCGAAAAGCAATCAGTAAAAACAAATACGTAATCCGGAAATGCTCAAAATCTTACGAAATTTTAGTAACATCCTTAGAAGAAAATGTTAAAGAAAAAGTAACAACAGTCAAAGAAAAATCTGCTTTAACAGCCCCGATATCGTATGTTGTCCCGGAAACACAAAAGAAATTGGCTCTTGCAAAATACGATTTAATCAAAAAATGGGATGAATTTAGAACCGGTAAGAAAAATAAAACAATTGCCGGAAAAGATTTCCTTGAAGCATATAATCATAATTGTATTTGCGAAGAGTTATTCAATGTAGTAGGTAAAGTTGCAATAGGAACAATTTATGAATGGCATAAAAAGCTTCGTACTTATAATGATGATTGGCATTGTTTGATTAACAATTATACCTTTGGCGAGAAAACTAAAAAATCCGCAATGTCGGCTGAAGAAGAAGCTGAATTACTTAAAAATTTATTACATCCTAATCAATTAAATATCGGCAAAGCAATTAAATTAACCAAACTGGCATTAAAAGAGCGTGGATTTAAAAATTTATGCTGTGATTTAACATACAGAAGATTTGCAAATAATTATAAAAATGAGCATTATAACACCTGGATAGAGGCAAGGGAAGGAAATAAAGCTCTGCATGACAAGGTTTTACCATATATAACAAGAGATGTTTCCAAACTTGAAGTAGGGGATGTTATTGTCGGTGACGGACACAGATTATCATTTTTCATTAAACATCCATATACCGGAAAACCTGTCAGACCAATGATGGTTGCATATCAGGATTGGAAATCCGGTGGATTTGTCGGATTTGAAATAATGCTGGAAGAAAACACTCAGTGTATTGCAAGTGCATTAAGAAATTCAATAATAAATTTAGGCAAAGTACCGAAGTTTGTTTATCAGGATAACGGCAAAGCATTTAAAGCAAAATATTTTATTGAAAACGGGTTAAGCGGTTTATTTACGAATCTCGGGATTCAGCCTGTATATGCAAAGCCGTATAATGCAAAGGCTAAACCGATTGAAAGGTTGTTTAGAGAATTACAAGATAGCTGTGAAGTCTTGCTTCCATCATATTCAGGAACGAGTATTATCAAAAAGCCGGCACAGCTAAAACGAAACGAGAAATTGCATAAAGCACTTTATAAGGTCAATATCCCGTCTCTTGAACAGGTGACAAATTTTATTAAAAATTGGCTCATAAAATATCATTACGAGCAGCCCTGCCCGCAAATAAAAGGAAAAACAATAGGCGAAATCCTTGAAAGCGGTAAAGGTGAAGGTGTTAATTTGGAAACATTAGATGACCTAATGATGGCTCGTGAGATAAAGAAAATTTATAGAAACGGTATTTTATTCTTAAAAAACAATTATTATGATGAAGCCTTATTCGGATACAAAAAAGAAGTCATTATCAAATATAGCCTGTTCAACTTAAGTTCAATTAAGGTTTATAAATTGAACGGAGAATTTTTGTGTGAAGCCAAAAGGGTTGAGTCCATCCACCCTCTGGCAAATTATCTGGGTGAAGCCAAGGACATTGAAGATCTTAAGCAAAAAACAAAAATTAAAAAGCAATTAGAAAAAAGAACTGAACAGGAATATATAAATCAAATAAAACGAAATCAAGTTCATACACCCTTATTAACAATGGATTTGATTGAAATGCAAAGTGAGGATGAATTAAATCAATTCAGGCTTGAAATAAAACAAGATGAAAATAGTAAAAATTTTAGCGGCTGTTTTCAAACAAGGTTTGAAAAGTATGAATATCTTCTAAATAAAGAAACTCTTTCTAAAAAAGAGCAAGACTGGATTTCAGAATATAAATTAACTGATGAATATGAACAAATATATGGCTGATAAGGAGGTTTTGATGCACAAATTATTTGTAAAAACTCGTAATGTCAAAAACTTCATAGGATTAATGAATAACTTAATAGATAAATCCAATGAAGTGCCTAAGATGGGATTAATTTACGGAGACCCGGGATTAGGTAAAACTCAAACCGCAGTATGGTGGGCGACAAACAATGATGCAGTCTATGTAAGAGCTCAAAATAAAATGACTTGCAGATGGTTATTAGAAAAAATCGTTTATGAATTAGGCGAATCACCCTCAAGAAAAATGGCAGATCTTATAGAACAATGTATCACTCATTTAAGATTAAAACCGCAAGTCATAATCATTGATGAAGTGGATTATCTTATCAACCGTCACAGAATTGTTGAAACCTTAAGAGATTTACACGACTTAACAGGCGTACCCATAGTATTAATAGGAATGCAGGAAGCAAAAACAAAACTCGGCAAATACAGACATCTATATGACAGAATTTCCGAGATTATCGAGTTTAAACCTTTTTCTAAAGACGACATGGACGTTATTGTCGAAGAATTATCCGAAATTAAAATAACCGATGAAGCCAAAGAAATATTTTTTGAAAAAACAAATCGTTTTAGACAGGTAATTAAAGGGATTTCTTTGTTGGAGAATTTAGCCAAAACAAACGGATTAAACAAAATAGATGTAAAACAGGTGAAAGGACTAACAATTGAAAAATAAAGATTTAATAATAAAACTAGCAAGAAGATTAGACAAATTCAGTCTTGATGAAATCATTACGCTATCAGAGCTTCAAGAACAGGAAGTGAAAGATATATTATCTGATTTATTAAAAAGTCAGGTGATTATAAAAAACAATGATACATATTTTTTTAATCCCAAAAAGATTTCCAAAACAGATAATTATACTCCCCCTGTCATTAGTAGTTTTAAACCAATCATTATTGAAGAAGAAGATGGATATGAAGAACTTCTAAAATTCGGAGAAGAAACCCAAAACAAAGTAAAAAGATATGCAGAATTATTGAATTTTGTTCATCAAGCAGGAACGAAAAACTTAAGACAGGTTGTTGACTTATTTAACGAAACCTCTGGCTATAAAAAGATTCCATATCCTACATTTACTAGAATTCTCAGTAATTACAACAAATACGGCTTTAGAGGAATATTACCCAATTATCATAATTCTTCAGAAAACTCTATACCTGAGGAGATATATACTTGCTTCAAAAAATATTACCTGACAAAAGAAAAATTATCCGCATCAGAAGCCTTATACAGAACTCAAAAGCAACTGCAATCCGAACAAAAAATAGAACAGCCTTATGCCTATAATGCTAATGCATTTTTAAGAAAGATAAAAACTGAATTTACCAAAGAACAGATTAAATATTTTAGAAATAATATAAACCCGCCAAAGGTCAAAATATACTCGATGAAAGCTGAGGAACCTCTCAATATGGAGTTTAAAAAGGCGGCAAATATTTATTTAACCCGTCTGCGTCTGGAAAACAAGCTGGAAAGGTTTATGCATGAAAAAACAGATTATAAAAATCATTTGCAAGCACATTTTGACAATTTAACCATAAGAGAAATAACAACCCGGACAGTTTCAAAATACAAACAATATATGTTTGACAACGGATTTCAGCTGGTATCTGTCAATATGTATATTTCATTACTAAAAAGAATCATAAGAGCAGTCTGCCCTAAAACAAATAGCCTTGTTACAAGAGGCGATAAAATCATTCAAAATGTCTTTGCCCTTGATATGAATATTTTATCAGAGGATGAAATAGCCTACTTGTTACATATTTGTCAATTAAAATACCCTGCTGCATACCCTGTTTTATATCTTTCACTATCAACAGGTGCAAGTGTGCCGGAGTTATTAGGATTAACCTGGGATAGAATAAATTTTGAGGATAACACAATATTTTTGAAATATTTTCTTTATGAACAACGTCTTGTTGTTAACAAAGGCGGAACGGCAGCAAGAACGCTGAAGATTAATCATAAAATAGCAGGCATTTTGCAAAAGAAATTAAAAAAGACAAACCCTGCTCCGAGCGATTTTGTTTTTAAATTCAATTCTCCAAAATCTTCTCAGCGATATTTTGAAAGAGTGGTTTTAAGAGGTTTATCCATACAACTTGGAATTCAAAGACTATTTCCGAGTGACTTGCAGCACAATTTCGCCAATTTATGTCTGAAACAAAATATTCCCGTTACATTTATCCAAAAATCATTAGGGTATTACAGTTTAGCCAATTTCGTTAAAATATACAAAAATCTAATAGGAAATCAGGAAAAAGAATATTATAACCCGCTTGATAAAATTTATAATAAAACAGGACTTGAAAATGCTGAAAAATGAGTTATCTTGTGTATGCTGGAGGTACTCAGAATATGAAAAAACACGTTTTAGCAGAAACTGCCGCAAAACTTTATACTGAAAAATTTATGACATTAGAAAGTATAGCAAAACAATTGAATGTGAATGAAAGAACTCTTCGCCGTTGGAAATTTGTCGATAATTGGGAAAATAAACGGCTTGAATACATAAAATCCCAAACAACATTCCATGAAGATTTATACAATTTCGGCAGAACCCTTTTAGACACAATAAAAGCAGATATATCAAACGGCAAAAGGGTTGAACCATCAAGATTGCATACTGTAACTAAAATAATGACTTTGCTTAAAAACGTCAAAACTTATGAGGATAAAGTATTAAATGATAAATACTCCTCTGAAAAACCAAACAATCGAGAAATATCACCCGAAACTATCCGAGAAATTGAAGAAAAGATTTTGGGTATAACTTATGAAGAATAACTTTCCAGAATTGCCGTTTTAAAGCCTTAAATGCTTTTGATGAGGAATTTATATATAAGTCATACATAACCCGCCTTAATCCACCAGTTGAACACTTTTTGAACGGGGTTTGATTAGTCTTGTTCAGTCAATAATTTTATATTTTCCTTAGCAATCATATCCGCAAGTTCTTCTTCTGTCGGGAGAACTGTTTTATACTTGCTTGCAAAAATCTGCTGACTTTCCTGCAACACAGAATATTTGACCATAGTTTCGGACTTATCTGTGCACAAAATTATACCGATTGTTGGATTGTCGTCCGCTCCACGCTTTAGTTCATCAAACATTCTGACGTACATATCCATTTGCCCGATGTCGGCATGGGATAATTTTGTTGTCTTTAAATCTATCACAACAAAACATTTGAGCAGGTAATTATAAAACACCAAATCAGCATAAAAATGATCGGTTTCGGTGCTAATTCTGAATTGGCGGGCAACAAAAGAAAATCCTTTGCCTAATTCAAGTAAAAACTTCTGTAAATTTGTAATTAAAGCCGATTCCAATGTACTTTCTTTGCCTTCAATGTTTTCAGGCAAATCCAAAAATTCTAAGACATACGGATCTTTAATGAATTCTTTAGTGTTAATTACAGCCGGCAAACATTTTTCAGCATTATTTACCCCTTCTTGAGTTGATAAAAGCCTGTGATAATAACCGCTTTTGATATTGCGTTCAAGCTGACGGTATGACCAGTTTTGTGATGCAGCTTCATTCATGTAATAATTTCTTTCATCGGGATTATCAATTCTTATAATTCTTGCTATATTTGACCAACTCAAATTTCCTAGACGCTGTCTGGGGAATTCAGGATAAACTAAATAAAAATTCCTCATACTCTGCAAATTTGCTTCGGAGAAGCCCTTACCGAAAGTATCCGTCAGGTATCTTGACAAATTTTCAATAAGCTTAGTTCCGTATTCCGCGCGGGAAGCACCACCCTGCTCTTCTTCTACAATACGCTGTCCGATTTTCCAGTATGTTTCAACCATAATGGAATTCACTGTATGATACGCTTTCGCCCGTGCTATATTTAGTAACTTTGCTATATCATTATATATTTTAGAAATCTCATTAGCCATGAATACCCCTGTTATTCTTTATTATACTCATATTGTTTTACTAAATATTCAAATGTCATATTTTCTTGAACCGAATCATGTGGTAATAAAATATATTTCCAAACTTTACCACCATTTTTAAGATTATATTTTGTAGCATTTTTACAATAAATAAGTGCTGCTTTAGCTTTTTCTAGCACATCAGAGTCATTCATTGCATTAGCTTTTTTGGTTTCAATTAAATAAATTATATTTTCTGTTTCAACAACAAAATCAGGTTCATATCTATGAGGGTTACAACCATCAAACCAAAAAATATTAAACTGGTTAGCTGCAGGTTTTAGCCATTTTAATACATCTGACTGTTTTTCCAAAATAATAGAGAATACCTTTTCCGTATTAGAATCAAATTGATAAACTTCATGACAAGCTTTTTTGAAATTAGTGAATAACATTGATTTAATTTTTGATTTGTCAGTAACATTATCTCTATAATCATACAATTGCTGTCCTTGTATTTGTGTATAGTGGTGAGGTTCAATTCTGACAAACGGATAAACTTTAGGCTCATCATATACTGTTTCACCTTTACAAAAATGGCTCATAAGTTGAGGTTTGATATAATTAAAAATTTCATTTATTTTGGAAGGTATTAAATTTTCAATATCTTTCTCTTCGGGAATATAAGAGTGATAATAATCTATAACTTGATTTGCTATATCAAATAGAATTATCTTATCTTTGTCATAATTTACTTCAGGTATGTCAATCAATTTGGATACAATTTGATTAGGCAATGGCTGTTTTTGGGAATATAAGTTCGTTGCAGAGATAGAATCTTGTTCTCCGGATACAAGATTTTCTCTTAACAATTTTGCCTCTGTAGGAGAAAATTTTATAGCATTACTTGAAAAATCAACTTTAAATGGATTAAAGTGAGTTTCAGTAGTTCCGACAGGTTGAACAATAATTTTAGGAATATTAATGGTTAATTGCCGGAATTCATTTTTGATTTTTTCAAATTCTTCATTACTTAATATTTGTTCTTCTTTTATTTGTTCAATTTGTTGTTCTTGCAATAGGCTTTGTTGAATTATTGTTTTTTCAACATTTTCATTATTGTCAAAAAATGTTCCTATTTTTTGTCCTTCTGAAATCCTTTGAATTTTTTGTTTGTACATTTCAGAAATAACTTGTTCCTTTGTCATTTGATTTATATTCAAGCCCTGTTTGCTTAATGATAGAAATGCGTTTTGTGCGCTTACTTTTCTATCTAATTTTTTCTTTGCTTCTTCTTTTTCATAGGTATCAAGAATCTGCTCTATTTGCTTTTCTTCTTCTTGCAATTTTTGTTCAAGAATAGAATTGGTCGTAATAATAATTTTTCTTTGATTTAATTGTTCTTGAACTTCCTCATCATCAATATTGATATCAATAAAGTTTTCTTTATTAATAATAGAATCTTCTTCTCTAGCAGCGTTTATAATTTCCTGAAATTTTTTATGAACAACAACAGTCAGCATATCAACTTTTTTATTTCCGGTTCTTTGACCGTAAGGAAGTCTTAAACCTCTTCCGAGAGTTTGCTCACCTAATGTTGTTGAATCGAATTTTCGCAAAGGTACAATTGTGTATAGGTTATTTACATCCCAGCCTTCTTTTAGTTTATCAACATGGATAACTATTTCAATTTTGTTTTCAGGTTTTTCAAGACTAATTAGTTGAGCCTCTGCGATAGTACTTTCTGCTCCGGAGAGATTAGAATGATATACCATAACTTTATTTTTGTATGTTCCGTTAAAAAATTCATCAGATGTTATGTATTGATAAATTCTGTCTGCATGAGGGGTATCTTTTGCAATAACTAAAACAAATGGTTTTACTAACGGTTTGTTATTTTCCAGAGCATACATCTCCAGATGATATTTTGTATCTTCATGAAAGCTAACACCATCTCGCAGTTTTAGTTTATCCATTTCTTCTTCCGGAAGTTTTAGTTTATCAAAATCTGTATTTTCTCTTGTTGCAACGGCAGGTTGTTTGCAATAACCATCTCTTAATGCTTTTGCTAATGAATATTCATAAACAACATTTTTGAACTTCTTTGTTGAAGAACCGGTTTCGGTTTGTGGTGTTGCCGTTACTTCAATTCCCAGTACCGGATTAAGCTCTCCAATAGCTCTCATCGCTGCATTTGCTCTGTAGTGATGAGATTCATCCATTAACATAACAAGGTCTGGCAAGTTTTTAAGATAATCAAAATATGATTCACCAAGATATTCCGATAATCTTCTTACTCTTGGCATACTGATTCCATCAGATCCCTTTTCGTTTCTGTTGATTTTATCAATATTAAAAATATTTATTTTTACGATATCATTAAAAAGATTGTTGCTCTGAATTTTATTATATGTCTCACCTGTTACAACAAATGGCGACTTTTGAGCGAATACGGATATTCCTTTGAATACATATTTAGGATTAGACGGATTTGAAAAATCATCAATTAACTTTTTATATACAGTTGTTCTCGGTGCAAGAATTAAGAAATTTTTAATTCCTTTTTCAAGATATAAATATGTAACAAAAGCACCCATCAAACGAGTTTTACCTACTCCTGTAGCAAGTGCAAAACAAATATTAGGAAAATCTCTTTCAAAATCGGAAAATCTTTGAACCTCTTCAAACTTTTTGCCGAGTTCTTTAATTTTTGCTTTTGCTTCTTTAATGTCAGTGTCTTTTTTTAGTTCCAAGGTATTCGCAATTTCAGAAAGTATTTCCAAGCTTTCTGCCTGTGGTGGTCTTAAACTTAGTCTACATCTTATTTCATTTGCTGTTTTGTTCATTTACATCTCCAAGATTAATATTTAAGTTACATTTTTTTGCAAATGTGTTAAGTATTTTAGCAATTTCTTTTGGTATTAATATACAATCGTTTGAAGTATTTGTATTAGAGAATTGTTTGTCAAAGAAAACTTTTGTTAATTCAAGTTTAACTTTGTCTTTATTAATCTCTTTTTCATCACAACTTGTATTTTCCAAAATCATATTTTCCATAAAGGGTTCTAAAGCTGCTGTTTTAACTTCAAAATCTCTTAATTGAAATTCTCTATCTCTATGCCGTTTAGATATATTTGAACAGTAAAATGCAGGAACTAAAAAGATTGTTGAGCCTAAAATTTTATACATAAAATGAAGATAATTAAATTTACCTTGAATTAAGTCAATAACTGTTGTGACAGAAAGTACAAAAACGACAATTAACATTATTCCGAGTGTAACATACATCATTACATCTGCTGTTAATTTTGCTTTATTTGCATAATTTTGGGAATTTCCTGAAATTGCTGCTTGACCTATAATGCCCCATAATTTTTCAATTTCATCTCTTCTTTGCTCAAGATGAGAAAGGATATTATCCGCAGTATTTTTTTGTTCCGCTAGTAAAGCATCTATCTTACTATTATATTCATTTTCTTTACTGTTAAATCTTTCTTCAAAATCAGCAGAATTTTCATCGAAAGTTGTTTGAAAAATTTCAATTAAGTTATTCAATTTCTTTTGCTGATCTTGTATTTCTTTTTCAAAATTCTCAACTTGAGTTTTTAAATTATTATTTTGTATTCGCAAAGAATCTATTTCTTCTTGCATATCTTTTTTTTGGGCTTCCCAATTTGCAAATTGTTCTTCTTGCCTGGTTTGAAAATTAGTAACTTCTAAATTTACTTTTTTTTCAATCTTATCTTGCTTTATTAAAAAGCCTTGAATTAAAGAATTAAAACTTTCTTTGATTTCACTTTTCTTTTCTATAGTTGGGATTCTCTTATACCAATCCATCACATTATGATATTGGCTTGGGTAACCATTTATATTAAGTAAAATACCCGTTGACAAATTTGAAATTGAAGTGTTTAAATTATCCAAAACAGATTGACTTACCATAGGCAACGCCCTTGAAGACAAATTTGTTTGAATTATAATTAATAATTGCTGATATGCCAACAAGGACTCTTTTTGTTGTTCATTATATGAATCATCCTTTAATGCATTATTTATGAAATCTATTTTATTAGCTAGCGTTTGAAATAAAGGATGGTTTTCATATTGTTCATATAAATTATTCATCTATTCATCCTCCTCCATATCATTATCTTCGGTATCTCGAGGTTCTTCTTCTGTTACATTTAAGTTATATTCAAGTTTTCCGAATTCGCAGCGTTTTAGGAGTGATTGCGGTATTTTCTTAACTGTTATATTAGAAAATTTATCAATACAGTTTTCTTCATAGTGAGTTGTGCATATTAAAAGACTTTCATCATCTTTTAATTCGTGTTGAATTTTATTTAATAATTCAGCTGTTATAAATTGTGTTGTTGTAAAGATAAAATCTTTTTCTGTTGAATACCCTTGTTTGTATGGGTTATTACCGTCAGGAGAATATTTATAACCCTCGTTTTTAGCCATTGCTTCCGCAAGCATTTCTGCATCATATTTAGGTTCGATTATCCATTCTCCGAATTCATCTTTTTTGAGTAATGACGGAGCAAGTTCATAAAATTTGTAACCGCCGCCGCCCTGCCAATTTACCGCTTTAGAAATTCCTCCCTGATCTGTCCCGTCAACAACTCTTTGCAACCTTGGTTCACAATGTGTATAACAATGGTCTCCTAATTCTATACCTATCCACTTTCTACCCATTTTATGTGCAACAGCTGCCGTTGTACCCGACCCCAGGAAGGAATCAAGAACCAAGTCTCCTTCTTCTGTGACAGAAGTAATTATTTTTTTCATTAACAATTCAGGTTTTTTACTATTTTCAAAAAGGACTCCTCCTTCTTGTGCTACTGCTCCCGTTGTCTTTATATCAGTCCAAAAATCACCCGGATTTTGCAATAAATTCTCATCGGCAAATATTATTTGTACTCTTGGCTGCTTAGAATCTCTATCAAAATTTTCTTTATATAAATAAATTAAGCCTGTACTAGATAAAACAGCTGCAACTTCTTGATTTTTCCGACATTGTGATTTGGCTAGACGGCATACACTACTAGAGCCAACAGCCTGTATTATTCGATATGCATTTTTAAATTTCCAGTCATTTTGTTCATTTTTAGATATTTTATTCCTTTCAAAGAAACTTGTAAAAGATTCTATTTTTGCAACTTTTAAAATGCTTTCACATATTAAAACATCTTCTTGCGATGCACATTCTTTTTTTAATAGATTTTTAATTTAAAAATTTCTTCATCAGAAATATTTACTAATATGTGCTTATATTCGTCATTCCACTTTTCAAGCGGCACTAAATCTGGTTTTAAAATTGGCATAGTATTTTTTTTGAATAACAAAATATATTCTTTTAATTTTGGAAGACGTTTGTCTGCATGTGCCATTTTGACACCAGATGCTTCAGACATTTTAACTGCAATACAATTTACAAAATTATGTCTTCCAAAGATTTCATCCATTAAAATTTTCAGATATGCTTGTTCATTGTCATCAATTTGTACAAAAATGCATCCCTCGTCAGATAAAAGATTTTTTAAAATTTCCAGCCTTGCTTTCATTAGTGATAGCCAAGTGGAATGCTCAATATTATCATCATAATGTTCAAAAACTGAACCGGTATTATAAGGAGGATCTATATAAATGCATTTAATTTTACCGGAATAGTCTTGTTCAAGGGCTTTGAGAGCAAGCAGGTTGTCACCATGGATAAGCATATTTTCAGTGTTTGTATCACCGTAATTTTTTTCAGGAACTTCAACCAAAATTCTCGGCTCAAGGTTTATTTCCCTATCCTTTCCTATCCAAGTTAATTCCAGTTTTTGCTTTTTATTATTCATTCTTACCATCCTTATTGGTTCTTAATAGTTTTTATTGTTTCTCTGTATTCAGCGATTGTGGAGGAGGTGTAGGTTGAGATGTTTTAGGAGGATTATATCCTCTTTGCTCGACATTTAATTGTACTGAATTAGGCAGATTAAAACCTTCATTCCTACTGTCTTTTTGTAATGATATTGGTGGATTTAAACCATTATTTACTTTATAAAATTTCATAATATTTCCTTTATTTTTTAGGTTTACTTGGTTGTGTTGTTTTTGGAGGATTTGCTCCACCTTTTACTGCTTTATTAGGTTGTGTTGTTTTAGGTGGCGTAAAGCCATCTTGTCCATATGATTTACTCATTATTACCTTCTTTCTTCATATAATATTCAAAATCTTTTGTTTTTATTGTTTGTTCATATTTTACGTCATTATTTTTTATTTGTATCTGAATATTTTGATTGTGATTATTTAAAATAGAAATACCTGCTAATATAACTGAAAGTATAAATGTTATTAAAAATATATTATTTATAATTTCAGACCACTTAAACCATACGTTTCCATTTTCAGGGTGTTTTTCATCTAACCCTCTATCACAACCTTCTTTGGATATTCTTGCTGAAATTAGTTGTAATAAAAGAGTAGTTACAAAGCCCCATATTGCAATATGATACAAGGTTGTATGATGGATTTTATCACTATATCCTAGTAAAAAAGTTGTAGCTCCAGCTGAAACTGTAAAAATAGCTTTTTCTATAAAACTATTATTGTCAGTGTAATATTTAATTAATAATTCGCTGTATTCTTTTCTGTTCATTATACAAGCCTCCAGCGAATAATGAATAAATCCTTTTCTTCTACCTTTTGTTTCATATTAGCTTCGATTTTTTCAATAAGTTCTTCTTTTTGCTTATCAACCATATCTTGAGAGTCAAAAAGCTCTTTACGCATTTTGTTTCTTTTTGCTTCCATATCTTTTATTTGACGTTGAGCTTTAACTTTTTCTTCAAGATTAATAATCTTCTTTGATTCTGTTTTTTGCGTTTTTATATCTTTATCCAGCTGTTTTAGTTCAATTTCCAGGCTATTTTTCCTATCTTCTGCCCATTTATCGAGTTTTGCTATCTCTTCATCAAAGAACTGTGAATTTCTTTGTGATATAAAATCTAACAACCCTGCTTTTCTTGCTTCAAGATAAGTATTTAATTTATCATAATCAGGAGTTCCGTCTGTTTCTTTAATTTCTGATGCATCAAGCATAAACATTTTTTCGCATTGGTCATAGTCAACAGCTTCTCCATTATCCTGGTACCCGGCAAAGAGTAAATAATCCTCATTTTCAAAAGCATTTACAGTCATTGATTTTAAAATTAACCAGCCTGATTTATTAACCAGATTTTCTAAAATAGAAATTTTCTTAGTCTTATCATTTGTATAATCAAAAACTAATTCTTTTATTGGTAAGTTGATATGCTTATATTTGTTCAATATACATCGTGCAAGCGGATGACCTGCACGGTAGGTATTTGCATCTTCGATATTTTTCCCGAGTCTATAAGGGCCTCTGTTTACAATAATTTCAGAGAACGGATTTTTATCAAGCAGGAAAAACTTATTTTTGTCATCAAAGGTCGCACAATCTTCTAAGCAATATTTTGTTAAATCCCATAATTTTTGTTCAAACTTATCAAGAAATTTTTCGGTATTATCTTTGCTAATTTTAAGTTTTTGTGCAACTTCAACATCAAAGTTTTCAAGAAGTTTTTTTCTTGTTTCTATCATTTTTTCATCAATATCAGATTCCATCGATTTTTGAAGTTCATCAAAACTTTTATTTATTTCTTCTTCTGTTCGGCAATTCTGCAGGATTTCTACAATTCTTTTTTCAAAATCAATACCTGAGCCTATTGCACCAAGAACTTCATCACTAGCACCAAAAACACCGTCAAATAATTTAAATTTTTCACTTAATAATTCAAAAACTCTTATATCTGCTGCATTTTTAGTGTTTAAGAAATTTACCACTACAACATCATGCTTTTGACCGTATCTGTGGCATCTTCCTATTCTCTGTTCAATCCTTTGTGGATTCCAGGGTAAATCATAATTAACAAGCAAAGAACAGAATTGTAAATTTATACCTTCTGCAGCAGCTTCCGTTGCAATCATAATCTCTGCTTCATCTCTAAAATATTCAACCAATGCAGCTCTTTTATCTGCTGTTTTAGAACCTGAAATTTTATCTGTGCCCTTGTATTTCTCACACCAATTTTTATAAATTTCTTTGGATTTTTCGTCATTATTTGAGCCGTTAAATAAAACTATTTTCCCTTTATATTTTGTCTTTTCTAATTCTCTTTGCAAGTATTGCTGAGTTCTTGTAGATTCCGTAAAAATAAGAGCCTTTTTATTGCCGCCGTTTTTGGTATTTTCTAAGAAACCTTTTTCCAGTGCAGTTAATAACTTTTCGCCCTTAGCGTTTTTGTCAATTTTTTTCGCAAGTTCGAAAAACTTGGTCAAAAGTTCTTTTTCTTCTTTTATCTCTTTTAGTTCTTCTGGTGTGTAAGATTCTTTTTCAGGTGTATCTTTGAAATCTTCTTCCTCGTCATCAACCCATTCATCCTTTAACTCATCAAAATTTTCAAGATTTTCTTGTAATTCTTGTTCTTCAACATTTACTTCTGAATGGTTGTTGTCTATTATATTTTGCAATTTTTGTGCTAAACCTCCAAGAGTACCTGATATTGCAAATGTAGAAGATGCAAGAAGTCGGCGGACTATTAATGTCATTAATTTTCTTTGGCTCTGCGGCAGTGCATATAGCTTAGGACGGCTTAAATATTCAGACAAGCCCAGATAAAGTTCGTGTTCTTCTTCTGTTGGCACAAATTTTTCGGTTATTGCAATTCTATTTGTGTATTTTATGTATTCTAGAACTTGTTTTCTCAAAGTTCTCTGGCAAATTGGTGATATTCGTTCTTTTAATTCAGCAAAATCCACTTGTTGACCAGCTTTACAATATTGTGCTTTAAAACTTGGTAAATCGCCGAAAGTGTAATCATCAATAATACTAACTAAACCATATAATTCTAACAGCGAATTTTGCAGAGGTGTAGCGGTCAGTAATATTTTATTTCTCTCTGTTAAAGCATCTTTGATTGCATTTGAAATTTTATTAGATGGTTTATAAACATTTCTTAAACGATGTGCTTCATCTATTACAACTAAATCCCAATTAATTGCTTTTATATAAGGAGCTTTATTTCTTGCAAAATTGTATGAACAAATAACGATTTTATCTTGAGCGAAAGGATTCAAGTTCCCACTCTTTATTTCATCATTAAATACTTTTGCTTCTAATATTACAGACGGTATAAAGAATTTTTCTTCTAATTCTTGTTGCCACTGTTTTCTAAGCGAAGAAGGCATAATGATTAGAATCTTCTTTTTTCTTTCTGCCCAGTATTGAGAAACTATAATACCTGCTTCAATGGTTTTACCTAAACCGACCTCATCAGCTAATATTGCACCTTTGGATAACGGGGACTTAAATGCAAATAATGCGGCATCAATCTGATGAGGATTTAATTGCACCTGAGCTTCAGACAGTGTTCTTACAAATTTTTCAATGGTTTCAGAAGAACACCTTTTTGTTAATCCATATGCATAGTATTTAGCATGATAGTCCGTTTTCATTACATTCCCCAAAATAATTTTATCATAAAAATATTAAACGACATGTTTTGTATTGAGTTTATTACGATAGATAAAAAAGTGATTAATTAATGATATATGAAATAATATTACATGAAATACCTAAATGCTCATGTACGGTAAAGAAGCAAGCAACCGAAAACAATAGATAGACCGCCAGCACTACACTATTCCGAACCAAAGACCAAAAGAT
>HF989689.1 GCA_000431315.1 Brachyspira sp. CAG:484
TACCCGCAACACCTAGTATCCATCGTTTACGGCCGGGACTACTGGGGTATCTAATCCCATTTGCTACCCCGGCTTTCGTTCCTCAGTGTCAATAACGGCCCAGTAAAGCGCTTACGCCACCGATGTTCCTCCTGATATCTACGCATTTCACCGCTACACCAGGAATTCCCTTTACCTCTACCGCATTCTAGTTTGCCAGTATCCAGTGCCGAACCGAAGTTGAGCTTCGGGCTTTGACACCAGACTTAACATACCACCTACGAACTCTTTACGCCCAATGATTCCGGACAACGCTTGCACCCTCCGTATTACCGCGGCTGCTGGCACGGAGTTAGCCGGTGCTTCCTCTGTAGGTACCGTCAAGTTTCGTCCCTACTGACAGAACTTTACACCCCGAAGGGCTTAATCATTCACGCGGCGTTGCTGCGTCAGGCTTTCGCCCATTGCGCAAAATTCCCTACTGCTGCCTCCCGTAGGAGTATGGGCCGTGTCTCAGTCCCATTGTGGCTGATCATCCTCTCAAACCAGCTACTGATCATCGCCTTGGTAGTCCATTACACCACCAACTAGCTAATCAGATGCAGGCTCATCCTAGAGCACCGGAGTTTTCAAGATAAGTATTTCAACTTAGCTCATATGGGGTATTAGCAGAAGTTTCCCTCTGTTGTCCCCCTCTCTAGGGCAGATTTCCTACATATTACTCACCCGTCCGCCACTTTCCACTGACCGAAGTCAGCTTCACGTTCGACTTGCATGTATAAAGCACGCCGCCAGCGTTCGTCCTGAGCCAGGATCAAACTCTCCATTGTCAGAAAGTTTATGTCCATCGTTAATCTTGCTAAAAGATTAACTGCTCGACTTTATTTAATTGCTAGCTTTCGCTTCGCGTTTTGTCTTGAATCATTTTAAATGAATTAACAAGTATTTGTTTCGTTTTCAGCTATTCTGTTTTCAATGTTCGGGCTTCAAGATAATAGCCACCAATCAATCGGCAGTTTCTTCAATTTTTGTTTTTGCAGAACAAGCTAGTTGCTTGGGGCATAAAAGAAAGAGTTAATCTCTTTCATCGTTATCGCTTCAACTCGCGACATTTATTATCTTATTACTTAAATTTTTGTTGTCAAGTTTTAATTTTTAAAATCTTTAAATTTCTTAACTTTTCTTAAGGTTCGCTTTGTACATCTCGCACATCTCTTAGCTTAGCACCTCAATTTTGTTTGTCAAGTCTTTTTTTTAAATCTTTTTAAATTTCTTACTCAGCTATTTATTTTAAGGTTCGGTGTGCATTTCGCACATCTTTTATTTTAAATCCCTCAAAATTTTTTGTCAAGTGGTTTGTTTAAAAACCTTTGAAATTTTTTAAAAATCTTAACTTTAGTCTTTATTTTTTAAGGTTCGCTGTGCACTGGGCACGTCTTTAATTGTATGCAAAAGAAATTTTAAAATCAATCATGATGTTTTATCTTTTTTACAACTTTTTTATAAAATCCAATAATACCAAGGCTTTTGATAGTTTACAAAACTTAATATCATCTGATTTTAAACAGCATACATGGATTATAGATGCAAATGAAGCCAAAAAGTTCCCGGGATTTTTTATTATCTAATATGAATGAATGAAGCTGAAATATAAATAATAATATATACTATTATTGATTAAGTATCGATACTTTTAAAGAGAGGAGAATTCTCATGATAAAAACATTTAAGAACTTAATGCTTTCACTAGCGGTTGCGGCTGCGTGTTCAGGCGCGGTATTTGCTGACGGTAATGCTTTCACCCCTTTGAATTTTGACGATGTGAGTTACCCTGGAACATCCAAAACTGTAGCAAGCACGACAACAACAACTCCGGTTGTTAACACTACAACACAGGGAGGTGATTTAACCGGAAACAACAAAATGCAGAATGCAATTCTGCAGCTAGACAATGCACAGGTTGAAGTTAGAAATGAATTATTAAACTATAAAGCTAAATATTCAGATGTTGATGCTCAATATAAACTGATTAAATCAGAAAGAAGCGCTCTTGCAAAACAGGTTAAGGCTACAGAAAAACGCATCAAACAAATAGATAAAGCAAAAGAAAAAATAAGAAAAAACATGATGTAATAACATGCTTTAAAACAAAATCCGCTTCTGATAACAGAGGCGGATTTTTTATTTATTCATTACCATTATATATTCTTATATAGTTCCAGTAACTTCTGAACACCTTTTTAACGTAGTATTGTGTTTCAGGGTACGGAATTTGTTCTACAAATTCATCCGTATCATTATAATATATAGATTTTTTCCAGCTGTTAACAGAACCTATCCCCCCGTTATAGGCTGCAATTGAGGATACATCCATGCCTGAGAGCATGCTTTTCAGAAAAGCATAATAGTAATTACCAAGCATGATATTATCAGTCGGATTATATAAACTATATTTTTTCATGCCATGTTTTGACGCTATTTCTGATGCTGTTGCCGGCATAAGCTGCATCAAACCTACAGCCCCAACGCTGCTTTTTGCACCAGGATTGAAGTAGCTTTCTTCCCTTGCAATAGAAAGCATGAGTGGAGGGTTGTTGCCGGCTTTATCTGCAAATTTCTTAACTTCAGAATAATAATGAAGAGGGTATACAAGACGCCACCTTAAATCATATTTATCGGGCTTAACTTTTAATTCCTCCATAGCATCTCTTGCAACTACCATTGAATGCCAGAAATCACCTTTCTCATATAGAACCCAGCTTCTAATAAAATCATCATCGCGCGCAAGTTCTTCCAGAATATCAAAATCTTTAAGTTTAACAAGTTTCTCCACAATAGCAGGCTTGTTCTTGTACGGGTAAACTACAGGAACTTCTTTTATATAACTTGTAATTATTGGTCCATGAGCATGGTTCATGTGTAAATACGCTCTGTATGCATAGTAATTATCAGGATATTTGGCAATTACACTTCTGTAATAACTCATATAATCTTTATAATCATGAGTTTTTTCAGCAAGTCTGCCCATCCAGTACATGACCATCGGTGCGTATTCAGAGTCTTTAAATTTGTTAAGGAAATCCTTGCCTATTTTTTTAGCATTGTTTATATCATTAGCCCGTATTGCTGCAAGAAATATCTGTGATAACGCGTCATCGGAAAAATCACCTTCCGGGAATGTTAAATACAAATCTTTGTAACACTGTGCCCTATAATCCGCAGGTGTATATGAACATTTTAAATCCCATATATAATCTTTTCCTTTTGAGTGGGAAATGTCAAAAAGTTTTTTTGTACCTTCATATCTTGATGGTGCATATTTTAAATAAATATCAATTGCAGTATAGATGTCTTCTTTGTCTACATAAGCGGCATGATCCTTCAGCCCCCATTCAGTAAGATATTTAATTCTTGCTTTATTTCCCATGCCCTCAGCATTCATAACTTCCAGAGGCCATGACTCTTTAAAGTCTACATTTTTCAAAACTTTATCAGCATTAGCAAAGTCGTTAAACAGATAATATGTTTTCGCCATAAGCATGTAATCATCTTTTGCTATAGGCTTATCAAGAGTAAGCCAGTTCTTGATGACATTTAGTGCAAGGCGCCCTGATGGAGCTTTCTTCAAGTAGTGACGGAAATGATTTTCAACATTATCTTTTTCTGACATAGGGAAAATTGCGCCCTCAGTTTCGGTATAACTTTTCATAAGAAGAAGCCCTGAATAGTATTCAGAAGCTATTGCATAGTCAGTGTCAGGATAGCGTATAATAATTTCATCAAAATATTTTTTTGCACGTTTAGGATTTTTTTCAATTAAATCCTGGGCAGCAAGGTATTTGGATTTTACACTCAAGGCATGCCTCGGGTAAAGCTTAAACATTAATTTATACTGCTTGATAGCAGCATCTTTGTCTTCAAGCCTGTCTGCACACTCTCCCTGATGGTAAATTGCAAGCGGCTTGAGATTTGATAAAAAACTTATTTTAGAAAATAAATAATATGCGTTTGAATAATTCTCTTTCGACATATCGGAAAGAGCTTCCTTATAAATTTCACCGGTTTTTACAGGAGGCTGATAAACAACTGCACTTAAATACGTTCCTGCTATAATTACTCCTGCTGCGGCTACTGCAATAATTATCTTCTTCTTATCCATAATCATATTTTATAATAATACCAGATTTATTCCCAATATAAAAATTTTTCAAAAAAAGTTACATATGGCATGCTATAATTATTTTATGAAAAGAATTATTGATGCAAATTTAAACAGAGGCAATGAAGCCTTAAGAGTTCTTGAAGAAATTACAAGATTTCTTCTTGATAATAAAGAATTATCGGAAGAACTAAAAGGCATGCGCCATCAATTGAGCATGGTTCAGGAAACTGATTACACAGAGCTTTTAAAAGCCCGCGATACTGAAAACGATATTGGAGTCAGCATAAAAAATCCTGACAGAAGAATTGATGTTGAAACGATTTTTAAAGCTAATATAAAAAGATTACAGCAAGTGCTAAGAGTTCTTGCAGAATATTCTGTAAATAATGCAGAGCATGTTCAAATTTTTGAGGGCATGCGATACAGAGCTTATACTTTGGAGAAAATTATGTGGGATAAATTAAAAGAACAATATAATAAATACATGCTTGGAAATAAAAAACTTTATCTTGTTACAAATTCAGATAAATTTGAAACCGAAACTGATTTCTTAAATGCAGTTGCTTCTGCACTGAAAGGCGGGGTGGATATTCTTCAGCTTCGTGAAAAAAACATGAATGCTAATAAAATTATTGAGCTGGGGAAAAAAATTAAGCTCCTCTGCGCAGAATATAACACAACTTTTATAGTAAATGACAGAGTAGATATAGCATATATTCTTGAGGCTGACGGAGTTCACCTGGGACAGGATGACATGGATGTAGCATCTGCAAGAAAAATTCTCGGAAATAACGCCATAATAGGAGTTTCCACCCATGCTCCGGAACAAGCACAGAAAGCCGCAGCTGACGGTGCTGACTATATAGGCGTAGGACCGGTATTTACTACACCTACCAAACCAACAACAAAATCTGTAGGGCTGGAATATGTTAACTGGGTAAGTAAAAATATTGATATTCCATATTTTGCCATTGGCGGAATTAATCTTGAAAATGTTGATGAGGTTGTTAAAAACGGAGCAAAACGGGTTGCTGTTGTAAGAGCTGTTATTAATGCAGATAATCCGGAGCATGCCGCAATGGAATTTTTATCCCGCCTAAGTTAAGTTTTTATAATAATCTATACATATAAACTTCTTTTATAATATAATGTTTTTATAGCTGATAATTATAATAAGAGGAGTTAAAATGTACGGTATTATATTAGCCGGCGGATCAGGAAGCCGTCTTTGGCCTTTATCAAGAGAGTTATATCCAAAACAACTTCTGAATTTAAATTCAGATAAAAGTCTTTTGCAAACAACTTTTGAAAGGCTTAAATACTGCATGCCTCCGGAAAATATTATCAGTATTACTAACACAAAACATACTTCAAATGTCAGGATGCAGCTCGGAGCTCTTGTAGAAAATGCTGTTGTTTTAGCAGAACCAGTTTCAAAAAATACGGCTCCTGCGATTGCTCTTGCAACAAAATACATTATGCAAAAATCAAACTCCGATCCGGTTATTCTTGTTGTACCGTCCGATCATTTGATTGAAGATGTTGACAAATTTTCTTCCACAGTAAAAAAAGGCGAAAAACTTGCTGAACAAGGTTATATTGTAACTTTCGGCATTGAACCTGCTTATCCTGAAACAGGTTACGGCTATATAAATACTTTAGAAAAGATTGAAAACGGATACAAAGTTAAAGAGTTTGTTGAAAAACCTGACCTTGAAACCGCTAAAAAATATCTTGCAGCCGGTACATATTTCTGGAACAGCGGTATATTCATGTTTAAGGCGTCGACAATGATTGAAGAAATTGAAAAATATACTCCTGATATTGCGAAGATTTCTAATAATGTTGATTTTAATAAAGCACATGACATACCGTTTGTTGAATTTGATAAAATGCCTAATATTTCAATTGATTATGCAATCATGGAAAAGTCAGGTAAAATTGCGCTTGCAAAACTTGAAAGCGACTGGAATGATTTAGGGTCATGGCAATCGATTTATGATGTCAGCCCGAAAGATGAAAATGATAATGTATTTATAGGTCATGTTCTTGATAAAGGTTCCAAAGGCTCCTTTGTTTATTCATCATCAAAACTTGTCGCAACTATAGGATTAGAAGATACTGTTATTGTCGAAACCGAAGATGCAATTCTTGCATGCAAAAAAGACAAGACACAGGAAGTAAAACATATTTATGAAACATTAAAAAAACAAAATGACGATACTCATCTTGTTCATAAAACAGTTTACAGACCCTGGGGATTTTATACAGTAATAGCCCAGGGCGATGGCTTCCAAACCAAAATAATTCACGTAAATCCAGGTCAAAAGCTCTCTGTTCAATCACATAATCACAGAAGTGAACATTGGGTTGTTTTAAACGGCATGGCAAAGGTTGTTCTTGAAGGCAAAGAACATATTTTATCACCAGGACACAGCGTTGATATTCCGCTGAAAGCTATCCACTCGCTCCAAAATCCTTATAAGGATGATTTAGAAATTATTGAAGTTCAAAAAGGTGATTTGCTCCTGGAAGAAGACATTATCAGGTATGAAGATATGTATGGAAGGGTCTAAAAATTTTTTATAGACCTATTTTCTGATTTAGTTTCAATGCCTGAATAAGTGCCAGAATGGAAAGTATTTCATTGAATAATTCAACAAAGGTTTCGGCATTTGTTTCTTTATTCATTTGTGCCATAGAAAAGAGATCTTTGCCGGCATCAATAGCTATTGTAATCTTTTTATCCTTAAAGGCTGCTCTTATATATTTAGCTTTAAAAGCTATTTGCAAGTTTTTAAAGCGTTCCATAAATGCTGTTGTCAAAACAAATCTTGCTTCAACCTGATTATTTGAAAATGTTTTATATTTTTTATTAAATTCGACATCTTCCAATTTTACATCTTCAAATCCACTATGGTCATATTTAATTCCCCTGCTTGACGGAGCATTCTCAATCAGGAAAGTATGACCTTCAAAATCTTTATTCATATCAAATTCTACAAAAACACCCCTAAACGGAACATATGTACAAAACGTATAAATTAATTTTAATAAGATCAAAAGAATTAGTACGGGAACTATCCACAAAAGCCACATTGCATTAAATATAGCCGAACAAATTGCGAGTATAACACACGGGATTAAAACGACCGAACAGCCGCATCCGATAACAAACGGCGCCAGAATAAGAGAACCCATAATATTTTGAAAAGATAAAGAACTGTCAAATTCAAGAATACGAAAATTTACCCCCATATATTTTCCGCTTATTGTATCATCAATGTTTCCAAGCAAAAAATAGTTCATAATATTAAGATTTCTAATCTCTTGAAAAAATTTCATCGTATTAATATTACCAGGATTTTTTGCCCATTTAAAACTATCTCCGAAGATTTTCAGAAAATCATTCATCAATCTTCGTTTAACAGCTAACTCCCCTGAAATATCAATAGTAACAGATTTAGATTTGGAATTTTTGTTATGTAACGCTAACAAAGCTGCAATCAAAAATGTTAATCCAAAACAAATTAGAGCCGGAGTTTCGATTTTTAAAATTCCAAAAATAACAAGACCAACAAGTGACATAATTAAAAAGAACATATAAATTGAATTAATATTTTCATGTTTTCTAATTCTATTTATATCCTGTAAGTTATTTTTAACCTTTTTGAAATAAAACTCCTGAAGCTCTTTTTTCATTTGAGCGATACTTTTTTCTTCCATAACAAAACCGCTAATTTAATCTATCAATAACCGCCTTTAGTTTACCATAATGTCCGGCATTTAGCAAATCATAAAAGACTTTTGAAGTATAAGGAGCAAGAGCACATGTCCATTCTTTATCAAGATAAATTCCTTCAACAAATCTTGCGAAAAGTTCTGCCGGTTTTGTATAATATTTTTTTAATTTATTTATTCTCGCCGAAATTCGTTTCTGTTTTTTTTGTAAAGATCGAAGCCTTATGTAAGCAGAAAATGCCTGCGGCATCTCAGGAAAGTCATGCTCAATATTAGTAATTGAAAAAACTTCAACCGATTTTCTAAATAAACCACCGATAAGCTTTACCCTGTCATATTTTAGCAGATAGCGAGCTTTTGATTTTTTGATATATTTCTCAAATTCTTTAAACTTTTTTGAACGCTGAAATTCCGGATAAAATTTCTTAATTACGCTCTCTTGTTTTTTTATTTGTTCTTTTACTCTGTCTTTATGCTCATATAATTTTACACATAAAGAATTTTCATCAACAAAATTAGTAACCTTTATTAACTCCTGTTCAAAATAAGTATGGTTTTCTTTAAAAATTTTTTCAAAAGAACCACCGGTTTTTGGCATTTCAGGCTCAATATTGTAGTGGATGTAATGCGCAAATTCATGCAAAAGCGTTGGTATAATTCTAAATTCAGGTAAATTTTTAGAAATATCAATTCTGTTTTTTAAAAAAAATCCCTGATGCCCCCGCGCCTTAGTCGTAGTATGAACCTCTATTCCAAGTCCTTCAAAATACCTGATTAAATCTTTAGCATCCATAATAATATTATATTATAAAATATAATATATTCCCCGGATAACTAATAGCAAATTTTAAAATTTTTTGTTTTTAATATAACAGGTTTCTATCATGGAGATATTATGACTACTGAGTACAATATTATTAAAAAGTTGCCTGACAATAAAATAATTATTGAGGAAACAAAAAAGAACAATTCAAAAAACCATCCTAAATACTATCTGCTTAATGAAGAACACGCCGACTTATTTATAAAAAATAAAAAGAATTCAGATTTATTAACCAAAACCCAATCCGTTTTGTCTATGGTAGTTGCTTTATCCATAGCTTTATATGTAGGCATGAGGTCCAAAACAGATAAAATTAAAAATACTCTTTTTGGAATCGGAGCAGGAGCTATAACATTTGCAGGCGGAGAAATTTTTGACAGATGGTTTAAGAAAAATACAGATAAAAGAATTCTTAAATTATTTAATGCAAAAGAAATACAAGATGATAAAAGACCTGAGTAAAATACTCAGGTCTTTTAAATTATTCTCCATATGGAACTTTTTTGCCGTCAATAATAGTATAACAGACATCCGGATCTCTCATATGATCCATAAGCATAGGGAAAAACGAACCCGGAGAATTTTGCGTGTTTAGCAGTTCGTCAATCTTTGCTCTGTTATAATGGCAAACATAATGTGATTGATAAGTAATTGTACAGGTACCATTTTCCATTCCGCTGATTTTTACCGAAGTTGCAGATTCCTTATCATATTCGTAATGAGTTTTGCACTGAAGCAGATTTTTATAAAAACTATCAGACAGCCCCGCATACGAAATATTCGATACTGCTGCAAACACCAATGAAAATATCAGTAAAGGCACCCGTTTCTTCATTAAAACTACTTACCCTCTTTCTTCCACTACAGCCTGTGCCGCAGCAAGTCTTGCCTGAGGAACTCTGAACGGTGAGCAGGAAACATACTGCAATCCTATTCTGTGACAGAATTTTACAGAATCAGGATCCCCACCATGCTCTCCGCAAATACCGCGTTTCAGATCCGGTCTTACAGGAAGAGCTTTTTCAAGAGCAATCTGCATTAACTGTCCTACCCCGGTTTGGTCAAGGCTTTCAAACGGGTTGCGAGGAAGAATTTTCTGCTCTACATAACGTTTTAGGAATTTTCCTTCAGCGTCATCACGTGAATATCCAAATGTCATCTGTGTAAGGTCATTTGTACCAAATGAGAAAAATTCTGCATACTCTGCAATCTCGTTAGCAGTTAACGCTGCACGAGGAATTTCAATCATTGTACCGAACTTATAGTCAACTTTCACGCCTTTTTCTTCCATGACTTCGCATGCAACACGTTCAAGCAGGCATTGTACAGTTTTAAGCTCATTTACATGACCTACAAGAGGAATCATAACTTCCGGCTTAACATCCAATCCTTCTTTTTTCAAATCACAAGCAGCTGTAAAGATTGCTCTTACCTGCATTTCATTGATTTCCGGATAAGTAATCCCTAAGCGGCATCCTCTCAAGCCCATCATAGGGTTAGATTCAGACAAACCTTCAACTATATTCAGCATTTTTTCGTCTTCTTTGTAATCTTCACCTTTAGCTTTTTTCGTTGCCACTGTTGCAATCAATTCATCTTTATTAGGTAAAAATTCATGAAGTGGAGGATCCAAAAGTCTTATTGTCATAGGCTTTTCACCAAGTGCTTTAAACATTTCATAGAAATCTTTGTACTGCATTGGGAGAAGTTTATCCAAAGCTTCTTTTCTAGCTTCCGGAGTACCGGCAATAATCATTTTCTGAACCCAAGGAAGTCTGTCAGGATCCATAAACATATGTTCTGTACGGCAAAGCCCAACCCCTTCAGCACCAAGTTCAAGAGCTTTGGCAACATCAGCAGGAGTGTCAGCATTTGCTCTAACTGTCAGCTTTTTAATTTCATCTACCCAGCTGAATAACTGCTGGAAGTTTTCGTCCATTTTAGCAACAGATGTTTTAACAGCGCCTTCCATAACTTCTCCTGTACCGCCGTCAAGAGAAATAATATCGTCTTTGTGATAAACTTTTCCGTTTTTACCGGTTAAAGTTTCATTTTTCAAATCGATAACTAAATCCTCAGCACCGGCAACACAAGGTTTGCCCATACCCTTGGCAACAACTGCTGCATGAGAAGTCATGCCGCCTCTGAGGGTTAACACACCCTGCGAAGCAATCATACCATGGATGTCATCCGGACAGGTTTCAATACGTACAAGAATAATCTTTTCTCCGTTTGCGCCTCTTTCTGCAGCTTCTTCTGTATCGAATACAATTTTACCTACAGCAGCACCCGGAGATGCAGCAAGACCGGTTGCAATATGAACAGCCTGTTTTTTAGCATCTGCTTCAAAGCTAGGAAGCAATAGCTGGTATAACTGGTATGGATCAACTAATTGAACTGCTCTTTCTTTTGTAATAATACCTTCTTTTTCCATTTCAACGGCAATTCTAACAGCAGCAGCTGCAGTTCTTTTACCGTTACGGGTTTGAAGGATATACAATTTGCCGCGTTCGATTGTAAATTCCATATCCTGAACATCTTTATAACCTTTTTCAAGTTTTTTTGCTATATCAACATATTGTTTATAAAGCTCAGGCATTTCATGTTCGAGTTCTGCAATTGGTTTTGGAGTTCTGATACCGGCAACAACATCTTCGCCCTGAGCATTTGTTAAATACTCACCGTAGAATTTATTTTCGCCTGTAGAAGGGTTTCTTGTAAATGAAACACCGGTTGCACAGTCATCGCCCATATTACCAAATACCATTGTCTGTACGTTAACAGCAGTACCATAGTTATGGTCAATTTTATAGTGATTTCTGTAAGCAACTGCACGAGGAATATTCCAAGAACGGAACACCGCTTCAATAGCTTCCTGAAGTTGAATGTAAGGATCCTGAGGGAATTCTTTTCCTGTTTCAGCTTTAATTAAAGCTTTATATGGTTCAATTAAAGATTTCCAGTCATCAGCATTCAGGTCAGTATCTGATTTGTAGCCTTTTTCTTCTTTAATTTTATCAAGGTAATCTTCAAATTTTTGTCTTTCAATGTCCCATGCAACAGAGCCGAACATTGTTAAGAAACGACGGTATGAATCATAGCAGAAGCGAGGATTATTAGTTAATTTAATCATACCTTCAACTGTTTTATCATTCATACCAAGGTTAAGGATAGTTTCCATCATGCCTGGCATAGAAAGTCTTGCACCGGAACGTACTGATACCAGCAAAGGATTTTCAGCATCGCCGAATTTTTTACCTGTTTGGTTTTCAACATCTTTCAGTGCAGTTTTAACTTCATCCATCAACCCTTCAGGCATTTTATTGCCATGGTTAATGTAATCCATACAGGTTTCAGTTGTAATAGTTAACCCCGGAGGTACCGGCAAACCGAGATTAGTCATCTCAGCAAGATTGGCACCTTTGCCCCCGAGAAGATTTCGCATGGATGCATCACCTTCTCTAAAGAGCCATACGCGTTTTTCAGTCATAGTTTTCTCCTTTTTATAACACTCTCACCAAAAACTTATAGGCTAATTGTATCATAAATATATATTTTTAATAGGTGTTAAGAAAAAATAATTAAAATAAAAACAGAAAACAATACTACTTTTTAAAATAATCACAAATTAATTTCTTTTTGCGCGGGAACAAAAATCTAACTTTTTCGGCAAACTTATTTTTTTCCAAATCAGCAAGTTCTTTTTTCAGGATTGCTTTTTCCAGTACAACTTTGTTATACAATTCGGAGCAGATATAACTTTTATCAATATGATTTTTTAATTTTGCCAGCTGTGTTTCTTTCTCTTTTATTGCCAGTAATAGTTCTTTTTTCACGTTAAAAAAACCTCATAAAAATCTATGGATTTGGAATGTACAAATTTATATTCCTTAATCCGTTTTTACATTATCAGAATAATCTTAATTGTAAAGTTTTAAATCAGCTTTTTAGGTGATTTTGAATTTACACAGGTAATAAATCATACTCATAGCCTATTTTTAATGCTTTTAAATTTAAAGGCATTAAATTTTTTCTATGAGCAGGAATTACCGCATCAAGAGCATCATTTAAAGATTCCAAAGTTACAAGCTTACTTACTTTAGCCAGAATACCGAGAGCAAGGATATTGGTCATCTTAATATTACCGACATTTTCTGCCAATTTGGTAATTGGTGCAAACAAATAGTTTATATCAGCTCTTGTTTTAATTTCTTTTGCAAGAGATGAATTTGCAATCATCCATCCGCCTTTTTTAATTTTGGAAACAAATTTCTCTACAGATGCCTGATTTAAAGCAACAACAAAATCTGCTTCTTTTTTATTAACTGCGCTGACCTCTTCGGTATCGTTCATTACAATTTCGCAGTTTACGGTACCGCCGCGCATTTCAGCACCGTAACAAGGATACCAGGTTACATTTTTTCCTGCTACCATAAACGCATTTGCAAGTACTTCACCTGCCAGCAATACACCTTGTCCACCAAATCCTGCAATAATGAAATTTTTTTCCATAGTATTTCCCTTAATTCCTGTCTGCTGTGATGTCCTTATAAACGCCCGGTTTGAAAACTTCCATCATTTGATTTCTTACTCTGTCATGAGCCTGTTGAGGTGTCATTTTCCAGTTTGTCGGGCAGGTAGATAAAATTTCTACAAAGCTGAAACCCAATCCCTGAAGCTGGATTTCAAAAGCTTTTTTTATAGCCTGTTTAGCTTTACGGATATTTGCAACCGTATCCAGCGAAACTCTTGCGCTGAACGCTGTACCGTCGCACAATGCAATATGTTCTGCAATTTTAATCGGATAACCGTAATATTCAACATTTCTTCCGGTCGGAGATGTAGTTGTAACTTGTCCAAGCAAAGTAGTAGGTCCAAGCTGACCGCCTGTCATACCGTAAGTTGTATTATTTATACAAACGGCAGTAACATTTTCTCCGCGCAGAGCTGTATGAAGACTTTCTGCCATACCGATTGAAGCAAAGTCGCCATCGCCTTGATATGTAAATACAAATTTATCAGGTCTTGCTCTTTTTATTCCTGTAGCTTCTGCAAGAGCTCTGCCATGAGGAGCTTCCAGCGAATCTACGTCTAAGAAATCATAGATTGTAACAGAACATCCTATTGATGCAACTGCAATTGTATTTTCCCTGATACCGAGTTCATCCATAACCTCGCCGACAAGTCTTACGGCTACACCATGGTCGCACCCGGGACAGAATGAATATTTTGTACCCTCTTTTATTGAATCAGGTATTTTAAATGTTTGTGTTAAAGCTGCCATTTTATCCCTTTATTTGTCTTTTAATTTCATTAACTATATCATCAACTTCCGGAGGAGCGCCTACCGGCTTGTTATAAAGCTCAACTGGAACTTTTCCGTTTACGGCAAGTCTTACATCTCTCACCATCTGTCCCATATTGACTTCAACAACCAAAAATTTCTTTGTTCTTTCAGCAAGTTCGGCAAGCCTTTTTGAAGGAAACGGGAACAATGTAACAGGTCTAAGCATACCGACTTTCAATCCTAGTTTTCTGCATTCTTTCATAGCAGATTTAACATTTCTGGATGGTCCGCCAAAGCTTACAAGAATAATATCAGCATCGTCTGTATTGAATTCTTCCCACTCAGTTTCATTTTCTTCAATAGCTTTATATTTTTCAAAAAGTTTATTCAGGAAAACGCATCTGTCTTCGGCAAGAGGACCGTAAGAACGGATTATTCGTGATTTGCGTCCCTTTGCTCCGGTCAAAGCCCATTCAGAATTATCTATTTCCGGGTAAGGATACTCGCCAAATTCTACCGGCTCCATCATTTGCCCGAGCATTCCATCTGCAAGCAAGACAGTAGGATTTCTGTACTTCTGGGCAAGATAAAAAGCCTTGTAAGTTAAATCAACACATTCCTGAACGGTAGAAGGAGCAAGGACTATCAATTTATAATCACCATTTCCTCCGCCTATTGTTGCCTGGTTATAATCACCCTGTGACGGGTAAATATTACCTAAACCCGGTCCGCCTCTCATTACGCTGACCAAAACCACCGGCAGTTCATCTGTAGCCGCATAGGAAAGAGCTTCCTGCATTAATGATATTGCACAGGAAGAAGATGATGTCATTGCCTTTACACCGGTCGATACAGCGCCGATAACCATATTAATAGCACCGAGTTCGCTTTCTGCAGAAACATAACCCCTGTTAAGCTCCTGCATCTTCCCGCTCATAAATTCACCAATTTCACTCTGCGGTGTAATAGGATAACCAAAATAGCACTGGCAGCCTGCAATAACTGCTGCATTAGCTATAGCGTAATTGCCTTTTGTTAAAACTTTTTTGCTTGTTTTTGTTAAACATTCTGTCATATTATTAAACTTATCCTCTGTAAACTTCTGTAATTGCTAAATCAGGACATCTTGTTGCACACATTGCACAACCAAGACATTCGTGATTTGGATCATAAAACTCAACAAGATGATCTCCGAGATTATTTGTTTTTGAACCAACCCTCAAAAGTTTTTTTGGGCATTCATTTATGCACAGGTAACACGCTTTACACTTAGTTTCGTCCAGTACTATATGGCTCATTCCACACCTTTCTTTCCCATGCCTGTATTCACACAGTCTAATAGTTATTATATCACTTATAAGTAAAAAAGTTGCTTTTATCTTTACAATTGTAATAATATTCGTTAATATTTTTGCTTAATTTGCCCCGCTTCTGTTAATATATTATGCAGGGATATGTATATTTATTAAAGGAAAGTAGAAAACCAATGGCACAAAATGTAGAGGAAATTGCACAAATTCTAAGCCGTTTACAGGAAGAAAATAAGATTAATTCTGATGATGTTAACAGAATATTAGTAGATATTAAATCAAAGGTTGATTATCTTAATAACAACAGTGATGAAAATTCATTGCTTATTGACGGATTAAAAGAAGCTTTTGAGATAAAAAAATCTGCTGATATTGAAAGATTTAAAGAATTTACGGATTCCCTGGAACAAATAAAAACCACACTTTCCTCAGGCGTATCTTCAGAAGATTTTACCAGATTTTTAGATACCGTTCATTTATTTGAAGCTGACTTTAAACAGGCAGTAAGCGGACTTAACTATGATAAACAGAGCTTTTTTGAAGGCATTCAGAATGAAATAGGCAGGATTATCGAAAAATCAGTAATTCTAAAAGATTTATTCCCGCAAAAAGAACAGGAAGCTTTAAACAGTATTGCAGATATTATAAATGAAAATATTAATAATATAAAAGACGATATTAATAATAATGTAAATACTGATTTTAATTCGTTATCTGAAAATATCGCTTCTGTTATATCCCGGATAAATACATTACAAGACGAATTTTCTGCAAATACAGCATCAAATATAAACAGCTTGTCCGAAGAGGTGAAGGCTTCTGCATCAAAACTGGACAGTGAACTCGGAGAGTTAAAATCTATTTTAGATAAAAACTTCCAAGATAATACCCAGTTCCTTACAGCCCTGAATGATGCAAATTTTAAGGTTTCATCAATTATTCAGGAAAGTAAAAAAGAGCTTAACGACAATATCAATTCTGTAAAATCATCTTTTGACGGTTTATATGCACTGTTTGAAGACTTAAAAAATGAAATTAAACAGGCGGCAGATGATAATTTAAACAGAATTATTGAAAGTATTAAAGAAAATTCCACACAGATTGCAGATTTTAAAGAAAATGTTTCAATCCATCTTACTGACTACCTTACATCAATAAAAGATTTGTTTATTGCTTTTTCCGAAGATATGAAAAACAGTCAGGAAGCTTTAGCCTCTGATATTTTTGATAAAAAGCTTCAAGAACTTGAGGTAATTTCAAAAGATATAACCAATTTAGATTTAAATCTTGCACAAAAAGAAGATAACTATAAATCTTACGTATCCCAGAAAATTGATGAACTTCAAAGTTTTATTGCTTCAGTACAGGAAAGTGTTAAAAATAGTGAGAATACAGCGTCAATAAGTTTATTAGAAAAAATTTCTGCACTGGAAGCAGCAATTAATAACACAACAGCCCAAAATGAAAAGTTTGAAGAAATACACAGAACATTAGAAGAATATGCAAGCATAGTAAATAATTTTGCATCTAATACTGATATAAAATTCGGTGAATCAATTTCTGAGATTACTGAAATCAAAGACTATATAGCCAATACTTCTATAAAGCTTGATGATGTTCAAAATAATATTGCCGGCGCAGTAAATATTAACAGCGAAAAAGTTGATGAATTAAAAAATACAGTTTCCAACCAGCTTAATAATGTTAATACCAAGCTTTTCACTCTCGGGGATGAACTAAAACAGGAGCTAAGCAGCGGAAATAACTCGGTTGAGGAATTAAAAGATGAAATAAATACAAACGTTAACAGCAATTTTAACGATGTAAAAACAATCCTTGAATGTATGAGAGCAAATGTTTCACAATGCTCTGACAATATCAACGGAAAAATTGATGAATATAATGGTACAATTACAAACAATAACGAAACCAATAAAGAAATCTTAAATAATCTGCAAAATTCAATAAATGAAACTCTTGCGATGATTGAACAGAGCAGAGCTTTAAGTAATGACCGTTATGTTATACTGGAAGAAAATTTAAAATCAAACCTTGAAAAGCTGGATGAATTATTTTCAGGAAAAACTTCCCAATATACAAAGAATGTTGATGAAAAATTTACAACCCTTACAGACAGTCTGAATCTTATCAAATCTAATCTTGAAGAAAAAGACGGGAATTTCACACTTTTAAAACAAAATTTAGATGAGGTACTGGGTGAAATTGAAAAAGCAAAAATAAATATTACAGATAACCAGCTTATTAATAACAGCAACCTTGAGCAGTCTGTTATTTCTAACTTAAAAAATACAGAACAGATTATTTCAGAAAAAATAAGTTTAATTAATGAAACTTTGCAGTTTTTAAAAACGGATTTTGAACAAAAACTTAATGCTAATCCGGAAATTGTAGAAACTTTAAACTCAAGCATCCAAACTGCAACAGAAAATATTAATAAAGACTTTCAGCAAAACTTCAGCTATATTTCAAAAAATATTGAAACTGCGCTGCTGCAAATAGAACAGGCTAAGAACGATATTTCTGAAAAACAAACCTCAGGACAAAACAGCCTTGAAGAAGCCGTTATCCTAAACTTACGAAACGCAGAAGAAAATCTGGCAGAAAGAACTGTAAAATATTCTCAAGATGTTGCAGAAAAATTTGACACTTTATCAGAATATATAAACTCAATTAAAACACAGCTTGAAGAAAAACCTGACTCAGCAGATGATATTGCAGAAAAGCTTAATAAAAGTATTCTGGCTGCAAAAAATGAAATTAACGAAAATATAAAAGAAGACTTTAACTCTATGGCACAGAGTATCGGAGCTCTTCTTGCCCAAATTGAAAACGCAAAAAAAGATATTACTGCAAACAATGCAACCAACCATAGCAATTTGGAGCAGTCTGTTATCTCTAATTTACGGATAGCAGAAGAAAATATTGCGGAAAAAACCGGAAAATATTCACAAGATATTGTTGAAAATTTCGACACAATTTCAGATCATATAAGTGCTATCAAATCCCGTTTGGAAGAAGCTCCCGAAAAGGAAGATGCTTCCACTGAAATTGCAGAAAAAATTGATGAAAGTATCCTTTCAGCCAAAAATGAAATTAATCAAAATATAAAAGAAGACTTTAATTCGGTTGCACAAAGTATCGGTGCCCTTCTTGCCAGAATTGAAGCTGTAAAAAGCGATATTACTTCAAATAATGTTACCGGAAGAAACAATCTGGAACAGTCAATCATTGCAAATTTGAAAACCACAGAAGAAATTCTGGCTGCAAACTCTGCAAAATATTCAGGAGAAGTTACAGAAAAACTAGAAGCTATTTCTGATAATATTGCAAAAGCAAAAGCCGGTCTGGAAGAAGTTTTAAATAGCAACAGCTCAAATTCTGCCGAAAAACTTCTGTTAATAGAATCAAAACTGAATAATATATCTGATGAATACGAACAAAACCTGGCAATGCTTCAAGCTAAGCTTGGTGAGTATGTAATGACAGTCGATAAGATTTCTGAAGATACAAATTCAAAACTGGATAATTCAATTAACGAATTTATTGATATAAAGCTGGAGTTAAATAAAATACTTGATAATATAAAGAGCCTTCAAGAAAGTAATACCGGCGAATTAAGCACACACCTTATAGATATAATCGACAAACTTGGTATAATAACCGAAAGTATTAACAACTCAAAAGATGAAGTAAAAACAGATGTAAAAGAAGTTCTGCAGGAAAATATAAATTTCATAGATAAAGGACTCGGCTATCTGACATTAAGCCTTGACGAAATTAAGTCAAAACAATCAGAAAATTATGATCTTTATACAAATAGCCTGTCAGACAAAATAAATAGTATTAAACAGGAAATAGAACTTGTAAATACTGATGTTGTCAGTGCAATGAATACAAAATCCGAAGAGTTTATAAAAGAATTTGAACCGCTGAAACAGGCAGTCGATAAGTTTCTGGAATTTGATTTTAATGAGGTCATCGGAGAGATAAAAAACCAGGTTGAACTTTCTTATTTGAACCTGCTGTCAGAACTGAACGACAACTTAATTGAAAACCATGATGCTTATATAAGAATTGAAAATACGTATAAAGATATAGCTTCAAGATGCGCATCTCTTGAGGATTACATTAACAGCTTTACAAAAGACAATCTTGAGCTGCTAAATTCAACAATAGCAAATATTGATTTGACAGTTCGTTCAAACCTTGAAAAAACGAATTCACTAATTGAACAATGGCAGCAAAATATTGATGCAATTGAAGAAAAAATTACTGAAAACCGTAATTCATACCAAAACTCACTGACTGCTATTCTGGAAGATGTTAAAAATACACTGGATGCAAAAATAGACTCAGGTAATTCAGAGTTAAAAGATTGTCTTGCAGTAATGCTTAATAACGAAGACTTAATGTATACTCTGGAGAGCATTGGCGGAGATCTTAGCGAAAAAATCAATGATTACAAATCACACATTGACGAATCCAGTGAAAATATTAAAAATGACATTTCTACTATGAACAAAACCTTGTCTGACAAATTAGATATGGTTAAACTAGAAATGCAAAACACCAGTGCAGAAGAACTTGCCTCAGCAATTAATCAGCAAGCACAAAATATTATTGATACAGTTAGAAATCTACATGAAAAAGTTGATATTCTGGCTATGGATGACAATTCTGAAATTTGCGGCGACATTCTCGATGCAGTTCAGAACCTGCACAATAAAGTTGATATTCTTGCAATGTCCGATAACTCGGATAATGTAGATGAAATTAATGATATACTGGAAAAGATTACTTCTACTATTAAATCACTGCATGACAAAATAGACATACTTGCAATGGCAGATAATTCTGAAATGCAGAGTGAGATTGACGAGATATACGATCTTCTTCTTGAGCAGAAAAAACTAATAGAAGAAGTAAGCGGAAGAAATCAGGCAGAAGAAGTAAGCGAAAAAATTAATGAAAAATTAAGCGAAGTTCTTATCAATATAGACAAAACAACTGATGGAACAGACAAGATTGCAGAAACACTTAAAATTCTTCATGAAAAAGTTGATATTCTTGCACTCACAGATGATTCAGACTTAAGAGATGAAATTGATGACATTAAAAACCTAATATATGAGCAAAGAAAATTATTTGAAGAAGCAGAAGATAATGAAAAAGCTCATGAAATTGACAATTATCTAACCCAGCTTCTTTCAGAGATTAACAAAATCGAAAAAGGTGTTTCAGAAATTGACCTTGATAAAAACGCCCGGGATATAAAAGATTCTGTAATGACAGCAATCCTTTCTGTAACAGACCAGATTTCATTTGTAGAAGAAACAGAAGAAATAAAAGATTTTGTAGAAGAAAAGACAGATGCAATTAACAGAACACTTTTAGATGTAAAAAAACAACTTAACAATATAACAAATAGCGGCGATGACATGGATTTCTATTCCTATACCCTTCAGGATGTGGAATCCGATATTGCAAAACTTAGGTTAATACTAAATGACATCTCAACATCAAATTCATCTGCAGAGGTAGGTGTAATTTCAACAAATATTAACCGTATTGCAAAATCAATCGAGGACCTGCGTCAATCACTAACTAACGAAGAAAGTTTTGAATTAAAAACAGACTTTGAAAAATTAAACGAAGATATTCTTAGCCTAAGCGCAAGAACAAATAAATTATTGCTAAACTCAGATGAATCCTACAGAATAATCTGTGACAGCCTGGATGAATTTAACCGCAGGACAAGCAGCCTTGAGGAAAGGCTTAACATACTCGATAACCGCAATATAGAAAACAGACTGTCAATTATTGATGAAAAAGTAAATGAAACAATGAATTCCAACAAGGTGCTGAAAAATGTTATGATGTATCTTGGGGAATGGATGGACGGTACATCAGAAACAATCTCCGGTATTTATGAAAAGGCTGCTAAAGCGTCTTCGATGCGCGGAATCCTTGATGAACTGAAAGAAACCGTTCCAGAAAAAGAGGCCTTAATTAAAACAATTGAAGAAAGGTTTGAAGAACAGCAAAACAGAATAGACAGACTTGAGAAAAAGCTTGAAAAAGCAATTGCTGTTATTGAGGAGCGTGACGAAAATCTCGTGCTTAATAAAATCGACAAACTAGAAAATCAACTGTCAAAATTAAGCCTTAGTATAGAAAAGCTGGCTTCATATGTTGATGAATAAAAAATTCATAAAAGATCTAAAAACTACCCTGACACCTGACAACGTTCTTACAACGCTGGAAGAAAGATATGCCTACGCTCAGGATGCAACAAATATAAAAAAAATAGAGCACCTTCCCGATGCTGTAGTATTTGCAGAGAATAAAGAACAGGTGCAGAAAGTAGTAAAACTTGCATCAAAATACAAAGTTCCCGTAATTTGCCGCGGCGCAGGAACAAATGTTGTAGGCGCGTGTACTGTTGAACATGGCGGGATAATACTAAATTTCTCCAAGATGAACAAAATTCTTGAACTAAGCCGGGAAAATATGACCGCACGAGTTCAGCCGGGAGTTATTGTGGGAGATTTACAAAAAGAAGCAGAAAAACTCGGGCTTTTTTATCCGCCGGATCCTTCAAATCTTGCAGTTTCAACCATTGGCGGAAGCATTGCACAATCATCAGGAGGCGCAAAAACATTCAAATACGGCTCAACAAAGGATTACGTTATTGACCTGGAAGTTATAACAGCAAAAGGTGAAATATTAAGAACAGGCTCCAATACAATTAAAAATGCAACAGGATACAACCTTTCAACACTTTTTGTCGGTTCTGAGGGTACTCTGGGTATCGTAACAGAAGCCACACTGAAATTAATTCCAAAACCGGAAAGCAGAATGGTGTTAATGACATATTTTGATAGAATAGAAGATTCAATCCTTGCGGTTAATTCTATTATTGAACAGAATATTTATCCTGCGACACTTGATTTTATGGATAATAATGCAATACGGACAGTTGAAAAGTTTTATCCGGCAGGGCTTTTATGCGATAAGGATGCTGCTCTAGTAATAGAGATTGACGGGTTTCAAAATACAATTGAACAGCAGCGTGCAACTATAGTTTCTATCCTTGAAAACTGTAACGCCTCACAAATTCAATATTCAAGAACAGAAGAAGAATATAATAAAATATGGACTGCAAGACGTTCTTCAATGGGAGCCTGCGCAAAATTAAAACCAAATGTAACAACCGATGATGTAATTGTTCCAAGAAAAAATCTTGCACAGCTTGTGAAAGGTATTCGTGAAATATGCCAAAAATATAACCTGACAGTCTGTATGGTCGGACATGTCGGCGATGGAAGCGTACATCCGCAAATTCCTATTGACTACAACGATGAAGACGAGTATAAACGATTTAAACTTGCAAAGTCAGAAATATACGACCTGACAGCAAAACTTGACGGGATATTATCAGGCGAACATGGCATAGGGTCGGCAAAGCGGGATTATATTCACAAGGTAATTAATAGCACTGCTATTGATTATATGCGGATGATAAAAAAGACTTTTGACCCTGATAACATCTTAAATCCATATAAGATTTTTTAACTTTACCTCTAACCAGTTGTCAAAGCTTTCCTCCGGCTCAACGCTGCTGTATATTGGCAAGATTTTCTAACACAGCTTTAAAATTCCGCTCAGGTTACTTATCAATGAATTTTGCAGGACAAATCTATTTTTGTTATAAACGATAATACAATTTATATTGTCTTGTATGATTAATTTATATTAAGCATTTTGAAAGAAATATTATGCCACTTTGGAACAAATTTATAACACGAAAATTAAATTTTTCTGTTAAGTAAAGGCTGAAAACGTGTAAAATCAACACTTTTAGCATAAGATTAGTGTTAAATTTTGTAACATTTACTAATGATGTAGTACTATATATCGAGGAAATATTTTAGAAAAGTGGTATAATATAAGTGGAGAGAGAAAATATATATCAGACATATTTCAAATAGCCAATAATCATATTTTGTATATATAACAGCAAAATAGAAAGGCATATAAAGAAAATGAGCAACCTGCAATTTCAAAACGATCTGGACAGATTAACCGAGATTTTACCGGAAAAGGTAAAGAGATACATCAGCTATGACCAGATGGAAGACGTTATCGAGATTGTTCTGGATATAGGCAGAACACCCGAGATAAGGCATTCGGGCGGCAGAATAGAGTATTTAGGCTGCGATACTGTCACTGCTGAGGATATTTCATATATAACGAGCAGGATACAGGAATTTACATCAGATAATCGTTCAGGGATCCCCGGAACACTCCACAGAATTAGTGCAATAAGAAACCGTCAGGGAAAAGTGATAGGTCTAACTTGCAGAATTGGTAGAGTTGTTACGGGGACAATTGCTTGTATAAAAGATATTTGTATGATGAATAAAAGCATACTGTTTCTTGGACGTCCTGGGGTTGGAAAAACCACTAAGTTAAGAGAAATTTCAAGGCTGGTTGCAGATGAACTCGGGAAAAGGGTTGTTGTTGTTGATACATCAAACGAAATAGCAGGTGACGGCGACACCCCTCATCCGGCAATAGGTCATGCAAGACGTATGCAGGTAACCCAGCCTGAGTACCAAAAAGATATAATGATAGAAGCAGTTGAAAACCATACACCTGAAGTTATTGTAGTAGACGAAATAGGAACAGAAGCAGAAGCACAGGCAGCCAGAACAATTGCAGAAAGAGGCGTAATGCTTATAGCAACCGCACATGGCAACAGCCTTGAAAGCTTGATTAAAAACCCGACATTATCGGATCTTGTAGGCGGTATTCAGTCAGTTACATTAGGAGATGATGAAGCAAGGAGAAGAGCTTCACAGAAGACCGTACTTGAAAGGGAAAAACAGCCTACATTTGATATTGTAATAGAAATTATCGACAGAAATACCCTTGCAGTATACAAAGATACGGCAGAGGCAGTAGATTATATATTAAGAGGCTGGCCGATAAGACCGGAAATAAGAAAAGTTGACAAGGATTATTCATCACAGCAATCAGAGCCTGCAAAACCTGAGCAGAAAAATGAGCCTACTATTACTGAACAAATAAACAGACTTGAACAAAAAATCCAGCCTTCAGACAGTTTAAAATTCAGCTTTTCAAGGCAGAAGTATGTTGACGAGGTTAAAGATTTCAAAAAGATATATCTTTATGCAGTATCAAGAAGCATTGTAGAAAAAGTCATAGAAAGACTTGATTTAAAAGCTGAAATAACAAGAAATCTTGATGATGCAGATATTGTAATTGCACACAAGAATTTTGCTAAAGGTGGTGCAAAAATTCTTTCAACCGCGAACGATTACAGATTACAGGTATTTTATATTAAAACAAATTCAATGGCGCAAATTCAAAAAGTGTTAAAAGATGCACTTCAAATAACAGAAGCCTCCGAAACTCTTCAAGGCTACTATGATGATGCAGAAAGAGCTCTGGATGAGGCAAAAGCAGCAATTAACAAAATTCTTGCCGGAGCAGAACATATCGAACTTCGTCCGCAAAATCAGCAGATAAGAAAGTTACAGCATGAACTTGTTGAACAGCATAATCTGACAAGCAAGAGCGTCGGAGAAGGCGAACAGCGCCATTTAAAAATAGTCGGCGGCAAGGATTTTGAAAAGAAAATTGTATAATCCGGTGCTGCATCTTTCGACCGGCTCAACGCAGTAACGCAGTTGCACACCGTTTCTAAATCCACTCAAAAAATTCTTCTCCCGTTACTTATCAGGAAATTTTATCAGATATATAAAGTTTACATTGTTGTCAAGTAATGACCGGTTAAAATACCGGTCTTTTATTTTATGCGTTATAACGTTTAAAGGATTTTTCAATATTTTTCTGAATAACCGACTTGACAGTATCGT
>HF989690.1:0-17629 GCA_000431315.1 Brachyspira sp. CAG:484
GGCTTTTTGCATAATCTTCCTTTCCATCCGCCGTCAGGACAGGTTCGGAAAAACTTTTTCCTTCAACAACAACCATTTTTCTGAGCTTTTCACTGTAAGCAGGGTTAAACTTTGTCTTAAACATATAATTCTCAACCGCATTTGCCCTTAACAAGCTCAGCTCCATATTCTTTGCAAACTGCTCATTTGGAGTTTTCAAACCCTGAAACATCTGTGAGTCAGTGTGTCCCTGAACAACAATATTCACAACATTTTCATATAATGCAGGGTTTGAATAAATTGTGTCGATATAAATAGGAACAAACTTTTCAAGATACTGCTTACCTTTTGCGGAAAGTGTATAGCTGCCTACATCAAAAAGTTCAAGTTCCGAAATCTTAACGTTACCTGTAAGTTTGTCAACCTCGGCATCAATATCAGCTTCTTTAAGCCTGTCAGCCAGCTGCTCTGAAGCTTTCATTTGATTCTGTTGTAATTCAACGGTTTCCTGGGTAAATCCTGTCATAGCAAGTACAAACAGTGTCATGAAGATGATTGCCAGACCTAAAAGAAGGTCGGACATAGTTGTCCAGAATATGTTATCGTTACCGTCTTCTATAGTTGGTTTTTTACCGTAAATACCCACTTTATACTCCGTTAAAATAATTCATCAACAGCATCTGATTTACTTGCTTTTGCAACTTCTTTCATCTGCTTGTTCATAAGGTTCATACCAAAAATCAGGTTTTCCAGATAAGGAACAAGATTCCCCGCAATACCTGAATTAAGTGCAATTTTAAAATCATTCGGCAATGCTGCGATAAGATGCTGCATTGCATTGTTCTGAATTTTTGTTTCTCTTAAGAGTTCAAACAGGAACTTCTCAGACGAAATATTATCAAACAATTTGGCAATAACATCCTGCACCTTAGCCAGAGGGTTTTTACAGAGGATGTTATATGTAAGTTTTTCATAAATGATAAATATCAGTGAAGAACCTACCGCGAATACTGATACAAGCGCCGCAATCTGCATGGAGCTCATCAGCTGTGCTACAGATGCAATTGTTCTTTCCTGTGATGAAAAGTCGATTTTACCAAACGCAATCGCAATGTTCAAGAATGTAAACAACGGTCCGAAACCTGTCAAAATTGTTGAAACGGATTGCATAAATTTGTAGTTAAATTTGGAAGTGACTAAAGACTCTTCATTAAAGAAGTACAAAGGATCAACTGTGGTTTGAATATTTTGAACAGTTGAAGACACCTCTTTATATGTAAGATTATTATTCTGACCTTTCAATGCAACAGATTCCGAAAATACCAGTGTATTTTTAAATTCCATCCAGGTATTTGCAACATACGGATTCATCATCATCCATTCATCTATTTCTTTAAAACGATAGTTTAAGTCATTTTTCTTAAAATTGCTGATAAATGAGTGAAGGATTTTAAGATTTTTATTTACAAATTTATATTTAACGACACAAAAAATAAGTGAAGATACAAACGTAAATAATACGATTAAAATCGGAATATCGGTAAATATATGCAATAACATTCTCATAAAGCTAAAATCTCCATTCTATGAAAAATTGTACCATAGTTTACGCTGCTGGGCAAAATATTAAGAAGAACTCAACAAATTCTCCTCTATTTGTATGAGATTAGAAAGATATGAATAAAGAAAAATTTACACGTGCCGATAAAAATAATATAGATATGAAAGACGAAAGTTTTTCATACCTCCTCCCCAAGTCTGGTAGCCGTTCTTATTCTAAGACGGCTTTTTTTTTGCAGAAAATCTGTTATAATAAACCTATGAATAACAATGAAAAAAACTATGAAGATTTTATCTCAACTGTCAGCCATGAATTGAGAACACCCTTGACTTCTATCCGCGGTTTTTCACAGACAATGCTTGCATCATGGGACAAGATTGATGATGAGAGTAAGAAAAAATTTTTGAAAATAATTGAAGAGCAGTCTAACAGGCTGATAAATCTTGTAGAAAACATGCTATCCGTAACAAAGCTTAACAGCTCTGCATCAAATTTAATATTAAAGGAAACTGATATTAACCCGTTAATTAGCACTGTTGTTTCAATTGTTAAAAGTCAGTACCGAAACCACAAATTTGAAACAGACATAAATCCCAAAACACCTACAATTTTTGTAGACAGGGATAAGTTTCAGCAGATAATGACAAATCTGGTTGAAAACGCTGCTAAATATTCAGATGAAAATTCAACAATAAGAATAAAATCCGGTTTCTGCGATAACTGTGAATTTGTATCAATAAAAGTAACCGATACGGGAATAGGAATTAAGGAAGAAGATTACGAAAAAATATTCACTAAATTTTCAAGAATAGACAGCCCTCTCACAAGAAAAGTCCAAGGAAGCGGATTGGGGCTTTATATAACCAAAAATCTGACCGAAAAAATGGGAGGAACAATTTCCGTAAACTCCCATGACAATGAAACAACCTTTGAGGTAAAGCTGCCGGCATATAATCCGGAAAAACATGCGAGGGAAAAATGCAGACAGTAACGCTTATTATTGATAAAAGACGAGAACTTCCGGCAAAATACAAAAAGCTTCTTGAAAATAAGTTTTCACAGGTCATAATATCCAAAAACCTTATTTCGGCTCTTAAAATCATTCAGGATAAAGAACCTGATATGATACTGATTTCAGACAGCATAGACAGCGATTTGTCGGATTACTGCAAGAAAATCCGCGCTCTGACTTATAATATGCGTCCTATTATTATTGCACTTTCAAAATCAGCTGAGCTTGAAGATAAGTTAAAAGTTCTTGAAGGCGGAGCTGATGATTTTATATCAGAACCGGTTAACCCAGAAGAGTTTGTTATGAGAGTAAAGGCTCATCTGCGCCGCGAATTTGAATCTAATCTTGATATGAAAAAAATGCTTCCTAATAAAAATTATTCAATGCGGGCTCTAAAAAGGATTTTGTCAGGAAACTCCGGCTGGGCATGCCTGTACATAACAATAGAAAACTTTAAAAATTACAGAGAAGCATATACTAAACTTGCATCAGATAAACTTTTACAGACTTATTCCGCAATTATAACCTCTTCGCTTAATGAAGATGACTTTCTGGGAAGTATCTCTGAAAACGAATTTTTAGTAATAACAAACCAGTATAAAGCAGAAAAAATCGCCAATTTTTTAACCTTTGCATTTGATACAGTTGCACCAAAATTCTATTCAAAATCAGACACCGCACGCGGTTATATGATTACACAGGGCGATGATATGGCAGGCAGGCGTACTGATTTCATGCACACAACAATAGGGGTTGTGACTAACGAATACAAAAAATATTCTGACCCGCAGGAGCTTATAACTTCTCTAATAAGCATACATAACATTGCAAACCTTCCATCCCGCTCCAACTACCTTATCGAAAGAGCCAAGCTTTCTGCCAACGATGCTGTTTACACAAAAAATTACAACAAAAAAATCTCCATTATTGAGCCTGATGATGCGATGACACTTCTTTTAACAACTATTTTAAATATGCAGGGATATGAAACAGAAACCTTCAGGAAATTCAGAGAGCATGATAAGGATAATGAAATTCCTGCAATAATAATACTTGATGCCGGAACGGTTGAAAACAAATCAGGACTGGAAACCGCTAAGAGTATCCGAAGAAATTCAAAATATAAAAATACAAAGTTGATTGTAACTTCAATTTTTCATGACAAAGAACTGATATTAAATACCGGTGCGGATTTATACCTGCCTAAACCTTATGAGATTTCTACACTTGTAAAATGGGTTGAAGCATTTATAAATGAGGTTAATAATTAAAGTTTCCAGTATTAGTATTGGCAGCAGTATATCTTTTCGAAACGATAGCGGGAGCAGGGCGGGAGCGTGTTTGAGAAAAAATATACTAATACCAATACGGATAACACTTTTATTGAAAAAATATTCATGATATAATAAGAAAAAAAGGAGGATAAATTTATGCAAAACTCACTTATAGCTTCAAATCCTATGAAGGGGGGGGGGCTTAGATAGCGCCGGCGGGCTTTTTCACGCTTTGGGATTATCCCGTTATGCCTTTACTTTAGCTGAAGTTCTGATAACTCTTGGTATTATAGGTGTGGTCGCAGCTATGACATTGCCGGCTCTGGTTAATAATACCCAAAATAAAGAGCTGGAGGCAAAACTGCAAAAATCATACTCTGTTTTACAACAAGCAAAACAGCGTATGGATTTTGATTACGGCATGACGGTTACACCGCTGACACATAATACCCCGTCAAAATTTCTTCCGGAATTTGTCAAATCTTTCAGCAAATATGTAAACTGCGGAGAAAGCAAGTGCAATATATTTGACAGAGATACTTCCGGCGATATAAATTACGTACATTCTAAAGTATACAAGGCATATAATAATAGAACAACACCGTATGGCGATTATTTTGATAACGGACTGTATATGATGGCTGACGAAATGCTTTTAATGTCAAATGATGCCTACTCTGCTTACGGTATAGTCTTAACTGTAGATGTAAACGGTGTTAATAAAAAGCCAAACGCCTGGGGACATGATGTATTTTCATTTAATATAAAAGACAACGGAAAAGTAATGCCTATGGGAGCTGAAGGAACCCAGTATCCCCTAAGCAAATATCCGCAGTATTGCAGCCCGGCATCTACAAGCAATATGAACGGTATGTCCTGTACTTATAAGGCTTTAACTGATCCGGATTACTTTAAAAACCTGCCAAAATAAGATTATTTTTCATTGACTCCGTAACCGAACATTGCAAAATCATATTTTGCCGGATCTGCGGAGTCAAACTTTTTCAGATTTTCGGTTAACTCAAGAACAGCCTTAAAGTCATTTGCGTTTCTTGTCAAAAGCCCCATCTCGCGCGAAATTCTTGCAACGTGAACATCAAGCGGAATAAGAAGCTCTGATGCCGGCATAAAATCCCATATACCAAAATCAACAGGACCTTTTCTAACCATCCACCGGAGATACATACACATACGCTTCATTGCGCCGCCCTTTTTCGGATCAGGTATCATAAAGTAAAAACCCTGCCCGGAGTTTTCTTTGGCTCTGGCATAAAAATAATCAGTTACGGGTATAAACATATTTCCCTTTGGTTTTGTTTCATAACCGTATTTAAATAACTCTTCCAAGCCTCCGTCTTTCTCATAAAGAGTTCGCATTATTGAAAAAATTTGCGCAAAGTCATCCGGCTTTCCAAAACGGTAATTAAAATCACCCAGGATTTGCGGCTCAAAATTCATTATAAAATTCAAAGGTTCATTTTGTGCAAGTTCAAAAAGTGTATTAAGTTTTTTGATAAAAACATCTCTTCTGCCGTATGCAACAAGTGATGCAATAAAACCTGCTATTTCAATATCTTTTTTCTCCGTAAATCTGTTAGGAAACCTTACGGGATCATCTTTGATAAAATCTTCTGTTTCATACTCTTTTACCAGTTTTTCCAACTCAACTTTTGTAATCATCTAAGCTCCTTAAAACATTCTTCCAACAATTTATCACATTCTTCTTCCATAATCCCGCCGTAAACCTTAAGCTTTGAAGCAGTAAGTGTACGCAAATCAGCAGCAGACCCCAGAGCGCCGTAATTTTTATCATATGACCCGAAATACACAGCCTTAAGGCGTGATTGGATTATAGCCCAGGCACACATAGGACACGGTTCAAGCGTAACATACATTTCGCAATCCTCTAAACGCCACCCGCCAAGTTTCTTTGCAGCCTCTCTCATAGCAAGAATTTCAGCATGCGCGGTTACATCCTGCAAAGCTTCCTTTCTGTTACAGGCTGATGAAATAACTGTACCGTTTTTTACAACAACAGCTCCTACCGAAATTTCGCCTTTTGCACTCTTTGCAGCCTCAATTGCTCTATGCACCTGCCATTACCTCATCTTTTGCCAGTCTGAGGATAACCTCGACACAAAAACCGCACTCTTTATCAGAATGAAGTTTTATCTGACCCTGCATAGCCTCTACAAGCCCCTTTACAATAAACAGCCCTAAGCCGGTGCCCCGTGTTGTTCTTGTTGTATTATCATCTAGTCTTATAAATTTTTCAAATAACTTTTGAAGCTTGTCCGCAGGAATCACATCGCATTCGTTTCGTACAAAAATCCTGGCAAAATCTTCTTCCACAACACCATCAACTGTAATCTGTGTGTCCGGATAGGCATATTTAACCGCATTTTCAATAAGGTTTACAAACACCTGCTCAAGCCTGTTCTTATCACCAAGAACATTGGCAAAGTCTTCCTTTATATTAATCACAATCTCTTTATTTTCTTTATTTTTTACAAGCAGCCTTGCAGTTTCCATAACTTCCGGCAGCCATACAGATTCTTCATTTGTTCTCAGGCGCATCCCTTCTATGTCAGGAATTGTAAGCAAATCTTCAATAAGACGTTTAAGCCTTTCTGATTGTTCTTTAATTATTCTCAAAGACTTATGTCTTGTTTCTTCATCAATTTTTATATCCTGTCTTAACAGCCTTGAGGTATACCCCTGAATACTTGTTAGAGGAGTGCGCAGTTCATGGCTTACCGTATCAATAAGATTTGTACGAAACTCATTAAGCTTTTTCAATTCAATGTTATTTTTCTTTAACTGAAGGTAAGATTTATGAATCTCGCCCGCCATACGGTTAAATTCAAATGCCAGAAACACAATCTCATGAGGTGTAAATGCAGTTGTCAAAAGTCTTATCTGACGCTCGTAATTCCCTTTGGAAATAGCAATGATACCCTTAAACAGCTGTCTGATATTTATATAAAGATAATAGATATAAAGTGCAGTAACAAAAATAATTACAAGTATAGCAAACAAAATTGATAAAATAATCTTTGCTCTGTTTTCGTTAATTGTTCTGTTAGTAACTTTTTCTGTTGTATTTACAATAATTGTAATAGCAGGGTTTTTCTTATGCACATAGACAAGAGGCTGGTTCTTTACATCCCCGAAAATAACCGGCGTATCCACCTTCATCTTTTGTGGAAGCAGAGCAAGCGTTTCTTTAAAAACGCTGTCTGTATAATTATGTGATGCAATCAGTTTGCCGTCATCTGTCATTACATAAATCTGGCGCGCATCATCTTTTAGCGACTGAAAGAGTTCATCCTGCAAGCTTTCCAGAGTGTAAGTAGCTACAAGAAAACTTTTGCTGTCCAGAGGAATTGAAACTGTTGCTTTATTATATTTAAGATTTTCATTATGGATTGCTTCCAGCTCCTGTTTTGATTTTACAATTTCAATTTTTTCACAGTTATCAAAACTTGACGAAATTGTCTTCAAATAGTTTTCTCTCTGACGAAAGCTTGGCAGATACTTTAGAGAAAAAGCAATCTGTTCAAGATTACCGTTAATTGTATTTGAGAAAAAATCAATCTCATCAGATACCATATTAGCTATAAGAACAGCTGATTCTCTAAGTTGATAACGCATTGCATGCTGGTTTACATTATTGATAATAAACCCGCTGACTGTCATCGGAATTAATACAGAAAAAAGAAATACAATTCCTATTTGTTCAACAATCTTCAATCTTTTAAATTTAAAAAATCTCATACTTAACCTTCCGCAAACGGAGTAAGCTTATATCCGACATTAGTTACAGTATGCAAATATCTTGGTTTTTTAGCATCAGGTTCAATCTTATTACGCAAGCCTCCGACATGAACCCTAAGCATTCTAACGTCCTCATTGCTGTCATAACCCCATACCTCATCAAGAAGGGTCGCAAGAGTAACAGGATTATTAAAATGCTGCATAAGGCTGTACAAAATCTCAAACTCTGTAGGTGTTAATTTAGTTTTTTTATTTACAACAATGCACTCAAGAGTTTCAGGGAATATTTGAATATCTCCTGCATGAAGAATTTCATCGGAAAGCGACGTTGTATCTTCTTCCATGTTATTTCTTCGCAAAAGCACTTTTATTCTCAAAAGTACCTCCTGAATATCAAAAGGCTTTACCAGATAATCATCAGCACCGCAGTCAAACCCTTCTGTCTTATCATCAATAGTTCCCTTTGCGGTCAGCATTAAAATAGGTATAGCAAGCTTTGCCTGCCTGATATTTTTTGCAACATCAAACCCGTTCATCTTAGGCATCATTACATCAAGCAGAATTAAATCATACGAGTTATTCAAAGCCTTGTTCAGACCTTCCAGACCATCACGCGCGGTATCTACAAAGTAGCCGCTCTGTGAAACGTCAAATTCAAGCAGTTCTCTTATTTCATCGTCATCGTCAACTATCAAAATTCGTTTTTGAATATTACTCATATGACCTCACTTTTTAAATAATTTTATAAGATTTTATTCTTTTTTTCAAGAAATTATAAAGAAAAACTAAGAAAGAACCGGCAAAATCATTACCGGTTCTTTTTTCAAAACTTTATTATATTATTTAATTTTAAATATATTAAACTTCTGATGCTACCTGGCTGAAGCAGTCTTTGCAATAAACTTCTTTACCTGGTATAGGTTTGAACGGAACTTGTGTTTGAGCGCCGCATTTTGAACAAACAGCATCATACATTCTTCTTTGTCTTCTGTTGTTCTGTCTGCGTTTTTTTCTGCAATCCGGGCATCTTTTCGGCTTGTTTACAAGTCCTTTTTCTGCATAGAATTCCTGCTCGCCCACTGTGAAGACAAATTCTGCTCCGCAGTCTTCACATACTAGTTTTTCATCTTGGTACATTTTTGCGTTCTCCTGATTTAGTACTTCTAAGGAATCTTAATATCCTTATCAGCTCATTATACTCTATATCGCAAAATTATGCAAGTGGTTATTGTCCAAACGCCTGATATTTCTATATTATAGTCGACAATGAAGGTGCAATTGAAATAAAATGCCGTACCAGATCTCTATCCCAGAGTTTACCGGCTCCGTCTTTTAATATTTCACAGGCTTTATCAATACTCATACCTTTTCTATATGGTCTGTCGCTTATGAGAGCATGGAAGGTATCGGCTACGGCAACAATTCTTGCAGCCAGAGGAATTTCATCGCCTTTAAGTTTTTCCGGATAACCTGAGCCGTCAATATGTTCGTGGTGATATTTTACTATAGGGATTAAATCTCTAAGAGCTTCGTTAGGCATAAGAACCTTTTCAGCACCTATTACAGGGTGCTGCTTCATAATCTCCCATTCTTCGCCTTCAAGCTTGCCGGGTTTTTTCAGAACATTTTCAGGAATACCTATTTTGCCTACATCATGGAGCAGGGCTCCCAGTGTAATTCTCTGGACTTCATCTTCAGGAAGATTAATAGCTCTTGCAAGTGCTTCAGAGTATCTTGAAACAGATGTAGAATGACCTTTAGTGTAAGGGTCTTTTGCATCAATAGCACCTGCAAGCGAATTTGCAAGTTCCATTAAGTGATTTTGCGAGATAATTTGTTCACTGTTGAATTTGTGAACAAGTTCTTCTTCAAAGTTTATTCCAAGCTGAGCATGGCGTTTTGCAATAACTTCTGCAAAAGAATTAAGAGCGGCATCGTCCCAGAAATTAAAATCTGAAGAGCTTACTATTGCAGACATGCCTTCTTTGTAGCCTCTTGCTTTTGAAATATAAACAGCCTGTTCTGTTAAAATAAGAAGTTTTTCCTGATCCTGTGTTGATTCCGGATAAGTTGAAATTCCGACCGAAACTTTAACAGGTCCCACATCATCAACAAAGCAGCAGGAGAGGGTGTATGTTATATATTCAGCAAGATATTTTGCATCAGCGGTGGTAGTATTAGGAAGAATTATAGCTATCTCATCGCTGCCGTATCTGCCTGCTTTATCAGTTGAACGCATATTCTGTTTAACTTTCTCGGCAAGAAGCTTAATCACTTCATCACCCTTAGCGTGCCCAAGCTCTCTATTGATTTTGGAAATATTATTTATGTCAAACATAACAATGGAAAGGTCCGTTCCGTTCTGGGCAGATTTTTGTATTTCGCCGGCAAGAACTTCCTGAAATCCTCTGTGGTTATATAATCCCGTCAGAGTATCGGTATTGGCATACATATTAGTTTTTTCAAGCAGGTCAATATTATGAATAAACATTGCAGCATAATTTGCAATAAAGGACAAAAATCCCATATTACAATCAAGATTTTCTTTGCCTAAAATCATTACCCCTACAGTCTGGTTGATAGAAACCAGAGGGAGAACAATAGCCGAAGAATCCGGTGTGTATGGAATATTTAAAAATTTATTATTGTTTTTAAGCACAGCTGCGGATGTCTTGAAGCATTCCACCACAGGATTTTCACTATCAGATAAAAAAATCTTGGATGAGTATGTTCCGCCCATCTTGTTTAAAAGTTTCAAATTTATACATTTAGATTTTTCGTGAAAAACCCCAAACGCTGTAAATATACAGTTCAGCTTCTCTACAAATACATTGTGTAATACAGTAAACAGGTCATGCGTTGTCTTTTTATTCTGCAAAGATAAATTCAGATACTGTATAAGCTCTGAATAATCTACAACTTTGCCGGCAGAAAGGGAATTTGTTAAATACCCCCCATATAGTTTGTTGGAAGTTTTGCTTACAGTAAAGTTATTAATACGGGCTACAATACCGGAATCTCGTGTCAACGGATTGCTGATGGCAGGTTTCAGCTCTGAAATTTTTGATGGTGAGGCAGCCGTAGTTTTTTTGCGTCTGGCAGGAACTTTTTTCTTTTCTATTACATCAGGTGCGCTATTCTTTGCAATAGGATTTGAAACCCTGATTGTTTGAGGGTTTTTAGACACTTCATCCATTATTTCTTTATTTTCTTGTTTCAGATTTTTTTCCAATGTTTGACCTGCCTACACCTGTTGTTTTAAAAACTATAAACATTTTTTATTGTTAAATACAATGTCAAAATTAACATTACTTAAAATAATTTTACTTTATACACAATAAAATACAATACGCCATTTAGATGGCTGTATGCTGATAATGAAATCCTTTCTACCACAAAACAATTCTACTATATTTGTAGTATATCATTTTTTACTTTATTTTTAAACCCTATTGTAAACATGTTTTACAATTATGTTTATGTTAGTATTGAAAAAACTAAAGATATTCAGATAACATGGGGGTAAAAAATGTTAGAAAATTTAGTATCGACGCATGGAATGCTTATTTCCGGCGCAATCTTACTCGTTGCATATATTTTTATTGCAACTGAGAAAATTCAAAAATCCGTTGTAGCACTTGTCGGGGCTTCACTGACACTGCTTCTCGGGCTTCTTCCTTTTCACGGGCATCTTGACAAGGAAGCCGGTGTTTATATCCGGTCGGTTTTTGATTATGTATCATTTGAAGTAATCTTTCTTCTTATCGGTATGATGATTATTGTACATATTTCAAGCCGGAGCGGGGTATTTAAATGGATGGCAGTGGAACTTTTAAAGTGTACAAAAGGACATCCGAAATTAGTTTTATTTGTACTTGCAGCATTTACAGCTGTTGCATCGGCATTTTTAGATAACGTTACAACCGTTGTACTTATGATGCCTGTGACTTTTGTTATTGCAAAAGAATTTGACACAGACCCTGTACCGTTTTTGATTACGGAAGTGCTTGCTTCAAATATAGGCGGAACAGCAACCCTTATCGGTGACCCGCCTAATATCATTATCGGGGCAAAAGCAGGTTTGAGTTTTATGGATTTTGTAAATGAACTTACCGGGATTATTGCATTAATCTTTATTGTGGTGGTTGCGGTTCTTACTTTTATGTTCAGAAAAAGCCTGAAAGCAACACCTGAAAAAATGGCGCATATTGCAAACCTGGATAACTCAAAGACAATTACAGACAGAAAACTTATGATAAGATCAATGATTACGCTTGTACTTGTAATACTTGGTTTTGTAACACATGATATTACAGGCATTCCGGCTTATGCGTTTGCAGTTGCCGGTGCATCTTTCCTGCTTCTATTTGAAAAGCCGAAAGAAATATACAGAGATGTAGAATGGCTGACAATATTTTTCTTTGTAGGCTTATTCATAATCATAGGCGGATTTGAGGCAAACGGCGGAATAAGCTTTTTAGCAGATAAATTGATTGAACTTACAAACGGAAGCCTGACAGCAGCTACAATGTTCATATTGTGGGGTTCAGGAATTTTGTCCGGTATAATTGACAATATTCCTTATACAGCAACTATGGCACCTCTTATTTCACAGGTTCAGCATACAATACCATATGCAGGTACAGGTCATCATCCTCTGTGGTGGGCGCTTTCACTCGGAGCATGCCTTGGCGGAAACCTTACAATCATCGGGGCTGCTGCTAACGTAATCGTTAGTGAAACATCAACTGTTAAAGGACATCCTATTTCATTTATGAGATTTATGAAATACGGTGCGCTTGCAACATTTATTTCACTTGCGTTAAGCTCAGTTTACCTGTATGTAAGATATTTACATTAAAAAAAATAAACAAATTAAAAATAAAGCAGGAACTCAGGTTCCTGCTTTTTCTCTTTTTCATTGTGCTTCCTGTACTATCTTAATAAAGTCCATTATACCTTCATACATTTTGTAGTTTTCTTTAGCAAGTGAAAGTTTTCTTGCATATTCCAAATCCTCAATGGATTTTGCGAACTCTTCCGTAAACAGTCTGGAAAGTCCGCGCAGGAAATATGATTCCATATCTTCATTGTTGAGATCAATAGCAATAGAAAAATCCTGAACAGCGCCTTGGTAATTACTCAGATTATATCTCACGCAACCGCGGTTGTAATACGCATTTGCATAATGCTTGTTGAAATTTATAACTGCTGTATAATCCTCTTCAGCACCTTTAAAATCTTCAAGCGGCCATTTTGCACCTGCTCTGTTGTAATAGGCATCTATATTGTTAGGATTAATTTTCAGAACTATATTAAAGTCATTGATAGCATCTTCATACTGTCCTAACTCTTTTTTGCACATGCCGCGGTTAAGATAAGCATTTTCATTCTGCGGATTATACATAAGCTCCCTGTTAAAATCCTCAATCGCATTTGTATAATCTTTCATTTCTTTAAGCGCAAGTGCACGCATATAATAAACATTTTCGGCAGCCGGGCTGACATTGAGAACACTGTTAAAATCATCTATAGCACCGGAAAAATCGCCAATCTGGGTTTTTGCAAGACCTCTTGCCCAGTATGCACTAACGCTGTTATTATCCTGTTCCAGTGATTTTGAAAAATCCGCAATTGCCCCAACATAATCTTTTATACGCGCCTTTGATAACCCGCTTCTGAAATAAACTTCAGATGACATAGCTTCCGTTTGAGAAATTTTACCCGCAGTTTCAATTGAAAGTGCCGGAGCTGAAGAAGCGGCTAAATAAAGGGCTGTAATTGCATACATAACAATTATTTTTTTTCTCAATGTGAGTTTCTCCTGATATTTGGGGTTAAAATATGCCATAAGAGAATACTTATGGTTTATGGGGTAATATCAACATAGATAATTATATCATAAACATATAAAATTGGAAAGTATTTTATATTCATAGGATATACTAAAACCAATCAATTAAAGTCCTGATTTCACCTGCCTCAAGGGCATATTTTTCTGCTAAATCACTATTTAGCCAAGTGGTTATATTTAAATTTTTCTTAACAGGATTCTGCAGGTTAACCATGCCTGTAGATTTGTCAAAAACTTCACAGTAGTTCAGCCCGGAATTAGCGCATTCAGGCAGAATAATCCGCCCTTCCCTGAGATACGCAAGCCCGAACATGCGGCATGTTAGCCCCCGCCGTGAATAAAGCGAACAGAGATTATTAATAAGAAAAGGACATTTATATAAAAACCTTGCAGACCCAACATCACAGATGCCGCCGGAAGTTTGCCTGCTTTTATTGGAGCCGGCTGCAGAGTTGTAGAAGTTTTCTTTTTGAAGCTTTATCTGCCTGATATTTTCCCTGATAGCGTCACGCGTATCTTTTGGCAGGCCTTGAAATCCCTGCATCAAATACTCAGCCTCCAGACGGGAAAACGGATATTCCCCCAAAGTACAGCAGTCAACACAGCCCTGACGGCATTTGATGTATTGCTGCTGGTCTTTGAAATACCCGTTAAGTTCCCGGTCAACCTCTTTTAAAAATTCTTCATACCTCTTAAGCATTATTTACTCTTGATTAAAACGTACTTGCGTCCTTCGATTACAACATCATAATCCAGATTTTTTGCATATTGGTCAAGATATTTTTTTCTTATAGAAATATAAGAATCCTTTTTCTCAAGTTCTTCCTCAAGATTATCAGTAGTTGTCTGTTCAATGTAATCAATATGATAGCCTGAGTAGTACAGCAGCGAGTATCTTCTTGTATCACCGAAGGAAACCAGTTCTGTCCTCTTGCTTCTTGCATATTTTGCAAACTTCATCAAATCGTCCTGTCCGAATTTGTAATCAATCTCAAAGAATAATTTTGTGCAAAAAGCAGACACAAGTAGAGTAAAGATTACATATGTAAAAAATACCCCGCGCCTTTTGTCCTTAATCGCGCATAATATGCTGGAAATTCCTGAAAATAGAACAATAGAAATACATAGCCATTTTGCCGGCAGAATATCTGCATAAAGCTGAGCCGGAAGATAATACTGCGCAAACATTGCAGTAATACCGGCAAGAATACAAAAACCGCCCCAGATGTATACCGAAAGATTTATTGCAGTTTTACGCTCTCCTGTTTTAATGTAGTTGTACCATATAAAGCCTATTATCGGTGCAGCAAATACATATGCCGGCAGAATATAAGTTATCAGCTTTGTCTTTGATGAGGAAAAGAAAAGCATGATAAATAAAAATGCCACCCAGTTTAAAAACAAAAATTTCTGTGGATTTGTAAAGCGGTCAAAGTCAATATTAACTTTTATATCTTTCAGTTTTTTAAAATTAAACTCTCTTAATTTTGCAATAATAACAGCAATAGCCGAGAAAATCCAAGGTATCAGCCCCCAGCATAATGTAACAATATAGAACCAGAACGGCTGTGCTCTGTCAATTTCATTAGAATTTAAAAATCTTTCAAGGTGATGCTTAATAATATATTCTTCATAAAACATCGGATCGTGCATCTTAAGCATAATCATATGCCAAGGCAGTACAAATAACAGAAATAAAATAATACCAATGCCGAAATATTGCGGCTTAAAACCCTCTTTTACCTTTTTTGTCAAAAGACATGCAATAAACATGGTTCCGAAAGGAGCGACAAAACCCGGCAGCCCTTTTGCCATAACAGCAAGTCCTGAAAAAATATAGAAAAGCCACCAGAAAAATTTTTTATTTTCTTCAGCGCAGAAAAATGTTTTAAATCCGCACATAATAGAAAACCCAACGCAAGCAGCAACCACAATGTCAAGAATAGCAAACTTTGCAAGGATTACATATTCAAAACATGTTGCAAGCACCAAGGATGCAACAACTCCGTATTCTCTTGAAACCTGTTTTCTACCTGCAAAATAAACCAGAAACGAAGTCAGCATCCCGCACATTGCAACAGGAAAACGTGCCGTAAATTCGTTAACCTTATTAAAAAAGGCAAACGACAAGCACTCAACCCAGAAATACAAAGGCGGTTTTTCAAAGAAATACTCTCCGTTCAAATACAAAGTCATAAAGTCCTTAGTATTATACATATCTCTTGCCATAGATACGTATCGTGTTTCATCAACATCCATAAGCGCGTAACTGCCGATATTATGGAAAAATATAAAGTAAAAAAGCACGCACAATCCTAATATTGTAAAAAACTCGGCGTGTTTTTTCACATAATCAGTTATTTTATCAAATGTCATTTTACTCTCCCTAATCAATCAATAAGGCTCTAATTATACCATAAAAAAAGTTATTCATTTACAAACATTTTGTATAGTTTATAAATCAAATAAACATTAGACTCTTTCTGCAAATCCAGATTTAATTCATTTCTCATATCATCAATAGATTTATACGATTCAAAATCAAACAAATCTTTAACATCAACATTTAAAACTTCAGCAAGCTTTTCCAGAGTTGATGCGGTAACAAAACTTTCACCGCGTTCTATTTTTCCCATATTTGTTACGGCAATACCTATTTTTTCAGCAAGTTCTTCCTGTGAAAATTTAGCCTTTTGTCTAAACTTTTTTACTCTTTTGCCAAACAATACTTTTAAATCTGCCATAACTTTCTCCGTTTAGTATATTTTAGATTGTATAAGTTATAAATAAAACAATATTAAAGATAATATTTAGTATTGACTTATTATCTTTAATATGCTAATGTAAATATTAAAAGGTAGATAATTTAAAAAAATATTATGTTTTAGATTATTTATCAGGTCGATATGGAAATTAAGATAGGAGAAAAGGTTATGTCAACTAAAAAAGAAACTACAGCACCTAGCACAGAAGACGATACTGACGGCGAAGCCTAGATTTCTGGTTATTTATCGAAACTTTACAGAAGCAGCCGGTCATCCGGCTGCTTCACTATTTAGAGGATATGGATATGGAAGTTTTCAAGCGTAAAAGAGAGTATAACAAAGAAGTATTAACTATTTTAGGACATGATTTTGTCTTATGTGATGATCTTGACAAAAAGTATTTTAAATATACCCAACAAGATATTAAACGTGGTATTCAAAAACAATATTTCTGGAAAATGCACAGAGTTCTAAATATAAAAAATCCGCGTCTTTTTACAGAAAAAATTCAATGGCTAAAACTATATGACTGTACACCAATTAAAACCATACTCGCAGACAAGCTTCTTGTAAGAGAATGGGTGAAAGAAAAAATCGGCAGCAAATATCTGAAAAAAATCTACGGTACTTATAATTCCTTTGATGAAATTGATTTTTCATCACTCCCTAAAGAATATGTAATCAAAGCTAATCATGGATGCAATATGCAGCTTCTTGTAATCGAAGGCGGAAAACCTGATATGATAAAAGATGCCCGCCGTTTTGACAGATTTCTCCATACAAATCATGCTTACAAAAGCCGCTTTGAGCTGCATTACAAAGATATTAAGCCAAAACTCTTCACCGAAGAATATCTGAAAAACACCAATGAACTTTTTGAATACCTCTTTTTCTGCTTTAACGGGGAACCTGAATTTGTCCTGTTTGCTTCGGGAAAACGCTCTGACAGAATTGAATGCACCATGTTTGACAAAAACTGGAAAAACTGCCATTTTAATTACGGAGAAAAACTCCACAGAGAAGAAATTCCAAAGCCTGAAAATTTTGACGAAATGTTATTAATCGCAAGAAAACTTTCCGCAGATTTCAAGTTTGTACGCGTTGACCTTCATAACATCAATGGCAGAATTTACTTTGGCGAAATGACCTTTACACCGGCAGGCGGTTTTATGAAATTCAATCCGCGCAAATATGACAGAATTTTAGGTGATATGCTGAATTTGAATTAATAAACTGTATGCCGGCTTCCGGACATACACGCTTGCAAGAAAAGTTTAGCCGGTTACAAAATAAATCAAAATATCCGCCACACCACACTTCCGGCACACTGCAGGCAGGGTTTTCGCTGCACCTGTCATGCCTGACCACAGGTCAAATGTAGTCCTGCCGGCTTACTCCCCCCCCCCC
>HF989690.1:17650-38878 GCA_000431315.1 Brachyspira sp. CAG:484
CCCCCCCGGTTTCAGCTCATTCACGCTAAAACGCATCAGTTTTGAGCGGATTTTTGAATTTAGTAATATTACCCTGGAACAGCAGCTTAACTGTTGCCAGTCCGCCGTTTCTGTGTTTTGCAACAATAATCTCGGATTCTCCCTTGTTTGCGGCCTTGATTGCTTCATCTTCTTCGCCGTCAGCTTTTCTGTAGTATTCATCACGATAAATAAACATTACAATATCAGCATCCTGCTCGATTGAACCTGATTCTCTCAAGTCTGAAAGCATCGGTCTTTTATCAGTTCTGCTCTCAACCGCACGCGAAAGCTGTGATAGGGCTATAACAGGCACATCCAGCTCTTTTGCAAGGATTTTCAGACCTCTTGATATAGCAGAAATCTGCTGCATACGATCCTCTCTGCCGTTACCTTCCATAAGTTGAAGATAGTCAATTAAGACAAGTCCCAGATTTTTCTCTTCCATTTTTAATCTTCTGCACTTTGCCCTTATATCAGTAATTGTACAACCGCTGGTATCGTCAATATATATCGGCGCCTGTGCAAAAGAATTCATTGCATCAGCAAGCTTTTCCCAATCCTTGCTCTGCATTTTACCTGTTTTCATTCTCTGTGAATCTATTTCAGCTTCCGAACACAACATACGCTGAACAAGCTGCTGCTTTGACATTTCAAGAGAAAATATTGCAACAGGGGTCTTGGCTCTTATCGCAACATTTTGCGCAATATTAAGCGCAAAAGCAGTTTTACCCATCGCAGGACGTGCAGCAAGAATTATCAAGTCTGATTTTTGCAACCCGTTCAGGCAGGCATCTAAATCAAAAAATCCCGTTGGAGTACCCAAAAGCTCATCCTGATGGTTGTATCTGTATTCAATATTTTCATAAGTATTTAAAACAAGGTCTTTAACATGAACGAGCTCTGTAGTTGCCTTGCGGGAAGCTATATCAAAAATAAGCTTTTCAGCACAATCAAGCGATGTATCAATAGGGTTCATATCGTATCCAAAAGATACTATTTCTGAACCTGCGTTAATCAATGCTCTTTTTATAGCTTTTTCCTGAATAATTTTTGAATAATACTCGATATTTGATGTTGTAATTGCGTTATAGCTTAAATCGTTGATAAAAGCTCTCCCGCCTACAGAATCAAGTTTGGAGTTATAACTCAGCACATCAGAAACAGAAATTATATCAATCTTTTCATTCTGGTTAAAAAGCTGAATCATTGCTTCGTAAATATATCTGTGCGCCGGTTTATAAAAACTTTCCGGCCGCAGGGTTTCAACAACCTTTGTAATAACCCGCGGATTTACAAGTATTGCGCCTAATACTGCCTCTTCGGCTTCTATATTCTGGGGCAGAAGGTTTGTTTCGTGATTGTTTCTTTTTTCCTTAACAGGTGCCATGCCTAACTCCTCAATTTTAAATATCATGATATAACAACAGAACCCCAAAAGAAAATGACATGTTACAAAATAATTATTAACAAACGTTACAAATATTTAAATTATTGAATTTTTGACGAAAATAAACCGTTATTATTAATAAGAGAGGCAAATTCACATGATTATTATCGATGCTGACATGATTACATTAATGCAAAGACTGAACATTCCTGAAAGCAGGATGATTCAGTACGGTACTATGAGTGTCGAAGAAATTGTTGAAGCAGAAGCTGAAGCAGGTAATTCGCAGGCAGTTGAATTTGCTACAGAATTATTCACAAACGTTGAAAAACTGGTAAAAATATTTAAACTCTCTGATCCAAGCAACAAACTGGAAATTCTCAGCGAAATGACCGCTGATCAGATGTCAATATTCCTTCCTGTAATGGAGGAAAGCGATTTGACAGAAGGGCTCAAATATTTTACTCAGGATAAACTACTCAAAATGCTTGAATCTGTTCCGCCGGAACAATTAGTTAATACAGTATTTCAGATGTTTTCACAGGAAGAAATTATTGAATACCTGCCGGAAGAACAGTTAAATAAAGTTTTAACCAGTACAGATGTTGAGAAAAATAAGATTCTTGAACAAATGAAAAGCATCCAGCCGGCATATATTGCTCAGATGCTGGAAAATGTAACCGGCAAACCTGTTCAGGATACAAATCAGATTGCAATGATTGACCAGCTGGATGACCTAAATCCGCTCGACTTCAAAAATGCACTGTTGTCTATGCAGCCGATTGCCAAAAAACAGGTGACACTTGGTTTAACAAAACATGACAAAGACCTTTATCAGGAATTTGATGCACATGCTTACACAAATATGATTAACACATATAAGCAGCAGCCGGAAGTTGTAAAAGCCATGGATGTTCTTGAACCTGAAGAAAAAATAAAAATGCTGAAAGAACTTCCTAATGACCTGCTGGGAATTGTAATAACACAGATTGACGCGCGTGATTTTGCGGATTTGCTGATAAACCGCTGCCCTGAAATTCTTGCACAAATCGTCGCAAGATAATTACTTTAAAACCTCAAGCGCAGCATCAATAGCTTTTTGTGTAAACAGAAATTTCATAAGCTTACGCGGAGTTTTCGGATACATTCTGATTTCTTTTAATAGCATTTTATCTTTGTAAAAGGCAGAAACATACATAAGTCCGACAGGTTTTTCCCTGCTTCCGCCGGTAGGACCTGCAATTCCGGTTGTGCAAAGCGCAATATCGCAGCCTGTACGTTTCCTAAGACCTTTTGCCATTGCCTCGGCACATTGTGAACTAACAGCACCGTAGCTTTCAAGTATTTCATGCGGAACATTAAGAATCTCTTCTTTTGCTTCATTTGCATAGGTTACAAAATTCAGTTTTACAAAATCAGAACTTCCAGAAACATCGGTAAGTCTTGAACTTAAAAGCCCGCCTGTACAAGATTCTGCTGTAGCAATAACAAGTTTATTCTCTTTTAAAATTCTTGCGAGTTTATTTAAATTTCTATCAAACATAACCTCAATTTAGTTTGGTTTAACACATATGTCAATAACCCGGTAAAATAAATTAAAAAAAGTTCTTGATTTTAAAAAATGTTCATGCTACATTAAAAATTGCCGAATGCGGGCTGCTAGCTCAGGTGGTTAGAGCGCACCCCTGATAAGGGTGAGGTCGGTGGTTCGAGTCCACTGCGGCCCACCATAATGGACAGAATTTTCATTCTGTCCATTATTATTTATTGAAGAAATTTGAGAAAAAGACGGGACAAGGGTTACGACCAATTTCTTGTCCTTTAATTCTAAGTTCGAGCAGACGATTTTTAGAAGTTCTCTTTTTTTATTGCTGATGCCTGCTTCCACAGTCGTAGTATATTTTTAGAGAGTTCGAGCAAAGAAATTTTGAATTAAAAAAGTTCTAAGATTGTCTATTAATCTACATATAAAAAAGTATAGTTTTTTCCTAATCATCTTTTTGTTTTGTATTAGCAGGATAAGAACAATAAAACTGGTTCAAACTCAAACAAGCTGAGAGCAAGGACTTTTCTTTGGCACAATTAACACTTTGAAAAAGAATTTTCCGTAGAGATGTTAAACGCAAGTGGGCAGGACAGTCTAAAGCCCACAATTTCGAATAAATCGAACTTGGTGAAATAAATTCAAAAACCCTAAGCCACTTCATTGTATCTTGAGATATTTAATATAAAATTCATGAATGAAAAATCGGAGTGAATTAATCACTCCGTTTCGAAATTATACAGCTCTATAATATCCTCTGACTTCGGTTCCATCACTTCTGGTATATGGTCTAACATAAATCGTTCCTCCTTTTAGGCTTGCGGTGTGAAGTTCGCTTTCGGTTGGAACTCCGATTGATTGTAACTGTGCCATTATTTCCGGTTCGTTTGCTAAGTATTCATCACCAGTCATTTGAGAGATGGCTTCTCTGGAAAAAATTTTGCTGTTACCGCTTACTGGATTCAGGTAGCCGGAGTAATCTAATTCAGGGGTTTCGGATTTTATCAGACCGTCTTTTAATTGTTGCATGATTTCGGGTTCATTTTGCATAAATTCTTCCGATGTCATATCTCCGATTTGGTCAGCAGTAAACACATCTGTTATTGGTGTCGCTCCGCCTGTTAGTGCACTCTGTTTGTAAATCAAGTTTTCAAAAAATCCTTTAAACTTTCTATTATCTGATGGATGCTTAATCAATTCACCGTTTCACATTTTCATCATAACTTTTGCTGCAATAATTGCATCTTTTTCTTTATCTGAGAGCTTGGCGAAATTTTTTCCATACTCTTTTTTTATTTCTTCCGCAATTTTTCGCCCTTCATTATTATTCCAAGAATCCATGTTCCATTCACCATAAGGATTGTTTTTTGTTTGTTTTTCATGATAAATCCCACCAATAATACTCCCTAATTGCCCCATATCTAAAGCCATATCAGCACTTCCGAAGGCGTGTTTAAACGCATCTGCTTCATTATTCCAAAACTCATGACCTTGACGCGGGCTTGTTTCAAACCCGAATTTTCTCTGATATTCCCAGGTCTTTCTTACCATTTCTTCGTTGAATTCTTTTCGTTTTGTCTGACTATTGTACATATCAAGAACTTTTTTAATTTCATCGTATAATTTTTTCATTTTGTTTTCCTTCCTTTCAATTTATATTTGTAGTAATATCCGGTTATGAAATTTTTGCAAATCAGAAAATATCTTTTCCTTAATATGGCCGCAGCACTTAGTGTCCTCTTCTGGAGGTCTATTTATATTTACTTTACAATAGACTTTCCTCTGGAACTTGATGATCCGATTATTACAAATAGATTTCCACATTTTGTTAATATATTTCTCTGGGCGTTTGTTGTTTTACTTTCTTATGGATTTGCCATAATTGAAATATTAATAAGAACCTTTGTTATTAATAAATATTTTCATTTTAAATTTAATTTTCCCATCAAACTGCCAAAATTCTTAGATATTCTATATTCAGTTCTTTTCTTTACCGGACTTTTACTATCCATTGGGCCTGCTTTATTTGCTGTTTTATTTATTCTTGAAGCAAATTTTCTCATTTAATTAAAAACAAATTATTGATTTAAACTTAATTTTTCATAGGCATCACAGCCTTTCGTTTTCATTGCAAAATTAAGGTACTTTTGTACCCTTTTGCGTGCTACTTATATTTCAAGATTATGAGCGGTGATAAACTATTATATCATTTGCTTCATGATTTCGTCAATGATGCTTTTTCCGAATTTAAAGTATCCGTCCTGATGTCAACAACCATATAAAAAAGAGAATTGAAGTCCAGCCCTCTTTTTATTACAAACTTACCGCTCTTCTGCTCTGATATTCTTCATACAATATTTACTTTTTGGCTAATAATGTGTTCACATTTAATAGTTTTAGAGAAGCATTCATAAAAAAAGGTGTTAATTAAATTTAACTTAAGGGCTTGACTGATAGCTGCTCTCAGGTTGTAAAATATAAATGTTATCTTGAAAACAACAGAAAAGGAGATTAATTAAGTATGATTTTAGACAAAATTAACACCCCTGACGATTTAAAAAAAGTTCCTGTTAAAGAGTTAGATATGCTTGCAGATGAGATGAGGGAACTTATTATAAAAAAAGTTAACACCACAGGCGGGCACATGGGACCTAACCTTGGGATTATTGAGGCAACAATTGCACTGCACTATGTTTTCAATTCTCCACAGGACAAAATTGTTTTTGATGTTTCTCATCAGTGCTACCCGCATAAAATACTTACCGGAAGGAAAGAAGGATTTACAAATCCTGAAATGTACCACAAATATACAGGCTATACTGCTCCGGAGGAAAGTCCTCATGATATTTTTAAAGTCGGACATACCTCAACCTCTGTAAGTTTGGCTGCGGGATTAGCTAAAGCACGTGATCTCAGAGGCGGAAAAGAAAATATAATTGCTCTTATAGGCGACGGCTCGCTCAGCGGAGGAGAAGCTTATGAAGGGTTAAATAATGCTGCTGTTCTTGGAAGCAATATTATAATACTGGTAAATGACAACGATATGTCAATTGCAGAAAATCAGGGCGGTCTTTACCAAAATCTTAAAGACCTCAGGGATTCAAATGGTAAAAGCGACTGTAATTTCTTCAAATCTTTAGGATTTGATTATTACTACATTGATGAAGGAAACAATATAGAAAAACTTATTGAAACTTTTGAAAAGGTTAAAGATATAAATCACCCTGTTGTTGTACATATGCACACAATCAAAGGGCATGGACTTGCTATTGCAGAAGAAAATAAAGAAGCCTTCCACTGGATTTTACCGGGAACTCTTGACAACAAACCTTCTTCACCGGCTGAGGCAACAGAGGATTATAATACAATAACAACAGGTTTTATTCTTGAAAAAGCTAAAAGTGACACCTCTATAGTGGCAATTACACCTGCTACGCCCGGGGCTTATGGTTTCACTCATGAGTTTAGAGAAAAGCTTGGCAAGCAGTATATAGATGTAGGTATTGCAGAAGAACATGCCGTAGCTTATGCTTCTGCTCTTGCAAAAAGCGGAGCCAAGCCTATACTTGCAATATTAAGTTCATTTGTACAAAGAACTTACGACCAGATGTCACAGGATTTGTGTTTGAACAATTCACCAATTACAATGCTTGTCCATTGGGGCGGAATTTCAAACGGCGATGCAACACACCTCGGTTCATTTGATATTCCTTTAATAAGCAATATTCCTAATATTGTTTACCTTGCACCGACTTGTAAGGAAGAATATATCGCTATGCTTGATTGGTCATTGAGGCAAACAGGTTACCCTGTTGCAATAAGAGTACCGTTTGGTCAGTTCGTTTCAAGCGGAAAAGAAGACAAAACCGACTACTCTGTTTTAAATAAATTCAAAGTCACAGAGCAGGGAGAAAAAGCTGCCATTCTCGGTTTGGGGAATTTCTACAGTCTTGCAAAAGAAGTGAAAGATGAATTGAAAAAGAACTGCGGCATTGATGCTACCCTTATAAATCCGGTTTATATAACCGGTCTGGATGAAGAGCTTCTTGAGAATTTGAAGCAAAATCATAGTGTTGTTATAACTCTGGAAGATGGAATCCTTGACGGAGGATTCGGTGAAAAAATTGCAAGATTTTATGGTAATTCCGATATGAAAGTTCTGAATTACGGCGGGAAAAAAGAGTTTACTGACAGAGTTCCTCTTGAAGAATTATATAATCGCTATCGCCTGACAAAAGAACTTATTTCTGATGATGTTGCCAAAATCCTGAAATAACATTATGATTATTTTATGAAATGCAATATCTGCTCAAATAACTGTAAAGAAGTTTTTGAAGCAAAAATTTTAAAGAAATATAATATAAAATATCACTTATGCCTCACATGCCGGCATCTTCAAACAGAAGAACCCTACTGGCTTGATGAGGCATATTTAAATACTATTGCGGCAGAAGATACAGGGATTTTAAAAAGGAACTATGATAACAGAATAGTAACTTCTGCGGTAATAGAAGCTTTTTTCAATGCACAATCCAGATTTCTGGACTATGCAGGCGGGTGGGGAATATTAACAAGGCTGATGCGTGATGAGGGTTATGACTTTGTATGGTGTGACAAATACAGCAAAAACCTTTTTGCAAGAGGTTTTGAATATAAACCTGGTGATAAAATCGAACTTCTGACAGCATTTGAAGTACTTGAGCATCTGGTAAGCCCGATGGAAGAGCTTGAACAAATGTTCAAAATCTCACCAAATATTTTATTTTCACAGCCTTTTCTGCCAACTCCTCTGCCAAAGCCGGATGACTGGTGGTATTATGCAGCAGAAACAGGGCAGCACATAAATTTTTACAGCAGACAATCCATAGAATATATTGCAGCATATTTCAATAAAAATTATGTTTGCTGCAATGATTTTCACCTGTTTTCAGATAAAATAACCGCACAGGAAGATTTTGAAACTGTCATTAAAAATTCTTATTACATCTATTTAAAACAATCAAACAGCAGAAAAAGCAAGATTTCTGAAGATATAGAATATGTGAAAAACTTGAACCTTTAAAGTTCCTTCAATAAAAATATATCTAAATGTTAAGATATTTACAATAAAAAAACTTTCAAAATACTAGACAAATGGTTATTATTATTTTATAATATAATTTATAAGTTAATAAAATAGTCAAAAAGGCTATGGAATTAATAATACTGGTATATGAACAGATATTTATGCAGACTTAACAGTCTGCCTTTTTTTATTTTTTGTTGTATAATTAACCAAAATAAAAGGTAGTGTTTATGATTGAAAAAGGGTTTGTAAAAAATATAGAAGTTAAGTATTCCGAAATGGATTACAACCTTACGTTGAAGCCTTCCGCCCTTTTGAACTATCTACAGGATTTTGCCAGTGAAAACGCAGAAAGCCTTAATTTTGGCTATTCCTATATAACAAAACAGAATCTTATGTGGTTTTTGCTGAAATACAGGATGGAATTTGAAGATTATCCTGCAGGTGTCTATGATTTAACGGTAAAAACATGTCCCAGAGGTTACAGCAAACTCTTTGCATTTCGTGACTTTGAATTATGGGAAAACAACAGATGTCTTGGAAGAGCTGCAAGCACCTGGTCGCTTGTTGATATGACAAACAAATCACTAGCACCTATGGATAAAGTTTTACATAGCCCTCATATGCCGCCATTTGAAAAACAGGAAGATGACTTAAAGTATGAAAAAATAAAAATTCCTGACAAAGAAGCTGATATAAAAAAACAATTTGAAGTTAGATATAACGATATTGATGTTAATCAGCATGCTAATAACGGAAATTATATTATATGGGCGTTTGAACCGTTAAGTTTTGATTTCAAAACAGCTCATAAATTAAAAACTCTGGATATGGTATTCAAAAAAGAAATAAAATTCGGTGAAGATGTTCTGTCTGAGGTTTATTTCAAAGAAGAATGCACTACGGTTCATGTTTTAAAAAATTTAAAAACCGGCGAGGATTTATGCCTGCTGAGGTGTGAATGGAGGAGCCTATGACAGCCTTTAAAAAAGTGCAAGAAAACGATATAACAAAACTGGCTGCACTTGCCTCAAAAATTTGGCATGAATACTGGACTGAAATTTTAACAGAAAGCCAGATTGAATATATGCTTGAGAATTTTCAATCCGTAAATGCTATTGAAAAACAGCTTGCAGAAGAGCATTACAATTACTATTTTATTTCAGATGAAAATAACGAAAACATCGGCTACTTTGGAATTTCAAACAAAGAAAACTATATGTTTCTGTCTAAACTATATCTGTCAGAAGAATATCGCCGCAAAGGCATAGGAAAAGCAGCATTTGAAAAAATAAAACAGCTCACTGCAAAAGAAAATATGAGTACCATACGGTTAACAGTAAATAAATACAACACAAATACAATTAATGCGTATAAAAAATGGGGGTTTATAATAACGGATGCGGTAATTACTGATATAGGATCCGGCTTCGTTATGGATGACTACATAATGGAATATTACCTATAAAGCGCAAAAAAATAAAATCACGGGGTTTATAACAAAAATAATATTAAAATATCATGCAATTAAGTATAAATAATATCAAGCAAAAATTTTATTCAAATATAACACACACATCTCCTGTACCAAAAAATAGAAGACGTGAGGTTTATACTGCGCCGTCTATGCCGGCATTTACAGGCAATAATGTTTATATGCTCGACGGCGGTCAGCATGCCGATGACCTGTATTATTTTGCAAAAGCAATCGACAAAGATTTTGACTTAACAATAATGCCTTTGGAACTAAATTCCAAAGATACACGTATAAAACAACTAAAAAGCTTAAAAGACGCAATGGTGAAAATAAACAATCTTCCAAAAGATAAACAGCCGGATTACATAGCAATACCACTCGGTGTATTCGTACCTTTACAGAACCTGTCTAACCAGATGAGCAAAATATTCGAACAAAATATCCAGCTTAAACCCGAAGATACAACACTTTCCAACGAGGGGGGAGGGGGCAAAATTTTGAAGATGCTTGAAATTCTTTCAAAATATCCTAATGACAACCGCCACTATATAAAAGCACTTGACCCTCTGGGGCAGGGGATTGAATACACTTATCCAATAATACAGCAGATAAATAAAGCTGTATCTAACGGAATAAAGGTATATATCCCATCCGGTCATCCAACTGAAAATTCAATTAAATGGCTTGCCAGAGATAAAAAACTTAAGCCGGAATTTTACTATTATATCTCACATGGCAAGGATATAGATAATACCGTAGAAAAAATGAAAAAATTTGTGAAAGACAGCAACTGGTATGACTTTAACCTGCTTTCACTCTCAAATGCGGAAAAAGTTGCTTTAAAAGATAAAAACAATAATGATCACTTATTTACCTCATATGACGGCTGTATAACACGCAGTGCCAGAGGGGTCTACAATTTCACGCCGGTAAGAGGCACAGATGGCAAGGTGAAAGGATTTAGTTTTACCGATGAAACAACTGTCGAATACCCTATAGACAAATACAAGATGATAAAAAATATCGAAAACCTGCTGGAATATGTAGGGAAAAATATTAACGAAGTTGAGGCAAATCCGGAAGAAATTAAAAACTTCAAAAAATTCTTAAACGGAAACAGCCAATTTGAATTAAACGATTTTAAAGGCAAACTCTTCCCAATAGAAGAAGCTTTTTCGCCTGAAGAAATAAAAAACCAGCGAATTTATCTTCAGGGTGAGTATACCGATGCCGAAAGAAAATTATTTTTCAGTACAAGGGACGACGGCACTATTTTATTTAACAAGTGTAACTACGAACAAACAGCTAAACCAAGTGTTGTGTCAATGTGGGGCTGTTGTTTTTCATTATTTAATGTAATAAAAGAAGATATAGAAAAAAATAACAAATAGGAGTTATATACAAATGCCGGCACAAAAAATATCTTCAATATATAAGTTTTGTAAACTACAAGACACACAAAAATATAAATTATATAATAAGGTGTTGGAAGAATTTTTAAACTAAACAGTAAACTGGAATTATGAATTACCGGGATGTAGTGTTTCCCGAAACTAGCAAAAAATAACAAAAATAGTGTAAAGCCACCAAGGTCTCATGGTGTAAATATTTAATAAGAGGTTTTCATGAAAGTTCCAAACGTACAACTTTACAACCGGGTTAACCCGAATTTTAACGGCAAAATAATAGATGCCCATACCCACGTAGGGACATTTACCGATGGTCTTTTCGGGACCTGCGACAAATTTGAAATCCGCCACTTTCAGGATATTCTTTCACAGCCGATAAGCGGAGGAGCAGATACTGTAGAAAAAATTATTGTATCAAACTTAGACTGCATAAATAACAAAATTCCGGCTCTTGAAGAAAAAGCAAGACAAAAAGGTATACAGCTGAAATATCTTAATGAAATTGACGGCAATCGTGACATGTTGAAAATATCACAACAATTTCCAATCCTGAAACCGCTTGCCGTATGCCAGCCTAATGAAACAGCAAATGCCAATCAAATCCGCAGTGTAATAAGAGAAGGAACGTTCTACGGCTTAAAATTCCATCCACTGCATATGAAACTGGCAGCAGATGATTATAAATATGATGATTACATGCGTGTTGCACAAGAAAACCATTTTCCATGCCTGTTCCATACCGATGGAGTAAGATGCCCATACTCTTCGCCTGAACAGGTTTATGAACTTGCAAAACGCCATCCGAAAGTTCCGGTAATACTTGCCCATATGGGTGCCGGAGAAGAAAGCCATTCACGCGCTGTAAAAGTACTTCTCGATTCTATTGAAAAAGGCGATGCCCTTATCTATGCAGATATTTCATGGGTAGATGACGGAAAACCTGAGAAAAAAGTTATCCTTGATACATTAGAAAAGTTACAGCATACTTCAAAAGGCGATATGACAAACAGGCTTCTTTTCGGAACAGATGCACCGCTTGGGAAATTTGGTGCTGACGGAATGAAAGACCCGCAGTATTACAGAAAAAATATTGAACAAATAAAAACTGCAATCAGAGGCAGATTTAACAATGCAGAAGCTCTGATAAACAAATTATTTTATGAAAATGCTCAGGAATTGTTCTTTACTAAAAACTGGGCAAAATCTGCAGCATCAGGCGGAATAAAAGGAGCTATAAAAAAGTTTGCAGCAAGTAAAACCGGTGCAATTATAATCGGCGGTGTGCTTGCTCTGGGAACCGGTCTGAATGCCGCAATACAGGCATTTAAAGCTAAACCGGAAACAATTACCCAGCATTCATTAAAAATCATGGCTTGACAAAATGTTAGGCTTACCTTACAATTAATTTACAAGTAGAAAACGGAGTGAAAATTGTGCAGGAAAAATTATCGTCCAGCTTAGAGGATTACCTTGAAACAATCTACAACTTCATTGAAGAAAACAAAAGCATCCGCGCTATAGATATATCACATGCGTTGAATGTAAGCAGGGCATCAGTAACCGAAGCTTTAAAAAAGCTTGCATCAAAAAATTTGATTAACTACGGCAGATATGATGTTATTTCAATGACCGAAGAAGGTAAGAAACAGGCTGTAAGCGTAATATCCAAGCACAAAGCACTGCATCATTTTTTTGAAAGCATACTCGGTTTATCACCTGAAGAGGCATCAGAAAACGCATGCAGAATTGAGCACGTAATCTCAGAGAACGCGCTCGACAGAATTGTAGCATTTACAGAGTACCAAACCCGCCGCTCCGAAGAAATAGAAACATTTAAAAAAACTTATACAGGAAAATAGGTAAGGTAAGATATTATGAATACTCTAAAAGTAGCAGGCAAGTTTCTTGACCAGCCGGTTTTAGTTGCGAAATTTCAGCGTGCAGTACCTGCACTACTTACAACCGGCGCAGCAGTATACGGAATAAAACAGGTAAATCATGCCCCGGAACATAAAAAGAAAAAAGCCGCCATACGAACAGCGGCAATAATGGCATTTACAGTAGCATCAGCGCTTGCAGCCCCAAAAATTACAGACAAAATTTTTAAAGAGGCAGATGAAATACCTAAAACTTTAAAAGAAATAAAAAAACACAATAAAGAACTAATAAACGAATTTTTAGAATTTAACAAAGTGGATGACGCCACTAAAAAACTACTTGAAAAAGCAAAAGAAAAAGTTCTGAAATACAAAGAGGTAAAACAATTATTTAAAACATTCAAAAATGATTTTGACGGGAAAGAACTTCTGAATAAACTAATACCGGACCCTGAGAATATAAGTTCAAAGAAAATTTTTTCAGAAATAGGACGACTCTCAGTGTTTGGTCTTATTCCTGTACTAGGCGGAATAGCCGGAGGAATAACAGGGGACAGATTAACCGATAAACGCTGGAAATCCAAAATTCCTGATAAGATAAAAGAAGGCTCCTACCAGTACCTTGCAAACATATTCCTTTGTAATATCGGTGCGGGCGGAGCGCTTGCGATAATGGAAAAATACAAGGTTAAATCAAAAAGCCAGCGTGCAATCGGCATGATTGCAGGGATTCTTGCAACCGGCGTAATAGGCGGAAGTGCAATTGCAAATTACATAGGAAATAAAGTTATAAATCCTTGTTTTGAAAAACATCACCACCATAAACATCATGGTAAAGACCGGCATTTATTTGATGAGCGCAGACCTGAGCCTCTGGATATAGGGCTTCACACAGACGATATAGCAACAGTAGCTGTAATGTCAGGCTTAAAATGGATAGAACCTGCACTTCCTTTATTATATGCAATCTCCGGCTACAGAGCGGGTATAGGTTACAGAAACGGACAGCATGCGAACAAAAGCTAGTCAAAAATAAACAGTTTATGAATTTCAATTCCAAGCGCATCGGCGATAGAGCCAATTGTTTCTACACTTGGTGCTTTTTCTCCACGTTCAATAGTTCCAATTGTAAGACGGCTCAAATCAGCCTTTTCAGCTAATTCTTCCTGGCTTAAGCCTGCCTTTATTCTGGCAAGTTTTATATTCAAGCCTACTAATTTTGTATATTTACCGCCTTTAGCTATCATAATGTTAATTATAGTATACTATTGACAAAAATTTTGCTACGTGCTACTGTGAGAAAAAAGAATGCTAGAGCAATCAAATATGAGACAAAAATTATCAGATATTGAAAAAAACTTATTAGATATAAAAAATCTTGTAACTGTAATGGATGACGCTGTGCAATATTGCAGTGATAATGCGAAAGATACTTTTCATCTTTATAGTATGACAGGCTGCATATCATCAAAAATAGATAATCTCTATGAAAAGTTTGAAGAGATTTATAATGAATACTTAACAAGAAATATAAGAAAATAAAAAACTTGTTTATCTTTCAATAAACAAGTAGTAATTAAGTATAAATAATATGATAAACAAAAAAGGGTTCTTTTTAATTTCTAAGTTTTACAACTTTGTCTTTAATCTTTAAATATCTGTCACACTGTTTTACCCTGTCATAGCCGAGCATTATACCAAGAATAAAATCCTGCTCAGCGGACAATTCATTCAATCGCGGGCTGAACGTTTTAACGACATTAACGCAGCTCTTTTCACCAAAAAAGACATTTATTTTTCCATTTCCTATATCATTTATCGCATAATCTATTTTCCGATTTTGTAATTTATTTTCGATAAAATCTCTGTATTTAGCTTTTTCTGTTGTTAGAACAAGGTTTCTTAATCCCTTCTCATATTCATAAATATGGTGATTAAAAACACGCAGATCAGAAATCTGTTCTTTTAAACTTTCTCTGCCCGGACAGGTTGATGTAAATGGCAGACTATCTGCTTTCTGCGGTTTTTGAAATATTATATTACGGTTTTGAACCGGCATTAACGAAATTGCGTCTACTCTCATTTAACCCATCCTGTTAGCCATGCCTAACAATTTTTATTGTAAGGCAAACCTAACATTTTGTCAAGGGTATATAATAAAAAATTTATTAATATTATCTGTTACGCTGAATAATGGCGGCTCTTAGCATTAAGGCTAAATCTTTATCATATGTCAAATGTAAACTATCAAAGCGGTTTTTCTAAAGAAAGCAGCAACAGGAAACAGAAATTTTTTTATGATAAGATAATAAAAGACACAGCCGAAACATAAGGGAAAAACAATGATAACGACTAGTAAATTAACAGTAAGATTTGGATCACAGACTTTATTTGAAAATGTAAGCATAAAATTTGCACCGGGCAACTGCTACGGCGTAATAGGCGCAAACGGTGCGGGAAAAAGTACCCTTTTAAGAGTTATATCCGGAGAAATTGAACCAACGTCAGGAGAAGTTCATATTTCAAAAGGTCAGCGTATTGCAGTTCTGAAGCAGAACCACTTTGAATTTGATGAATTCCGCGTAATTGATACGGTAATATACGGACACAAAAAGCTGTATGATTTAATGAAAGAACGCGATGAACTTTATGCAAAACCTGATTTTAACGATGAGGACGGCATAAAGGCAGCACATCTGGAAGAAGAATTTGCCGAACTGGACGGATGGCAGGCAGAATCTATGGCAGCCAGCCTTCTATCTGAACTCGGCATTCCTGATGAACTTCATTATGCTCAGATGAAAGACTTAGCAGGAAGTGAAAAAGTTCGTGTACTTCTAGCGCAGGCTCTTTTTGGAAATCCGGACATTCTGCTTCTGGATGAGCCGACAAACCACCTTGACCTTAATACAATTGCATGGCTGGAAGAATTTCTGATTGATTTTCCAAACCTTGTTATAGTTGTATCACACGACAGAAAATTTCTCGATAAAGTTTGTACACACATGGCTGATATTGATTACAAAAATATCCAGCTATATACAGGAAACTACTCATTCTGGTCACAGGCAAGCCAGTTAATCCAGAAACAAAAAGAAGAACAGAATAAGAAAACAGAAGAAAAGATGGAAGAGTTAAAAGCATTTATTGCAAGGTTCAGCGCCAACGCATCAAAGGCAAAACAGGCAACTTCCAGAAAAAACATGCTGGACAAATTATCACTTGAAGAAATAAAACCTTCCTCACGCCAGTATCCGCGTATAAGATTTAATTACCAGAGAATACCAGGTAAAGATGTTGTTCAGGTAAAAGGTTTGACAAAGTCAATTGAGGGAGAACTTTTATTTAAAAATATGAGCTTTGAAATAAATCAGGGAGAAAAAGTTGCATTTATTTCCAAAAATCCTCTTACAATATCAACTCTTTTTGACATAATTGAAGGCAAAACTCCGCCTGATGCCGGAAGTGTTGAATGGGGAGTTACTGCAACCCACTCATATTTTCCTAAAGACAATAACTTTTATTTTGAATCAGACCTGACGATTATGCAATGGCTGGCACAGTATTCCCCTGACCAGCATGTAAATTTCCTGCGCGGCTACCTTGGCAGAATGTTATTTTCAGGTGAAGATGCCGATAAAAAGGTCAATGTCCTTTCCGGAGGTGAAAAAGTCCGCTGTATTTTAGCCAAAATGATGATTGAAGAAGCTAACGTTATGATAATGGACGAACCGACAAACCATCTTGATTTGGAAGCGATTACCGCCCTGAATAATGCTATTATTGACTATACAGGAACAGTATTATTTACATCGCAGGACTATCAGTTTATAGACACTGTTGCAGACAGAATTATCGAAATAGCACCGCAAGGATTTATAAATGTACGCAGCAGATATACCGATTACCTTGAAAATCCTGCAATGATTAAGAAACGGGAAGATTTGTACAAGATGGCGGTGAAGAAATAGCCTCCGGGGATACAACCGTAAGCATAAATTTGTCCTGAAATCTTCGGGTAAACTTGCCACATACAGGCATTTGAAGCTTTATTCCAGCCTCAAGCTCCGTCCAGAAACTGTAAAACTCCTCCGCGGTAGTTAAACATTTATCATATCGGGCTGAAAGCAACTTAAAGTCCCGCGGCTTCATAACTTCCAAGTCAATTCCGCAAGGGTTTTTGTCAAATACCGCCATAACAACTCCGGCAGAATGCGTTATACTGAAATGCAGCCCGCCATGTTCAAATTCAGGCTTGGAATTATTTATAACAATAGCTGTATCTTTAATTCCGTAAAATTTTTCAGCGGCAGTTTTAACAAGAAACCGTCCCAGAGCAAATTCCACAAGCCGTTTTTCTGATTTAAAACTCCGCCCTTCCAAGTATGATTTCAAAAAATCTAAATCATGTGTATGTAGAAATTCTTGAGAATTAATGTAAAATAGTTCCATATATAAATCATACTATAAATACATTACTTTGCCCGAACAATCCGGCGTTCCAAGCGCAGCAACCGTTCGGCAGGGAATACGGGGAAACAGATACCATGGATTTTAAGCTGGCAAATGGAATAGAAAGAAATTTTTACAAGCAGGATTTCAGTGTAATAAATGAACTCCTCAAACGTATCAGACATGGTCTTGTTACAGGTGAAAATATAGATATAAGCGATCTTGATTTTGAAGGCATCTGGGATTACGACCAGTATCTTTCTATGACCTATATAAGTCTTTTCCAGAGCGGGCTTGCTCCAATACGCTTCGGCAACCGTAAAAAAAATCTCATGATGACTATTAACAGAAATATTGAAGTCCTCAGAAAAAATAAATTCTTTGAAAAATTCAACGTTGCTGATGAAAATAAATGCCGCATCCTGATTGAATACGTAATCGAACGCCAGCCTGTAACTTTAGAACAGCTCCAGCAGGAAAAATTTGACAAATACAGGTTTGAAATCGGTATTAACGGACTTGAACTGAAAAATACAAAAGAAAAAATGTCATATTATTACATGCCGACCGATGCAACAATCAACAGCCATATGGGGCTTCAGGCAGCGCTTAGGCTTGCAGTAAGCCGGACACCTATAAGACAACTTTCCGATAAAATTCCCGAGCGCATGAAAATATTTAAAACATGCGGGGAATACGAAATTTTTAAACTCAGAAGCAGAGCCTTCGTAACCTATAAAGATGAATGTGTGCCGCTCTACCGCGGAAATATTCTCTATGACAGTTTCAGCTATGAAACTCTTCTTGAACAGTTTATAAAATCATCAGACTGGCTGATAGAAAATATGCTTGATGACGGAAGATTTATGTATTACTACGACTGCTCTCAGGACAACAATAAAGATCACGAACACCCTAACAGACCTCTTGATAATCTTTATTATAATGATTTAAGACACTGCGGCGGTGCAATAACACTGGTTAGAGCCTATACACAGACAGGCGATACAAAATATCTGGAAGCTGCAAAGCGTGCAATTGACTTCACTGTTTCAATCTCACGCGAACATACATACCATAAGAAAAAAGCAATGTACGTTCATTATAATAACAAAGGCAAACTCGGAGGAACAGGACTTGCATTGATTATGATGATGCAGTACAGAATTGCATCAGGTGACAAATCATACGATAAATATATAAAAGGTTACGCAAGACATATTATGAGCCGTATGACACAGGAAGGAGAACTCCTTGGATATTATATCCATCCGGCTTATAATGACGGAAACCCTTTGACAAAATTAACCGATGAGGAAAGAAAAGAAACTTTCTCATTCTACTATCCGGGTGAAGCACTTCTGGGGCTGGCACTGTTTGCAAATCACTTCCTAAAACCTTCAGAAAAGTCATCGGGTAAAAACAAGGGAAAAGCTAATGATGCAGACAAAGAACTGGTAGAAGAAGTGCGTAGTATGGCAAAAACTGCACTTGACTGGATTGTAAATGAACGCCCGAAGTTTTATAAAGACTTATTTACAGCACTTCCTTCCGATGCCTGGCTGATGCAGGCGATAGAAGAGTGGGCTGAGGATAAAGAATTTCAAAAACCTGACTGGCTGAACTTTGTCTACACTGATGCAAGAGCAATGATGGAAAGGTGCTACAAAAAAAATGATAGTCCTTATATAGATTATGAAGGGGGATATTACTACAACTACGGCGATCATTTTTATCCTGACGGAGCGCGTTCAGAAGGTTTAATCGCAGCTTACTACCTTGCTAAAAAACAAGGCGAAGAAGAGCTTGCCGCTGAAATTCTTGATACAGCTAAAAAGGCTGCAAAGTGCCAGTTTCAGCTATTTAATGATGAAAAATCCGGTTTCTCTCATAGAAATCCCGCAAAGTCCGCTCATGGAATAAGATTTAAAGCCACACGCCAGTGGGTAAGGGTGGATTCTGTCCAGCATGTTGCCTGCTTTTTTATACGGCTTTATTGGTCTGAGAATCCCGTTGGTAGCGGAACTTTGTAAACAGATTTGAAATTCCTGCAACAAAAAATCCCATAACTCCGATACTGAAAAGATAAGGCACGCCGGAGATTAAAACCTTCTGCTTAGCAAGCTTTTTAAACTCTGCTTCAACTTTTGTACCGTTCTTTTTCGCAAGATTTTTTGCAAGTTCTTCTAATTTATCAAAATTTGGGGTATTAAGATTTTTGTCAATAGTTTCTTTACATTTGCCCATCTTTTGAAGCATTTTTTTAAATCCTTTTTCAAAAAGCTCGCTTCCTGTGATTATGTAAAATCCGACAAGCGGATAGCGGAACAGTGTTTCAAGGAAGTTTTGTTTTCCTCTGTCTTTTGATGCGCCAAAGTAGCCGGCACCTCCTATGAAAACGCAGGAGGTGAGTTGTCCTTTACTTAAGACAAGTTTGCCGTTTTGTGATGCGAAGTCTATGCTTGCATATTTGTTAAAGAATTTTTCGGCATTTTTATTTTTGCTGAAGAGTTTTGACCCTGGAGCAAGAATAAATTCTGAAATATTCTGCAAAGTTTTTGAGTTTTGCCCTCTTTTAGCAATCAAAGCACCGAGCCCCAGACATCCGACAAAAACAGCACCGGCTCTTTTAATATTTTTATAAGCACTTTTTTCAACCTTTTTCTGTTTAGCTTTGTCTTCCGGAGATTTGTCCAGAGCTGCGATTGTATTAAAGTCGCCTTTTTTAAATACTTTCAATGTAAAAAGGTTTTTAAAATAATTAAGTGTAAATTCTGTTAACGGAATAAGCATTGCAGTAAGCGCAATTGCAGCTTTTACAGGAAGAACTTTTTTTGCCGCAGGATTTTTCATCTGCATAAGCTTTTTAGCACTCATTGAAACCATTTCTTTTTCAGCCTTGTTAAGATTTTTAGAAAACGCTTTTCTTGCAATCTTTTCACCAATTAGAGCCGGAGCAAAATAAACAAGAGCACTCTCAGAAAGTTCCAGAACAGCATTTTCCGCCAAATCAGCCTTGCTGCGTGCGAAAGTTGCCTTCGGAACAAGACATGTTCCTGTATCCTGAATAAACCGCGATGTAGAAAGACCTGAAGCCTGTTCCTGTGAATTAACAAAACGTGCAGCTGCTTTGAGGGGGTTGGATAATGTATTTATTAAATTGATTTGCATAAAATTTTAAAAACCTTTCTAAAAAACTAAAAAACCTGTACATAATTTATAGTACAGGTCTTTCATAAAAAATTTTATGCGTTATACACCTGTACTTTCTACAGGCGCCACCAATTTCTATTTAAATTAGATAAGTTCTTTCTCATACAGTTACTATAACGATAACAAAAAAATTTGTCAAGTAATGCTACTTGCAGCTGCTTCTTCCATCCCAGCTCAAATCATCAGGACAACGGAGATAATCCATATTTTCATTAAAAATTATCCAGGCCGTACGCCCATGACCGGTACTATGTGTAAAGGAATACGTTGTTTCATCCTGTGTACCAGACGGAATAATCCCATTTTTAGTAAGATAGAAACCAAAGAGATCTCTCCCCAGTGTATTTGGTGCATTTTTACCATTGACATCGATAAATATCCAGCCGCAAATGTTAGTTAAATATTTCCCCGTTCCTCGTGCTTCTGTGCAATCTCCACTGTTTACAAGTATAATAATACCGCTTCCATCTATCATGGAAAGAGATGAGACTTTACTATCAAGTTCTGTTGCCACTGAGCCGTTTGCATAATAATAATGGTCAGCCAAACCGCACTCAGACTTTTTTAGACCTTTATCACATATTTTTATATTTTTAACCTGAGAGAATAACTTATTTTTCAAAATCTGTGCATTGGATGCCTCATAATCCATATCATCGTCTTCTTCTGCACCAGCATCTCTGTTTCCAAAGCCCCACAAATCCGGAGTACCATTATCCTCGACTGCATATAAATATGCTTGAGATAATATGCTGTACATCTTTTTTAATTTCGTTATTGTTAC
>HF989691.1 GCA_000431315.1 Brachyspira sp. CAG:484
TTTTTTATTATAAACTATTTTTGAAATTTTTCAACTTTATTTATACACATCATTAATGTATTCAATTCCACCCTTAACCACCGGAATACAATAAGTTATATTTGGATTAAAGTAATATGCGCCATTTTGCTTTCTCATTACTACAAAGCTAAACAGGTCATAACCACCTTTATTAGGTCTTTGAAGTCCGTTAACATCCACTGCAAAAAGAGGTTTCGGCGAATTTGAAGGCATATTAAAAACATTCATAATACTTTTGTCTGCCATTACAAAGGTTGGATTACCCGAGTTAAACATACTCTCACTAAAACCTGCACATTTTTTCTCTGAAGAATATTTGTCATAGCGAGGTACACAGCCTCCCTGGAAAGACTTATTTTTACAGTATTTTGTCACCTTTAAGTTTGTAGCAAACCTTTTATAAAACTCTGTACAGTTTCTAAAGTCATTAGGTATCGAGCTGTCTGCACTGTAATAACACCCTGTTTCTCCACTCATCTGGTTAACAGTCGAAGCCAAAGCGTTATTATAAGCTGCATATGCAAGCTTAAAACGATTTACTGCCACTTCATCCTGTCTGTTATCAAGCAAATATGCAATAAGACAGGAAATAAATACCGTCCACACACAATATAATATTACAGATCCATGTTGAGCCAATTATACCACTTCCATAGGTTCAATTATAAAATCCACCACCACAGGACCATCAATTGCAAAAGCTTTTTCAAGCGCAGGAAGAATTTCAGCCTCTGTGTGAACCCTTATACCGCAAACGCCGTAACTTTCTGCAAGCTTTACAAAATCAGGATTGGAAATCTTAGTTTCAGAAAACCTTCCTGAGCAGAATTTCTGCTGTAGTTGTCTTACCATACCAAGATAACCATTGTTTAAAATAAATATTTTTACAGGCAAATTGTAATCAATACATGTTGCAAGTTCATGAAAATTCATCTGCAAAGAACCGTCACCTGAAACACATACTACAGCCTGTCTGCCGTTGGCAACGCTTGCCCCGACAGCCGCCGGCAAGCCAAACCCCATAGTTCCGGAACCGCCTGATGTCAAAAACCTGCGAGGTTTGCTAAATTTATAATTCTGCGCTGTCCATAGCTGATGCTGCCCGACCTCTGTTGAAACCACTAAATCCATATCTTTTGTATAATCATAAATCCGGCGTATCACATCATAGGAATGAAGCAAATTTGAAAACTTTTTAGGTTTAGTATTATTTTCTTTTAACTTCATAGCCTCAACAAGCCAGTTTTTAGAACGCATTTTATAATCACCTGTATGAAATTCTTCAATCATAGAGCAAAGAACAGCCTTTGCATCACCGACAAGAGGCATAAATGCCGGAATTATACGGGAAATTTCCTTTTCATTTATATCCAGCTGAATAAACTTTCTCTCAAGTTCCTGATTCTGGAAGCAACAGGTAATTCTGTCATTAAATCTGGCACCTATAGAAAAAATCAAGTCGCTTTCACGCAGAACCTGATTTGCAGAAACCTGCCCGAAAATACCTACCATACCAAGATAATTTTCATCATCCTGCGGATAAGTTCCAAGCCCCATCATTGTATTAACAACAGGTATGCCGAGAAGTTTTACAAGCTCGCGGAGTTCCGGGCAGGCTTCCGACTGCACAACACCTCCGCCGGCAACAATAACAGGTCTTTCTGAGGCACAAATTTCTTTTAATGCGGCTTTTACATCTGCTTTTGAGAATTGAGGCTTATTTATCTCATAACTTATAGAAGGTATGAACTCAGAGGTTTCTGTAAAAATATTTTTAGCAAGATCAATAACAACAGGTCCCTGTTTACCTGACATTGCAGTATGAAAAGCTTCTACAAGAGTTTTTTCAAGCTCTTTAACATTTCTTACCTGATAATTAGCCTTTGTGCAGGATTTTGTAATATCAATAATATCAACTTCCTGAAAAGCATCTTTTCCTATAAGTGAAGAAAACACCTGACCGGTGAGCACAACAAGAGGATACCCGTCAAGATACGCATTAGCAATACCCGAAACAGTATTTGAAGCACCGGGACCTGAAGTAACAAGCACAACTCCGCATTTACCGCTAACTCTGGCATATCCTTCTGCGGCATGCACAGCAGCCTGTTCATGCCGGACAAGATAATGTTTTATATGCTTTTGTTTATATAGTTCATCGTAAACACTTAATACAATCCCTCCCGGATAACCAAAAATAGTATCGACACCAAGTTTCTTAAGAGTTTCAATGATAATTTGGGCTCCGGTTAATGTTATTGTTTCTGTACTCATTCCCGTCATAAAATCTCCTGTTTACCGGATTTTAACACAGAGAAGCTTCAGTTTCAAGTAAAAGAAGCGGTGCTAAAAAAGCACCGCTGTATGTCTATTTTTCAATTGTAAAAAGTTCTTTCCACTGCTTTTTCTTTGCTTCCACACGTTTTTTCCGCTCGGCTTCTTTTTTTTGTGCTTCAGCTTTCTTCGCTGCAGCCTTTCTCTGGCGTTCAAGCTGCTTTTGTCTTTCCTTTGCCCGTTTTTGCGCGGCTTTTTGCTTTCTAGCCTGCGCCTTCTGTGCTGCGGTTTGCTCATTATGCGAAACTTTAGCTGTTATGTTGTTCAACCAGCGGCTAACCGGTCCGGAAGCTTCTGCTGCCTGAACAGTTCCCATAGAAAGAACTGTGGCTGCCAACAGTATAACTAAACCTTTTTTCATATTTTCTCCTTTTTATTCTGAAATTAATTCATTCCAGAGCTGTTTTTTCTTTTGGATTTTATCCTGTCTTGCTTTTGCTGCATCCTCACGGGCTTTTTGACGGGCAGCGGCTTCTTTTTTCTGTTTTTCGATAGCGTCCTGTCTTGCTTTCTGGCGTGCAGCAGCAGCTTCCTGGTTAGCTTTCTGTTTTTCCTGTAATTGTTTTTCTTTATCTACAATCTTTTGGGTATGTTTCTGGATAAATTTTTCTGTGTAAGTTGTTTGTTCTGCAAATGCAGCAGGTGCCAATACTACAGCAAAAAGCAATGTTCCTAATAATAATTTCTTCATAATTCATTCCCCTTTCTTTTAAGTACAGATATTATACTAAATTAAATTATACATTTCAATAATTTTCTGAATACCGCTTTCGGCTATATCAAAAATATCAAGCATTTGTTCATATTCATAAGGTTTACCCTCTGCTGTTGTCTGAAATTCTATAATCTTTCCGGATCTGGTAAGAACAACATTGCTATCAACCTGGGCATGAGAATCCTCTTCATAGTCCAAATCAAGCCTTACTTCACCGTCAACAATACCGGCAGAAACCGCTGCAATTGGTTCTATAATAGGATTTTTCTTTAATTTACCAATTTCCATCAGACGTTCAACTGCAATAGAAAGGGCAACAAACCCTCCGCAGATACTTGCGGTTCTTGTACCGCCGTCGGCTTGAATTACATCAGCATCAATTGTAATTGTTATATCAGGCATCTTTTCCAAATCAACACAAGCCCTGAGGCTTCTTCCTATTAATCTTTGAATCTCCTGCGTTCTGCCTGAAATTTTAGTTCTTTCCCTCTGACATCTTACATTTGTTGAAGAAGGGAGGAGTGAATATTCCGCAGTAATCCATCCGCGGTTATCATCCGCCTCCATCCATTTCGGCTTTCCTATCTCAACCGATGCTGTGGTGATAACTTTTGTATCGCCAAATTCTACTAATACTGATCCAAGAGCATTCTTTGTAAAATCAGGCGTAAATTTAATTCTTCTAAGTTCGTTATTTTTTCTTCCTTTTCTCATAATCTTACCCTTTATAATCGTAGTCCCACATATAAATCTGTCCACAGTAACGGCATACTGCATGTTCATTCATAAATTGCAAATCCGGTATGAAAGTATAACCATCTACTGTAATCTCAAGTTCATTTTTGGAATTATACTTTTGCTCAAAATGTCTTGGTCCTTTATAATCAGGAGAAAACATAAGTTCAAATTTATCTGAGGATTTACAAGCCTTACAAATAAACATGATAAATTCCTTACCTTAATCTTCTTTACGGGTTGCCCTGTCAATAATATTTTTATCTAATTTTTTAGCCTTTCTTGAATTTTTGCCGGCAGATTTTCTTTCCTGTCTGCTTCCTGAATTTTCGCTGAGAACCTTATACCAGAGCGTCCAGCATATACTCCTCAGCGGCAGAGTAAAGCTGATTACAATAAACCCGACAACCTGATAGGCTAGAAATTGTGAAATATTTAAAGGAGTAAGCAGTGTTGCACCCGGATTTATATTTATCAGCCATTGATTAACCGGTTCCAGAGGTATAGTTGTTACCCAGTTTTCGAAAAATCCTACAAGAACGTCTGTAAGTTTTGTAAAATCAAAAAAGACGGAAAAGCCTTCTACAAAAAGGAAATGAGTAAAAAGTCCCACCACAGCCATTATAACAAATGTTCTTGCAAAATTACCTTTTATAAGTTCAAAACTTCTTTTGAAACATCCGGTAATGGTCGCATCAGTTTCAAAAGTAAATATCTGGAATATTAGAATAAAATATATAAAGAATATTCCGCCTAAAACCCACAAAAGAGGATTTATTGCCAGCAAGCCGAAAATACCGTATAAAAGCCACAGCCCGACATATTTAAAAGTTCTCCTGGTTATGAGAGAATTGTGAGCCGGAAAATCATAAACCTTTCCTGTATTAAGAGCACTCTCGGTCATAGAATTTAAAGCGCCGTACGCAACAAGATAATCCCAGAAAGCTTTCATCCATACAATCATTCCTGGAACTACAATTAAAATTACACACAGTATAATGGTTGAAAAATCATTAAATGCCGGAAACTCTTCTATCAATAAAGGAAGATTAGAAGTATAGAGATTTGCCATTCCAAAAATCCACGCAAGACCGACAACCTGACCCAACACAGGGAAAAGCATATATTTTGCAAACTGCGGAAAATTCACGCAATAGAGTTTAACTGCTTCTGATAATACAGAAAAAATACTGTTATTAAGTTTCGCTCTTGACATATTTACTCCTTCAAACCTTTGTAGAAATTCAAGCTTAGATATTTTTCTTTTTTAATGTTATAATAATTTTATTACAAATAAATTTAAAAAAACAATAATGAACTACAAAGAATTAATAAAAAATTTTACACCGGAGGACTATAAAACAAACAGAGTGAACTTACACATTCACTCAACATACTCTGACGGGAAAGGAAATTTCAACTCTCTCATACAGCAGGCATCAGAAAAAGGATATAAATATATTGCAATTTCAGACCACAATACTTTTAACGGTTACCTTGAGAATAATGTGCCTGATTATGTAATTCCTGCTGTAGAATTTGATGTATGGTGCGGTTATGTGTTTATGCACCTTTTAGGATACGGGATTGATGTTAACAACAAGGAATTACAACAATTCTGTGCTAAATCCAAGCGTGAAACTGAACTTGATATAATAAGAATTTTCTCAACAAGAAATATAAAAAATTTAATTCAGGCAATACATAATGCAGGCGGGCTTGCTGTTCTTGCCCACCCTGCCTGCTGCTGGGCTCTTAGCCATGACAGATTTGTAAAAAAACTTATTTCTTACGGCTTAGACGGACTTGAGGTCTACTATCCTTATAAACGCCACAGGGGAATTATAAAATTCACAACCGCTCGTAATATTGAAAAAATCGCTGATAAATACGGGCTTATCAAAACCGGCGGAACTGATTTGCATGATTATAACTTATAAGGGTAGTCCTCTTTAAATTCCCAGTTATCATATTGTAAAAGTGCTGTACAGCCTTCTGCGTTGGATTGTTTACAAGCTTCTAAAGCTTTTTCCCTTGTATTGTACTGAGGCATATAAGCAGCCGAAAACGATTTATTTCTATAATGTTCATGTTCTATTGGTTTGGAATGAGAATGGCTTGTAGCAATGAAGAAAAGAAAAATATCTTTTCCTTTCTGATTTGGAAGCCTATCACCGTTTATATCAAAATTTAAATCAACACAGTTACCATAATGCAGCGATACTGTAGACCCGTCTGAAAAATAAACTTTAGTGCGCTCTGTCTTATCAGGTTCTCCTTCATGTGCTTCAACATAAACACCTTTTTGTACTTTTAAAGTTTTTATATAAGGGGCAAAATACTGATTCCAATATGCATAAGTTAAATCATGTGCCAGCTGTGGATTTTGTTCAATCTGAGAAGAATATTCTCTTGGGTCGATCCACTCATAAGCCTTAGTTCCATTATCATTTTCGGCAAAAAGAACAGCCTGTTCCATAGAGCTTACAAACTTTTTTAATCTGGCAGTCGCTTCCGACTTTTTGTGATTTTGAATAAGTGCAGGCAATGTCATAGCAGCTACAACACCTATTATTCCCAAGGTTATCAATACCTCGGCTAACGTAAAGCCTCGT
>HF989692.1 GCA_000431315.1 Brachyspira sp. CAG:484
TAAGAAAATATATTTGTTTTCGAGGCGATTGCGGGAGCAGAGCGGGAGCGTGGTCGTGAAAACATTTATAGCTTTTCTAACATGTTTTTCCTCTGCTTTTTTATTATAACATATTTTTTAATAAATATGAATATATTGTCATAATATTTTATTTCCTCTATAATTTTTTCAGGGAAAATGTGAGGTGATTATGAATTTGGAAAATATTAAAAAGACAGATCCTGTTGTTGCAGAACAGATTGAATTGGAATTAAAAAGACAGCAGGAAACTATAGAGCTTATTGCCAGCGAAAATATTACTTCAAAAGCTGTAATGGAAGCTGCAGGAAGTGTTTTAACAAATAAATATGCAGAAGGAAAGCCTCACAAAAGATTTTATAACGGCTGTGAACATGTAGATGTGATTGAAGAGATTGCACAGAAAAGAGCATGCGAACTTTTTGGCATGGATCATGCAAATGTTCAGCCGCACAGCGGAGCTCAGGCAAATATGGCTGTATTTATGTACTGCCTCAAACCGGGTGACAGAGTTCTTGGTATGGATTTATCAAACGGTGGCCACCTTTCTCATGGCTCACCGGTTAATTTCTCAGGCTTATATTTTGATGTAAAAAGCTACGGTGTAGATGAAAACGGGAATATTGACTACGATGATGTAAGGAAGATGGCTCACGAACATAAGCCTAAACTTATTATATGCGGGGCAAGCAATTATTCTAAAATAATCGACTTTAAAAAGTTCAGAGAAATCGCAGACGAAGTCGGTGCATATCTTTTAGCAGATATAGCACACATAGCAGGACTTGTTGTAGCCGGACTTCACCCGTCACCGGCACCTTACGCAGACTTTGTGACAACAACAACACATAAATCTTTGAGAGGTCCGCGTGGAGGAATTACAATGTGCAAAGAAGAACATGCAGCAGGGATAGATAAGGCAATTTTCCCTGGAATGCAGGGCGGTCCGCTGGAACATATTATAGCGGCAAAAGCTGTTGCTCTTCTGGAAGCTTCAAAACCGGAGTTCAAAGAATATGCAAAACAGATTATTAAAAATGCACAGGCTCTCGCGCAGGGTTTAATGGATGAAGGCATGGATATTGTTGGCGGTATGACAGAAAACCACTTGATGACCCTTGATTTAAGAAAGACAGGTAAAACAGGCAAAGACATGGCTAATGTTCTGGAAAAAGTCGGTATTACCGCGAACAAAAATACCGTTCCTAACGATCCGCAAAGTCCGTTTGTAACTTCCGGCATAAGGCTTGGTACGCCTGCCGTTACAACAAGAGGATTTAAAGAAGATGATATGGTTGAGGTGGCAAAAATTATTGCATCTGCAATTTATTCATCAGATAATGAATTGGGATTAAAAAATCTAAGAGAACGCTCTCTGAAATTATGTAAAAAATACCCGTTATATCAATAATAAAAGAGAATAAAAGATGATTATAAAATTAACACATGCACATATTATAGGAACAATAATTGCTTATATATTCGGGGTATTTCTTGTCCCCCTTGTAATAAATTTTTCTAAAAAAGAAGGGCTGGTAGATGTACCTAACGAAAGAAAAATTCATACAACGCCGATTTCCAGAATAGGCGGAGTGGCAATTTGGACAAGTACAATGCTGACATTTTTATGTCTGGTGTTTTTAAGCTACTATCCTTACGGAAGCCTTTTGTCCGGAATACTTCTTGGAAGTTCGTTAATGTTTCTATTAGGACTTGTGGATGATATTTATAATCTTGATGCGAAATTCAAATTATTTATCCAGATTTCAATAGCAACCCTTGTTTATCTGTTGGGTGTAAGAATTGACTCCATACCATTTATCGGTGATTTGGGACTTTTATCTTATCCGATAACAATTCTCTGGATAGTAGGTATAAGCAATGCCTTGAACTTTATTGACGGTGTAGACGGTCTTGCAGGTTCGGTAACAACTGTTAACGCAATAACATTGGCTGTCATAGCGGTTGCTATGACACCGCCCAACCCTATTATTGCACTGGTTGGCTTTATCCTTGCAGGTTCTATGCTTGCATTTTTAACCTACAACTTTAACCCTGCAAAAATCTTTATGGGTGACAGCGGCGCGCTGTTTTCCGGTTTCTTGCTTGCGACAATCTCAATTACAGGAATTATGAAAGCTGCTACTTTTGCAATCCTGCTGCCGTTTGTAGTATTAGCCGTCCCTATTATGGACATAACATATTCTTCTTTGAGAAGAATTTCAAAGGGCAAATCTCCTTTTGTTGCTGATGCAGAACACATCCATCACAAACTTTTACACGCCGGCTTTTCCCAGAAAAAAACCGTTGTAATTCTGACATCAGTAGCAATTATAGCCGGAGCACTGGCATCTTTGTTAATGGGTGAGAATACAATAAAGCATTATTTTATATTTATACTGGCAACAGTAATTATCATGTTGTTACTAAACTTCATCAAGGTATTGACAAAAAAATAATATTGTGGTAATATGCAATGTGGATTTGATTACTCAGTTTTAAGTAATGGTGAACGGGGCATCAAACAGGGAAATGGTCAGGGAGAAAAAGTCTTTATGCGGACTTAGAGCCGAAACCATAATCCGGATGAACTGAAGTTATTTAAAATATTTAAGTGCAAATTCACTCATACATACTTCGATTGGAATTATTCACATAAATTCCAATGAGCAGGTAGTGTATGGCAATATTATTTAAGGTATTAGTTAAGTAAAGGTTTATTAACTATGAAAACACATGCTATTCATTCAAACGAAAACACATTTCCAACAATTATGAAAGCTTCAGCAGTAGGCGGACTTACCGGTTATGCAGCAAAGTATATGCTTCCTTTGACTTCAGATGAAATGGATGATGAGTTCAAAGGCGCAATTGACCTTATAAAAGAACACTCAAAGAAGGCAAAGGCAAAATCTATTGCAGCTTTGAGAAAAATTCCTGATAAAACACCGGCTCAAGATACTTTCATAAAAATGATTGACGTTGAGAATGAAGCTGGGGTTTCAAAAATCGGCAGAGCATTTAAGATGAAGAAGGTTTTTGAAGAAGCAAAACTTTCAGATGCCGATAAAATACAGTTGAGAAGTATAATCACAAATGTGAATGAAAAAGCCGGTGATATGTTCAGACGTTGTGCAAGTGCTTATGAAGGCGCAGTGAAAAAGACCCGTCATACCGGAGCATTTGTAGCTGCCGGTGTTGCAGCAGGCTTCCTGGTTGGATTAGCGCATAACATTCTGAAAACCGACGCATAAAAAGTTTCAATTAATGTCTAAATGGAAATAAGCATCATATTATTTTCCATATTTAAGAGTATTCCACCCCCCACCAAGGAATGCTCTTTATTTTTTGAACTTACACCCCGCCTTAGCAGACTGTGCGCAGCTGCGCTGGCTAATACACCACTCAAAAATCCCGCTCACGTTCCTTATAGCGGAAATTTTTCGGACAATTAAAACATTTTTGCACGACCGGTCTTAATCCCGGCAATAATTTCCGGATAATTGCCCGAGGTTAATTCACCCATAGCCTTATATAATTTCAAAATGGAATTCTCAATATTTTCACTGTTCATAGACACCATATCACACGCCATCTCCTCATTAGAAAGAGCAAGCCGCGTCATATCACGGAACCCGCTTGAGGCAATCTCAATCGCAAGAGGGTTTTCACTCGCTGCCAGAAACAGTGCCTGCGCAAGCAGCATTGGCATATGAGAAATCATTGCAGCCGCCTCATCGTGTTTTTCAGGAGTTGTTATAACAGGTATAGCACCAAGTTCTTTTATTATCTCAACAAGTTCGATGCTATTGCCAAAACAAGGCGTTATAACCCATTTTGCACCCTTAAAAAGCCCCTCAAAAGAATTTTCAAACCCTTTATGCTCGGTACCTGCCATAGGATGTGACGGCACAAAACGGTACGGACGCGGCTTTTTACAGACAAAACTCTTTAGACTGCATACATCTGTAACAATAGTTTCAGGACCTAAATAATTCTCAAGCTCATCAAGAACCTCAAGCGTTTTATTCATTGCAGTGCAAACAAAAACAATCCCGCATTCCTTCAACATGCCATATTCTTTAAAAATATTTTCTCCGCTCTGGGATTTTGAAACAGCAACAACATCATACCCCATCGTTTTCAAATCTTTAAAAATAGAACCGCCGATTAGTCCAAGCCCGATAACTCCAACTTTTACCATACATTTCTCCTGTGCTATATCAAATCTTTATGGTGAAACTGTCTTGTACCGTCAGCGTAATCTCTTACAATCTGCCCGTTCCCGACAAGCTTATACTTGTAAATAGTAAGCCCTTCAAGCCCTACCGGTCCTCTTGCGTGGGTTTTGTTTGTCGAAATTCCAACCTCCGCGCCAAAACCATATCTAAAGCCGTCTGCAAACCTTGTTGACGCATTCCAGTAAACACCGGCAGAATCGACCTTATTCATAAATTTTTCAGCATTCTCTTTGTTTTCAGTAATTATGCAGTCTGTATGCCCTGAGCCGTATGTGTTTATATGTTCAATAGCTTCATCAAGATTTTTTACGGTTTTAAATGCAAGGATTTTATCGCCGTATTCAAAAGCCCAGCTCTCAGGATTTTCAATAAGCTTAATCTCGGATAGCTGCAAAGATGCCAGAAGTTCATCCTTGTAAGGGAATTTCTCATGGATTAAGAGAGTTTCTACCGCGTTGCAGGCGCTGGGGTACTGGGTTTTTGCATCGGTAATTACCTTTTCTGCCATTTTTAAATCTGCACTTTCATCTGTAAAAATATGGCAGATACCGTCTGCATGCCCCAGAACAGGAATTTTTGTGTTTTCTTTTATAAACTTCACAAGCTTATTTCCGCCGCGCGGTATAATCAGGTTAATATATTTATCACACTTTAGCATTTCCGCAACATCTTCACGTGAAAAAACCTGCTGCAAAACATTTTTAGGAAACTCTTCGATTTTTTCGAGAGTAGAATTAATAATCTCAAGAATTTTTTTATTTGTATTAATTGATTCTTTACCGCCCTTGAGTATTACCGAATTAGAAGATTTTATTGCAAGAGATGAAATCTGCGCAATAACATCCGGTCTTGCTTCAAAAATTATCCCCAGAACACCTATAGGACAAGATACTTTATAGAGCGTTAACCCCTCGTCAAGTTCCCGAACAAAAAGTTTTTTATTCACAGGATCCGGCAAAGATGCAATATCTCTGATACCTTTTATCATATCGCGCATCTTGTTATCATCAAGTTTCAAACGGTTAAAAGTAGATTTTGTAATTTCACCGGCATCAACCAGCTTTTCAGCTTCAGCCAAATCCGCCTTATTAGCATTAAAAATATCCTCCTTAGCCCTTTCCAGAGCATCAGCCATTTTTAAAAGCGCCTTGTTTTTTATATCTTCAGACAAATCCGCAGCTTTCAGCGAAGCTTCTTTTGCAGATTTAGCAATATTTACAAAATCCATAATCTCTCCTTAAAGAATAGTTATATTATCGCGGGTTACAATAGCATCATAGTTTTTGAAGTTCAATATCTTTATAATGTCATCAGAATGACATCCCATAACCTTTTTACACGCTTCTGAATCGTAATTCACAATTCCGCGCGCAAATTCACAATCATTTTCATCAACAATTGAAACAACATCACCTTTGCTGAATGTATTAATTACATCAACAACCCCGATCGGCAGCAGACTTTTTGCTTTTTCAACAAGAGCTTTTTTTGCGCCGTTGTTAACCACTACTTTGCCTATAATATTTGTAGCATAGCCAATCCAGCGCTTTTTATCCGACAAGCCTTCTGTCTGAGGGAGGAACATTGTTCCTATATCTTCACCATTAAATATCTTTTTAATAACAAAAGGTATTTTACCGTTAGCAATCAAAACCTTTCCGCCAAAGCGTGTTACAAGACGTGCTGCCTTAAGTTTTGTCCGCATTCCGCCGCGACCGCCATCTGAAGCGTCAGAGCCCAGCGCACAAATTTCATCAGTAACTTCATCAACTTCTCTGATAATTTTTGCATCAGGATTCTCTTTAGGGTTTGCATCATACAGCCCGTCAACATCGGATAGAATTATAAGCAAATCAGCATCAAGTTCGCTTGCAACAAGCGCAGAAAGTTTGTCGTTATCCGTAAAACAAACCTGCATATGTGCAGCCGATGGAGAAACTTCAATAGTAGAAACTGTATCATTCTGGTTTATGATAGGAATAGCGCCAAGTTCAAGAAGTTTATTCAGAGTTGTTCTCAAGCTCAAATATCTTGTACGTATTCCAAAGTCATCTTCTGTCAAAAGTATCTGTGCCGCTACAAGGTTGTATGTATCAAATCCGCTTTCGTATATTGACATAAGCTTGCCCTGTCCGATTGCGGCACAAGCCTGTTTAAGGGCAGTACCTTCTGTACCTTCAAGCCTCAATCGCTTTCTTCCAAGCCCCACTGCACCTGAGGTCACTACAATAACCTCTTTCCCTGACTTTACAAGACGTGAAATATCTTCTATAAACGAAAATATTCTCGGCAGCGATACAGTTCCGTCATCACCTCTGAGAATATTTGTTCCAAACTTTATAACAATACGTTTTGCATCAATAAATTTTTCTCTGTCCATATGAAAATTATAACGCAAAAACTAAAAATCTATCTATTTATTTAAAATTTTAAGAACATAATCGTAATAATCATTATTTTTATATTTTGAAACATGTTGAATTAACGCATTTTTATCAACAAATCCCATTCTATATGCAACTTCTTCCAAACACGCTATTTTAATACCCTGATTTTCCTCAATTGTATTAACATACTGCGATGCCTGAAGCAGCGATTTCGGGGTTCCTGTATCAAGCCATGCAAAACCCCGTCCAAGAATTTCCACATTTAGATTTCCCTGTGCAAGATAAATATTATTCAAATCTGTTATTTCAAGCTCACCTCTTGCCGAAGGCTTCAGGGATTTTGCATACTCTACAACATTTTTATCATAAAAATAAAGTCCTGTTACTGCATAATTAGACTTTGGCTGAAGCGGTTTTTCCTCAATAGAAACAGCTATTTTACTTTCATTAAATTCAACAACGCCAAATCTTTGCGGATCTTTAACCTGATATGCAAAAATTGAAGCACCGCCTCTTTCGGCAGTATTTTTTACAACCCTTTTGAGGCAGCCGGAAAACCCGGGACCATAAAAAATATTGTCCCCGAGAACAAGTGCAGCGTCATCGCCGTTAATAAAATCTTCCCCGAGAATAAAAGCCTGAGCCAGTCCTTCAGGACGCTCCTGTATTTTGTATGAAAAATTTACCCCAAACTGCCCGCCGGTACCAAGAAGCCGTTCAAAATCAGACAAATCTTCAGGTGTAGAAATAATAAGAATATCCCTTATTCCAGCCAGCATCAATACTGAAATCGGGTGATAAATCATAGGCTTATCATAAACCGGCAAAAGCTGTTTGGATACAGCAATCGTTCCGGGATGAAGTCTTGAACCTGTTCCGCCGGCTAATATTATACCTTTCATCTTCTCTATACCCTCATTATCTGCACTTAATGTATTTTATTATAACAACTTATTGAAATAATTTCAAATAAGTGATAAATTTTAAAAAGGAAGGAGAATTATAAAATGCAAAATGCAGTAATAGCTTTAAAACTTAGGGGGTTTTCCATAATTCATTCTCCTTTGTTAGTTATTTCACTGCTTTTATTACTTTACTTTATTAAGAAAACATATTTGTTTTCGAGGCGATAGCGGTAGCAGGGCGAGAGCGTGACCGAGAAAATAAATATATTTTCTTTAAATTGTTCTGCAGTTCTGGCTTCTCGCTATCGTTATAGCTTTTCTAACATGTTTTTCCTCTGCTTCTTTATTATAATCTATTTTTATATATTTATCAACCAATTCTGACAAAGCATGGTCAAAAGCAGACCTCCGCTGCTTACGCTCCGCCTTCGTGCGTCGTGCGCAGCTTCGCTGTCTAATACACCACTCTAAATTCCGCTCACGTTCCTTATCGCGGAATTTTTTCAGACATGCTATAATTAAAATATATGAATGAGAATTTGAAACAAACATTAAAACTTTTACCATCGCTTCCCGGCTGTTATATTTACTACAACAAAGATAACGAGATAATATATGTCGGAAAAGCAAAAATTTTAAAACGCAGGGTAATGAGTTATTTTAACAAAAAACACCATGACAGCGTTAAAGTGCAGGTGCTTGTTTCACAAATCGAGCGCATGGAGTATATTATAACAAATACTGAAGTTGAAGCGCTTATTCTCGAAAGCCATCTTATAAAAAAGCATAAACCGCGATACAATGTTCTGCTGAAAGATGACAAAAAATATCCGTATTTTCTTATTACAGATGAAGACTTCCCGCGTATAACAGTTGTGCGCAAAAAAAATATGAACCCTGAAAAAGGACGGTACTACGGACCTTATACAGATGTTCGGGCTATGTATTCAACTCTGGATTTCTTAAAAAAAATCTTCCCGCTGAAACAATGCAAATCACCAAAATTCAAAGACCGTCCTTGCCTATACTATCAGATAGGACGCTGCATGGCACCTTGCCAGAATATGGTTACAAGTGAAGAGTACAAAAATCTTGTACATCAGGCAGAACTATTTCTTGCAGGCAAGCAGTCCGAGCTAATGGCGCAGCTGAAAGAACAAATGGAAAAATATGCTTCCTCAGAACAGTTTGAGAAAGCTGCACGTCTGCGCGACAGCTATCTGGACCTGAAAAAAACTCTTGAAAAGCAGAAGGTTGTATATGAAAATACAAAACTCAATGAGGATATTATTTCGCTTCTGTCAGAGGACGGTATTTTTGCAATTGTAATACTCATGATACGCGAGGGAAGGCTTATTGACAAAAAAGACTTCATATATGAAGTTGAAGAAGAAGATAAGACAGAATTCTTTGCAACATTCTTTAAGGAATACTACAACACACTCTCTCTGGAATTCCCTGATAAGATTGTTTCTAACGAGCTTGAAAATATAGGGGAGAAAGCACTTTATGAGGAATGGCTTAATATAATATCCGGGAAAAAGATTAAAATAAGCTATGGAAAATCCGCGCAGGGCAAAGAGCTTCAGATGCTTGCAGACAAAAATGCGCGTGTTGTTCTCGATAATGCCAAAATTAAAAAGATGGTTAAAATCAACGAAGATTTCAATGAAATCGGTGCTTATCTTGCAGAAAAACTTCACCTAAGAAACTTCCCGCACAGAATGGAATGCTATGATATTTCACACATACAGGGTACAAACACAGTAGCATCTATGGTTGTATTTATAAACGGACTTCCTAAAAAGTCAGAATATCGAAAATTCAAAGTCCGCACCACAGAAGGTAAGCCTGATGATTTTCAGTCAATGAAGGAAGTTCTCACACGCAGGATGTCGCATCTGGGTGAAAAAAAATGGGAAAAGCCGGATTTAATGATAATTGACGGAGGAAAAGGTCAATTATCAAGTGTTATGGAAATTATTGAAGGATTAGGGGTGAAAGATATTGACGTTGTAAGCTTGGCAAAACGTAATGAAGAGGTATTCCTTCCTCATAAATCAGAACCTGTAATTCTGCCAAGAGATTCAGGAGCACTGTTTTTGTTCCAGAGAATCCGCGATGAAGCGCACAGGTTTGCCATAACTTACCACAGAAATCTGCGTTCAAAAGCAATTAAAAAAGGCGGTAAATAATTACTCCTGAACCTCTGTGATTTTGCCGCGATTATCAATGCGCCTTTTCCAGCATTCTTTTAAGCTGCCGACTACATTAGGTTTATTAAACCAGCGGTCAATATACCTTTCATTTTGCCCCAAAGACCCATCCATTTTTTCCTGTGTATTAATATTGTATGTTGCCTCTGAAATACCAATACTTATCTTAACATGAGGAGTTGGCTCTTTTACAACATCCATTGATAGTTTCAAATTGTTATATTTTTCAGGTTGAAAATTCTGTGATGTCCCGGTATTGGCATCAACAATCAGCTTTTTCAATTCATGCCCCAAATCATTTAATGACTTTCCCATAAAAACCACCTGCTAGTTATTTAAACTGTGTATTGGTGCAGGAATTCTGCCGCCTCTGCATACAAAACCGGCTGATGACAGGTTATTAACAGACATAACCGGAGCTTCGCCAAGAAGCCCGCCGAAAACAACCTTATCGCCTACTCCTTTGCCAATAGCAGGAATAATTCTAACAGCAGTAGTTTTTTTATTAATCATACCTATCGCCATTTCATCTGCAATTATTCCGGCAATTGTACTATTTGGCGTATCTCCCGGGATTGCAATCATATCCAGCCCGACAGAGCATACGCATGTCATAGCCTCAAGCTTATCAAATGTTAAATAACCATTTGCAGCCGCTTCTATCATACCGGCATCTTCGGAAACAGGAATGAATGCTCCGGAAAGCCCTCCTACATGAGAACTTGCCATAATTCCGCCTTTTTTTACTGCGTCATTTAGCATAGCAAGCGCAGCTGTTGTACCATGCGCCCCTGCATGTTCAAGCCCCATTGCCTGGAAAATTCCGGCAACACTATCTCCTTCCGCAGGTGTAGGAGCTAGTGACAGGTCAATTATACCAAATGGAATATCCAGCCTTTTTGCAAGTTTTCTGCCGACAAGTTCACCGGTTGAAGTAATCTTATATGCAATCTGTTTAATCTTGTTAGCAAGCTGACTTAAATCAGCATCTTTAGGAAGCGCCTCGATTGCTGCTCTCACCACGCCAGGTCCGGAAACCCCGACATTGAGGGCACATTCCGGTTCGCCAACTCCACAGAAAGCTCCTGCCATAAATGGATTATCGCTTGCAGAATTACAGAAACAAACAAGCTTTGCCGCACCAAGTCCGTCTTTATCTTTGGTAAATTCTGCTGCTTTTTTTATTGTATCTGCCATTTTCAAAACCGCATCCATATTAATGCCGGCTTTTGATGATGCAAGGTTTATTGAAGAACAAAGCCTTTCAGTACAGGCAAGTGCTTCCGGAATACTTTCAATTAAGAGATTGTCGCCTTTTGTGCAGCCTTTTTCAACCAGTGCTGAGAAGCCGCCGATAAAATTTACTCCGACTTCTCTTGCAGCTTTATCCAGAGTTTGTGCGATTTTAACATAATCAGGATTTTTGCAGGATTCACCCACTATAGATATAGGGGTAACAGAAATCCTTTTATTAATAATCGGAATTGAATACTCGTTTTCCAAATCATTTGCATATTCAACAAGATTTTTCGCATAGCGTTTAATCTTGTTATAAATATTATCGCACACAACATCTACATCACTATCCATACAATCTCTCAGACTGATTGCCATTGTTACAGTCCTGATGTCAAGATTGTATAATTTAATCATATTAATAGTTTCTAAAATAAGATTTTCGTTAATTACCGCCAAAATTTAACCCAAACATTCTTGAAATTTTTTTTGGACACGCTCTCGCACTGCTTACGCTCCGTTCAGGCTTTCGTTTCGGAAAGCTCTATATTTACCAAAGAGGCTTGACAGGCGTCTGTCTTTTTTAGTATATACCATTTTTTATAAATATTCAACTTGACATTTCTAAAACTAATAAGGACAATAATAATTGAAATAAGGGGGCAATTATGACTAAGGAAACATTCTTACATGATAAACATGTTCAACTGGGTGCGCGGATGGTTGATTTTGCAGGCTGGCATATGCCGGTGCAATACACTTCAATTATTGAAGAACACAAAACAGTTAGGGAAAATGTCGGGTTGTTTGACGTGTCACATATGGGAGAAGTCTTTGTATCAGGTAAGGATTCTTTAGCATTTTTACAGAAAGTTGTACCTCAGGATATATCAAAACTTGCATATGAAAAAGCAGTTTACTGCCAGCTTCCTAATGAAAAAGGCGGGCTGATTGACGATTTAATTATCTATAAATTAGGAATAAATCTTTATCTTGTAATCTGTAACGCTGCAAGAATTGATGAAGATTTGAACTGGATGGTTAGAAACAAGAAAGGTCTTGATGTAAAAATAGACAACCAGTCACATAATTTTTCGCTGCTCGCAGTTCAAGGACCAAAGGCTGATGAACTTTTAAGAGCAATGGGGCTTGACACAATACAGGAATCATTCACAATTAAGCCTGCTAAAATATGCGGAATTAAACTTTTAATTTCACGTACAGGCTATACAGGAGAAGACGGGTATGAACTTCTTGTAGAAAACGAATATTCAGAGGAGTTATGGGATAAAATACTTGAATACGGTTCTGTATATGGAATAAAACCAATCGGGCTGGGAGCCCGCGACACTCTAAGACTTGAGGCGGCGCTTCACCTTTACGGGAATGATTTGGACGAGAACACAACCCCTGTTGAAGCCGGCTTAAGCTGGTCAATTCCTAAAGATAAAAAAGAAAATTACAACGGGAAAGATATTATAATGGAACAGCTGCAAAACGGCGGAAACAAAAAACTAATAGGCTTAAAAATGCTGGATAAAGGTATTGCACGACATGAATATGAAGTTTATAAAGACGGGGAAAAAATCGGAGTTATAACCAGCGGCGGCATTTCGCCTATGCTTAATGCAAATATAGCACTTGCTTATGTAAAAAATGATAAAAATATTTGCACAGGTTCTACTGTTCAAGTTATGATAAGAGAAAAGCTACACGATGCCGAAGTGGTTAAAAAACCATTTATCAGTAAGAAAAACAGAATAAAAATATAGGAGAATAAAAAATGAGTATCACTGAAAAAATTCTTTGTTCCAAATCTCATGAATATATTCTTAAAAATGAAGACGGAACATACACAATCGGATTAACCGATTATGCAGTTGAACAGCTTGGCGACATTGTATATCTTGAGCTTCCTGAAACCGGAAGTGATTTCAAAAAAGGTGAAACCTTTGCAACAGTAGAATCAGTAAAAGCCGCTTCTGAAATATATGCGCCAATCAGTTTTAAAGTTACAGAAGTAAATGAAACTCTTGCAGATGCTCCGGAAACTTTAAACGAAGACAGCTATGAAAAAGGCTGGCTGATAAAAGCTGAAGCAACCGGCGATATAACAGAACAAAACGACTTAATGGAATACGAAGATTACAAAGAAGAAGTTGAATAATGAAAAATTTTTTAGTACACGATGACAATACAAGAGCTGAAATGCTTGAAAGTATAGGGCTTAAGTCTGTTACAGATTTGTTTAAACAAATTCCCGAAGATGCAAGGCTGCCACAAATTGAACTGGAAAATCCAATAAGCGAACTGGAAGTCCAGAAAAGGATTAAGGCACTGGCAAAAAATAACAAAACTGATGTTATCAGCTTTCTTGGCGGAGGCGTTTACAACAAATTTATTCCAGCCTGTGTTTCACAGATTGCCAGCCGGTTTGAGTTTTTGACAGCATATACTCCTTATCAGGCAGAAATTGCACAGGGAACTTTACAGATTATGTATGAGTTTCAAACAATGATGTGCAGACTTACGGGAATGGATATTTCAAATGCAACGGTTTATGACGGTGCAACAGCCTGCGCAGAAGCAATACTTATGGCTGTAAGAATACAAAAAAAAGGTAAAGTTCTTGTATCCAAAAATCTTAATCCGGAGTATTTAAAGGTTATAAAAACTTATGCGTGGGCAGGAGAAATTGAAGTTGAAGTGTTTGACAAACTTCCGTCAGACACAAAAGATTATGCCTGCGTATTAGTTCAGACACCGGATTATTACGGAGAACTCACAGAGATTAAAAAAACGGATGATACTCTGCTCATTGTGTGCACAGATATTTCATCTTTATCAATTCTGAAACCGCCATCTGAATACGGAGCAGATATTGTTGTCGGAGATATTCAGGGATTAGGTATTCCAATGAGCTTTGGCGGACCTCATGCCGGAATTGTCGCCTGTAAAGAGAAATATATGCGCCAGATGGCAGGAAGACTTGCCGGACGTACAGTGGATAAAGACGGCAATCAGGCTTTCACGCTCACAATCCAGACAAGAGAACAGCATATTAAAAGAGAAAAAGCTACCAGCAACATTTGTTCTAATCAGGCGCTGATAGGTTTGTGTGCTGCGGTTTACCTGAGTGTTATGGGAGAAAAAGGCTTCCGCCAGACAGGATACCTGTCAGCAAAAAATGCTCATAAGCTTTCAGAAAGACTTGCTGGTATTGGCATAAAAACCTTAAATAAAAACTTCTACAATGAATTTGTTATCCAAGTTGAAAACAGCGGAAAAATACTTGAAAAACTAAAACAACATAATATAATCGGAGGGCTTAAGCTTGATGATACAAAAATTCTGGTTGCTGTAACAGAAATGATTTCCGATGAAGACATTGATTTATACGTAAAAAGCCTCTTGTAAACAAAGAGGCTTTTTAATATTTCTTTATTTTTCCCTTTTAACAATCTTTATTAAGCAGCTTTTTTAAGGAGTTCTGCCAGAAGTTCTGTTGCCGGAGCAACCGGAACTGAAATATATGCTGCTGCTGATAATTTGTTCTGTACTTTAACTTCTTTAACTTCATTTGCCATAATTTATACTCCTCATTAATTTTTTAATCCCCGTATTTATATAAAAGAAATTTTTATAAAAAAATTGCCTTATTTTAACAATAAGGCTTTATATATCTTAACAATATTAATTATTTAACTTTTATATAGCTTCTTCAAACTGCATATAATCAACTCCGCCTACAGATTTGTAAATATTTATGGCAGAAATAATTGTATCTATTGTATTTGAAACATGTGATTTTTCAGAAATAATAAGCGCCTCTTTTGCTTTTATCATATCAAGATTTGAAGCAGCTCCTATATTGAATTTTTTATCAGCAAGTTCATATTTATTCTGTTCAATTTCAAAACGTTCTCTGCTGGCTTCAAGATTTTTTCTTGCAGTCTTTGAACTTACAAGGGCATCGTTAACCTCCTGAAGCGAAGTCAAAATTGTTTTTTCGTAAATCTGCAACGCTTTCTGGTATTCATACTTTTTGTACCTGAACATTGCCATCTTTCTTCCGCCTGCAAATAAATCAAAAGAAGGCATTACGCCGAGATTTGAAAGAAAAGTATGCCGGCCGAATACATCTGAAAGCTGGTAGGCATTAAATCCCACCTGCCCGAATACAAGAAATTTAGGAAGAAAATCCTGGCGGGCAACTTTTACATCAAGACCAAGCTTTTTAATATAAAATTCACTCTTGATTAAATCCGGACGGTTTTGAATAGCCACAGATTGAATGTCCATGGGAAAATCAATCAGCTTGACACTGTCATATGTGCTTCGGTCAATTGAGGTAAGATTTCGGTCGCCAAGAATAACCTTTAGCTGATTTTCAAGAACATCCTGCTTCTCTTTTAAATTGTTTAAATCCTCCTTAAACATAGTAAGAAGCTGTTTTTCAAACAAAACTTCATTAACAGAGCATAAGCCTCCTTTGTATTTTGTATCATAAAGCTTAACTATTTCTGTCTGTAAATCTACAAGTTTTGTCTGATTTTCAATAAGCTTATCAGCTTTAATAAGATTATAATAATTAGAAGCAAGAGCCGTAGTTATCATAATATAAGAAGCTCTTTCATCCTGTTTTATCATCTCTAATCTCTGCTTAATACTTTTGGTTTTAAGATAATTTTCGCCCCAAATATCAAGCTCATAAGTCATTGTCAGCGGCAGAAAAAATCTGCTCTGAGAGTAATCCGGGATTACCAGATCCCCAAATCGTGTAGTAGCTCCGGAAAACTCACGTCCTACCTGTCCGCTGATTTTTAACTGAGGAAGCTGGTCAGAAAAAGATAACTTTACAACCTGCTGAGCCTGTTTTGTTTCAGCTGCCGCAATTTTTAAATCCTTATTATTTTCATATGCAAATAACATATATTTATTTAAGTTTTCGTCATTAAACTGCTTCCACCAGTCTAAATTCATATATTCAATTTTATCAGCAATCACAGGGGTATCTTTAGCATTAACAGCAAGCCCTCCGGCTAATATAACAATCAGGGTAATTAATATTTTAAAAATTTTCATGCTTCATGTTCCTTCCTTAAAATGCGGGCTGTTAGCAGAAATTCGGCATACAGACTGCAATTATTTAAGCAGCCTCTCTTGCCAAAACCATTCTTTGTGTTATCATAATAACACAAAGATAATCATGGAACAACTGGAATTATTAAAAAGCCGAATAGGAATGAAACTTGTACGCATCGGTAAGATGACAAGAGCTATTGCTACACAAAAATTTAGCGCAAAAAATTTTGAAATAACTCCTGAACAATTAACAGTTCTTGCCGCATTAATAGACCATGACGGGATGTATCAGCGGCAAATCGGTGCAATTACATTAAAAGACCGCCCTAATATAACAAGAATTATAAAAATACTTGAAAAAATGGAGCTTGTTACCAAAAAACCCGATGTAAACGGACGAAAAATCCAAAAAATATTTATCACCGAAAAAGGCAGAGCAGTCTTTGAAAAAGTTATCCCGACCGCTCTTGAACTCTGGCAGAAAACAATTGAAGGAGTTCAGGAAGATGAATTGAGAATTACATTAAAAGTTTTACAGAAATTTAAAGAGAATTTGGAAGAAGATTTGAATATACAAATATAGAAGGAAATAAACTATGGACGAAAAAAATAATAACACTCCTGACAATGATGATTTTAAACCGCTTGATAAAGAAAAGATTGAAATAAAAGCTAAACAAAGGATTAAAGAGAGGAAAGCCAGGGCAAAAGCTAAAAGACCTGAATATAAGAAAAAAAGAGTTGTAGTTCCGGCAGTTACAGCAGTGCTGCTGGTACTTTTAGGCATACTTGCGGCAATACATTCAACATTCTTTCAGTCAACAGATGACGCTTTCGTGGAAGGACGGCTTATAACAGTAGCACCTCGTGTGTCCGGTCCTGTTGTCAATCTTCTTGTTGACGATAATGACGATGTAACAGAAGGTCAGCTTCTTGTAGAAATTGACCCGACTGATTACGAGGTTAAACTTCATGAAACAGAAGCTAAACTTGCACAGGCAAAAGCTGAATTAAATGTAACAGAAAAAGAAGTTGAAAAAGGCGAAGCAAATGTTAACCAATCATTTGAAGATATATCTTCAACCCAATCAAAATTAGATTTTGCACAAAAAGACCACAAACGTTACACAGCCATGTATAAATCAGGAATTGTTTCAAAACAGGATTTTGAAAACAGCAAGACAAAACTGGAAGTATCACAGGCTGAAAATAAAGCTGCCAACGAACGCTCAGAGGCAGCAAAACACGCACTTGCATCAAATCAGGCAAAAACAGAATCAATGAATGCAAATATTCAGCGTCTTGAAGCCGAAGTTGAACAGGCGAAATTAAACCTGAAATATACAAAAATTTATGCACCTCAGAGCGGAAAAGTATCTGCAAGAAGCGTTGAAAAAGGTAATTACCTGCAGGTAGGTCAGCCTTTGATGCAAATTGTTCCTAAAGAGGTATGGGTTGTCGCAAACTTTAAAGAAATCCAGCTTACAAATATGAAAGAACACCAGCCGGTATCAATAAAAATTGATACCTATCCGGGTAAACGCTTTAAAGGTGAAGTTCAGAGCATACAACGCGCAACCGGGGCAAAATCAAGCCTTTTCCCTCCTGAAAATGCGGTTGGAAGCTATGTAAAAATTGTTCAGAGAGTTCCTGTAAAAATTATATTTAAAGAAGACATTTCAGACTATAACATTGTTCCTGGAATGTCAGTAGTTCCGAAAGTTAAAGTTAAATAGCACATCCTGTACAATAAGATACAACAGGTAAGATAAAATGGAAGAAATAATACAGAAGAAAACAAACCCCTATATAGTTGCCCTTGCAGTGCTGCTGCCGTCATTTCTGGCGCTGGCTGCATCTTCTGCAACAAACGTAAGCCAGCCGCATATCGCAGGTTTTTATGGCGCGACACAGTATGAAGCCAATACGGTCATTACCTGCTATATTATCTCAGGCGGTTTGATGCTTCCGGTTACAGGGTATTTAGTAAGAACCATAGGGAAAAAGCTTCTTATGTATTACAGCATATGGATCTTCTGTATTGGCTGTCTTTTGTGCCTTTTAGCTCCAAACTTCCAGGCTCTGATAGCTGCAAGAGTCGTTCAGGGTATAGGAAGCGGATGTATTCTGCCGCTTTGCCAGACAATTCTTTTGGAAGTTTTTCCTGAAGAACAGCGCGGTGTGGCAATGGGACTATTCGGAGTTGCGGCAATGTTTTCCCCGCTTGCCGGACCGTTTTTAGGAGGGTATTTAACTGATAATTACTCCTGGCAGTGGATATTTATAATGAATATTCCTATGTGTATGCTGTCGTTCCTGTTGGTTAAACTTTTTGTTCCTTCTGATAAGCCGGAAAAACAAAAGTATAACAAAAAATTCGATATTGTAGGTTATAGCTCTATTGTCGTTGCAATGGCGTGCATGCAGATTGTACTTGATAAGGGGCAGCAGTGGAACTGGTTTGACACAACATGGATCTGCTGGCTAACAGGTATTTGTATATTTTCTTTTGTACTCTTCTATGTTTGGGAACTTGAGTATAAATATCCGGTTATTGATATAAGGGTATTTAAAGATAGAAATTTTATGTTTGGAACGCTTGCAAGTTCATTTATAAATGTAATGTTATATTCAACATTACTTTTAGTCCCTATGTTCGTACAGAGCCTTCTGGGGTACAGCCCTTCAATGTCCGGTCTGACAATGTTTCCAAGAGCAATAATCTGCCTTATCGGACTTATTGTTGTAGGTGAGATTTCAAGATTTGTAGAAGCAAGACTGCTTGCTACAATCGGACTTTTAATTATGGCAGTATCAGTCTTGATGCTGACACAAATGAATACAGCATCATCAATGGAGAGTGTAATTTTACCAAATATACTGCTGTGTATAGGTGTTCCAACCGCGTTTGTTCCGATTACTGCCTTATCGTTCCAGACGCTGCCGGCAAGCAAAAATGCAGATGCGGCTGCGCTTCATGCTTTATTTAAAAATATCGTAACAGCAATTGCAACATCTGCCTCAGCAACATTTATTGCAAGGGTTTCACAGGTACATCAGAATTACCTTGTTGGCAACCTCACTCCGCACAACCCGATGTTTCAGTATAAATTAATGGCTTTGAAAAGCAAATTTTTAATTCATTATCCGTCTGTTATGGCTGCTAAAAAAGCAAACGGAATGCTCTACAAGGAACTTTTACAGCAGGCAAAACTTGCATCGTTTTTTGATGCTTTCACTGTTCTTGCTATGATGTGCATTATAATTATACCGGTTTTGTATATCCTAAAAAGCAAAAAGAAGGTATCCAATTAACTGTTTAATGTCTTGACAAACTTATATATCAAGCGTGTCATATCTTCGTCATTCTCAATGATTTCCCTCAACTCAAATTTTATATCGTCAAGCGATTGGATATGCTCAAAAGCAAATAACTCCTGAGCCTGGACTTTTAATATTTCACAAATTTTCTCCAGGTTTTCAGGCTTTGGATATGAAACCCCGTTTTCAATTCTCCAATAATTTGCAGGATGTATATCAAGCTGTTCTGCAATATATTCCTGAGAAAAATTTTTCTTCTCACGTAATTCTTTTATACGTTTTCCAAGTTGTTTTTTAAGCTCCATATTTTTATTTAAACCTAAATTAACAGCCTGCGTTATAATATAATATACAGTGTTTTTATATTATCTTGACATATTATACAAAATACATTAGTATATTATACAGAATTTAGTTCTTTAAATTGTATGATATGCAGGAAGGAGAATTTTATGAGAAAAGCATTTACACTGGCTGAAGTTCTTATAACATTAGGCATAATAGGTGTCGTTGCTGCTATGACACTACCATCACTAATCGAGAGAAACCGAAGGGCAGAACTTCAAAACGGATTAAAAGCAGCTTATTCATTGCTTCAACAGGCATTACAGCGAATGAATGCCGATTACGGTTACACGATATTACCATCGGATTATAAAGCAAGAAAATTTAAACCGGAATATATAAAATATTTTGACAATCCGGTTGACTGTCAATGGGGAGGAATACATGCAACCAAAGAGAGTACATTATGCGGAAAAGGAGCTACAGTCAACGGGGATGACGGCAGCAGCATGGACTTAATGGGGATTTATAAAATATACAATAAATCGTCAAACAAGTTTGCCGGCTCATCCTATTTTGATGACGGACAGTTTGCTTTAAAAAACGGTATGCTGATAATGATAGAAAATATCACACCGCTATTTATAACGGTTGATGTAAACGGAATTCAGAAAAAACCTAATGTCTGGGGCGAAGACTTATTTACATTCCAGCTTATGGATAACGGGAAACTACTTCCTATGGGTGCACAAGGTACAAATTTTTCTCCTGACAGCTACTGTTCAAAAACTTCTACAAATCAGTATAACGGGATTGCCTGTACATATAAGGCACTCACAGATAAGGACTACTGGAACGGGATATAATCATCCGTTAGAGCACACAAGAGCATCATAAGCTTTTTTAATTTCCCGAATATCCTGCCACATAAGCCATTTCGGGCTTCCTTTTTCATGGGAATCATTTCTTAAAAGATAAGACGGGTGGAATATAGGCATCATCTTACTTCCAAACGGTCCGTCAAACCATTGCCCCCGAACTCTTGTTATGCCGGTTGAGGTGTTAAGCATTGAAGAAAGCGCTACTTTACCGCAAAGAAGTATAATTTTGGGTTTTAAAATTTCAATTTGTGCATCAAGATAAGCTCTGCAGGCTTCTTTTTCTTCCGGTAAAGGATCCCTGTTATCAGGCGGACGGCATTTAAGTGTATTACAAATATAGACATCTTTTTGACGGGATAAACCAACTGAGGCAAAAATCTTATCCAGAAGCTGACCGGCTTTGCCAACGAACGGCTCGCCTTTCTGGTCTTCATAATAACCCGGTGCCTCACCGATTAACATCATATTATGATTTGGAACTCCTCCGGAAAAAACTATATTGGTACGGCTTTTGCACAATGAACACTTATCACAGTATTCACACATCTGCCGAACTTCTTCTAAATCTTCTTCTATACTCATAATAAATCCTTAATTACAAAAATATTTACACAAATATATTTTCAGGGCAACAAAAATCAAAAACTATTGTATATTTTTTAAAAGTTCATTTATATCAATTTCAAGAACATTAGCAATATCATAAACAAGAAATATTGACGGCGTTTGAAGACCTCTTTCCAAAAGGCTAACCGTACTCTCGCTCACATCAACTAATTCGGCAAGCTGAGCCTGTGTAACACCTTTTCTATATCGTTCAGCCTTTAAATTTTTTGCAAACTTTTTATTTCGTTCATCTTTCATATGGTGATTATAACCGCTTGACAAAATTAAATTAAGCGAGTATACTCCTATTAACTAGTAGTAAACTACTAGTTAATAGGAATAAATAACGGGTAACAAAAATATGAAGAATAATTATAAAGCATTCACACTTGCAGAAGTCCTTATAACACTTGGTATAATTGGTATAGTAGCCTCATTGACTCTTCCTGCTATTATTCAAAAACAAAACGAAAAAGCTACGGTTACAGCATTAAAAAAATTTTATTCTTCGATTTCACAGGCATTTACATTTGCAAATAACGAATACGGCACTCCTGATAACTGGTATGATACAGATATGACACAAGCCGAACGCTCTAAGATTGTTGCTGATAATCTAACAAAATTTATGAAAATTTCAAGAAACTGTCATAATGATGCTGGATGTTTTTATGAAGGAACTTATAAAAGAATAGACGGGAAAACTCTTCTTTTTAACAGCAAAGATCATCAAAGATTTGTAACATCAGACGGGATGAGCGTTCTCGTTAATGGTTTTACAACGACAGAAATGCAAGGTAAAGAAGACAGCCTGGGACACGCTTATGCAGACATCCTAGTTGATGTAAATGGATATAAAAAACCTAACACACTTGGCAAAGATACATTTTCGTTTGAAATGCTTCGCGATAAAATTATTCCCTCTGGCGTGCCTAATCATATAATTACTTCCGAAGAGGAAACTGCTTTACTGTTTCCAGATGATTGCAACACCCGCAAATGCTCCGATATTTGTGAAAGCTGTACAGCCTGGGTAATCTATAATGAAAATCTTGACTATTTGCATTGTGATGATTTGTCCTGGCAGGGTAAAAAGAAGTGCAAATAAAAATTCCCTATTAGGAATTTTTATATTAAAATAATGTTAACATGTTACCAAAAAAAGGAGAGAACTATGTTAACTAAAAATCCATCAGTAAAAACAAGCTTTTCAGGTGTTGATTTCTCTAAATATTCTTCAAAAACATCTGAGTTTGTAAAAGAATTATCAAAAAGAGCAAACCAGAAAGGTCATTTTCTTAACTGGGTTAATCTTCCTAAAGAACAGTTAAAAAGAGTTGATGAACTTTATGAAATGGTTGAAAATTTCAGAAAACAAACTAATGCCAAAAAGTTAAGCGTTATGGGTATCGGCGGTTCAAAACATACTGTTGAACATATGCTTGGCATTAATGGTTTAAACATATGCCATGATAGTGTAGAATTTTACTCCGATGTTGATTCAATAAGCCTTGAAAGATTTTTATACAGACTTGGCAATATCACAGAAGCTAATTTTATGATTGCTTCTAAATCAGGTTCAACATTTGAAACTAAAGATGGTTTCTTAAGAGTTCAGCAAATGTTGATTGACGCATATCAATCACAAGGACAATCAGAAGATGAGGCTAAAAAGTCTGCTGCAAAACACTTTATTGCAGTAACAGATGCAAATGCTGAGAAAAGCGAACTTAGAAGAACTTCTGTTGCAGACGGATGGATAGGTGATTTGTTTATTCATGATGATGTTGGCGGAAGATTTTCAGCTTTTGACGACCACGCATTATTTACACTTATCTGGGCAGGCATTAAAAAAGAAGATTTAATTTCTTTATTAAATGCTGCACAAGAAATTTCTGAACTTTCACTTTCGGAAGATTTAGAATTGAATGATGCTTTAAAAGAAGGTATTTTCTGGGCTGATGCTAAATTAAACGGAATAGAAGCTTCTGTACACCAGTATATGGGTTCAATGTTTGAAAATACAGTATACTGGCATGCTCAAATGCAGAATGAATCAGTAAAAGATACATTGAAACAGGTTGCAAAAGTTCCTGACGCTATGCACCACAGCGCAGAAGCTCACTTCAATCCTGCAAACAAATTAGTATTTGCGCTTACAGTTCCTGTAGACAACGGGGTTTGCAAAGAGAATGCTGAAGCTTATATTGGCGCTTTAACAAAATCTTATGAAATTACAGGAGCCTTCTTCAGAGAAGATGTTGAAACTTCAAAATTGGGTTTAACTCCGGCTGCTGCTGGTGCTATGACTCAGTTAAGAGCATTCGCTACTGTTTATCAGGAAATTGTTGAAGCTGTAATGACCGGCAAAGAGCTTCCTGAGGTTCTTGACAGCGTACTCCAGCCGCACGTAGAATTTTACAAGAAAAACCTTAAAGGCGGAGTTGTTGTTCCTGGCAGAATTTCAGTGTAAGAGAAATTTATACAATCATAATGAAGGCGGATAATTAAAAGTCCGCCTTTTTTATTATTGACATGAACTTGCAGGCAATGTACCATTAAAAATTATGACAACAAATTTTGATTTTTTGAAGGAAGTAGATAAAGATTTATTTGAAATAATAACAGATGCCGAAAAATTATACAGAGATGAGTATTTCGAACAATGTATGGCACAGACAAGGCGCTTTGGCGAAAACATTTGTAAAAGTGTACTTGGAAGCGGGAGGACAACAGAAGAAACTTTTGACGAAATGCTCGCAACCTTAAAAGATAAAATTAAAGGTGAAGAACAAGAAAAAGAATTTATTGATGACTTGTATTTTCTAAAGAAAAACGGCAACGCGTCTGTTCATGCAGCAAAGGTAAAAAGAGATTACCTGACAGCTCTTGAATGCCTTCAAAGAGCCTTTGAAGTTGCAATAAGTTTTTCTGTATACAATAAAGGGGCAAAACCTGAAATTCTGAGATTAAACTATGACACAGAGCTTTTAATAACAGGAAAGCCAAAACAAAAATCACTGGCAGAACGCTATGCAGAGGAGAAAGCTTACGCAGATCGCTCAACTGTCGGGACAAAAACTAAAGTTACCACGCAAAAAATAAAAAAGAAGCCGGTAAAAACACAATCATACCAGATGTCACCAAGCAAAAAGAAGCGTAAATATTCAATTTTCTGGATACTTGTTGCTATAACCACAACGATTTCATTATTAATGATATTGACAATGTTTTTGGTTATAAATTTTTAAATGTAAAAAAGAAGGATCATATCCTCTCTTTTTTGGATAGCACATGACTATTTACTCTCCGGCGTTAGCTGATCTTCGTAGGTCTGATGTAAGAGTTTTGTTCTTTTGTCCGAAAGGTCTTCGTCCTCAGCTCATTCGCGTGCTAACCCGGACAAAGGTAGCTTTGGCATACTCGTAACGTAAAAAAGAGGGATTATGCCCCTCTCTTATTTGGGCAATACGCGACCTGCTTACTCACTCGCGTTTAACGGGTCTTCGGTTGACGGCTCCGAGCTTTTGCTCATTCTCCGTCAAGCCTTCGCCCTCAGCTCGTTCGCGCTCGAACAGGGACAATGCTTACGCTTTGTGTGTTCTCGTCACGTAAAAAAAAGAGGGATTTATATCCCTCTCTTATTTGGGCGATACGTGACTCGAACACGTGACCCCCACAATGTCGATGTGATGCGCTACCAACTGCGCCAATCGCCCATATTTTTTGGATTTGTTTCAGACTTTCGGCTTGCTGGTAGCTTACGCTACCTTCCCTCCTCCTTTTCGATACTTAATCGAAAAGCGGAGCTTTGCCAATCACCCATAACTATTTAGTTTTAAACTTGTTTGTATGTTGGCAGCCTGCGCTGCCTTCTCTCCTTACGGAGATTGCCAATCATATTATTTTATTGTCAAATTTTTAGTTTTGGATGGCTAAAATGCGACATCAACTTTCCAATACCATTGCGCATTGCTATAATAGGATTTGCATTATGTGGTTTTTCTTTAGCTACAAATTTATCTTTTATATTATAGTTTTTTGGCAATACTTTTTCATAAAGCTTTGGAGCTTCAAGACTTACCGGAGTTAAAGAAGAACTAATAGTTGAAACCGGATTATCCGATATACCAAAAATCTTACCCATAATTCATTCTCCTAATATAAAAAGGCGACACCCAGATTCGAACTGGGGGATAAGAGCTTTGCAGGCTCCTGCCTTACCACTTGGCCATGTCGCCTCAACCTGTTACTTTATGATACGAAACACATAACTTATTGTCAAGACAATCTATAAGCTATTTAAAATATTTTTTACTAACTATAAGGATAATATTCTCTGTAAATAACATCACCATTAGGTAATTCAGATTTTGTTGCGACTGCCGGATGAATACGCCCGCCCAATGAAGTAGATGGAAATTCCGAAATTCTGTTGAAAGCAGAATAAACATTTAATTCAAAATGTCCTCCAGGTATACTTACTTGTTTCGCAGCTTCCTCAATTTTGCCATCTGGCATTCTGAATAATACAGATTTATTAATTAGCTTCATTCTACCGCCTGTTATATCCAAAAACTCTGCAATAGAACGATAAACTCTTTGTGTTCCTGTTTTATTTTGTGAAATTGTATTTGTTGTTATTTTAGATACTTTTGAACCATCTGATTTAATAAGGCAGAATATATCTGCTGACATACGGCGGCGTGGGAAATACTGATATTGTAATAAGGCAATTGAACCATCTTTAAACTGTTTTTGATACACCATACCGGAATTTGGGTATTTTAACATATTTTTAATTTTTCTATTCGCTTGCCTGCCTGTTTTTGAAAATGAGTTTATAAATCTTGTTATCCGATTTACCTTATAAGTCATTATTACTTCTCCTAAGATTACAATAAAAACTCAGAAAAAAAATTTTTGCTATAAATTGTTAAACCCAATTTTATTCCATAGCTTTTGCAACACGATAAAGAGTGTATTGTTTTTCCTTGTTCAAATTATCGTATATTGAAATTATCTCATCTTTAAAATCTTTGTCCTTACCTTTAGTAAATTGAAACAGCTCATATAATTCAACACCAAGAACAGATGCTATCTTTTCAAGTGTTCCTATTGTAGGAAAGTTTCGTCCGACTTCAAGTTTACTTATATATCCAACATCCAAATCCAACATTTCTGCAAGCTTTTCCTGAGTTATTTTCCTTTGTTTTCTGACTTCTTTTATTTTTAAGCCAAGTAATTCTTTTGTTTCCATATTTACCTCATTTTACAATTTTATTTGCTGGCATATGTAAATTTAAGGCATAAATTGTGCAATTATATAAATAATCAGCACAACAATTGACAAAAATAGCAATATATGTGATAATAAATATAAAAAAAGCAGTAAAAAGGAGGATGTATTGAAAAAAGGATTTACGCTTGCAGAGGTTCTGATTACGTTAGGAATTATCGGTATTGTTGCGGCAATGACTTTACCATCGCTTATTAATGATTATAGGGATAAAGAAATTGTAACCAAAGTCAGAAAAACTTATTCTGATATTTATAATACAATAAATCACGCCAGAACATCAGATGGCAACATTAATGACAATTCAGTGCTATTTAACCCTGAAAATAGCAGTACCCAAACAGCTCAGAATTTTATAAAATACTTTAACGGTGCAAAATTATGTCCTAACAATAAAAAAGAATGTAAACAATATTATTATGATATTAAATACTCCAGATTTTACACAGGCGGAACAAATACCGGCGTAATATGGTCGCAGGTGTACCCGGCAATTATACTGAATAACGGTGCAATCTTGTATATTGTTCAGAAGAACTATCCCGACTGTTATGCAGAAACAACTTACGCAAAACATGATGAAGCTGGCAGACCCATTTTGGATGAGGATGGAAACAAAATTATGTTACCAGCTGTTAGTAGAATATGCGGCTATGTCTATTTTGATGTAAATGGACCTAAAAGCCCAAATAGATTTGGATACGATGCTTATTACATTCAGATTTCAAAGGATAAAGTAGAACCCGGTATTCAACCTTATTTAGGACGTCAGAGCCTTGAAAATATATTATCAGGGAAAGATAACTTTATATTCTCGGATTATACAGTAGGCGCCGAAAAATAAAAACATCGTTATTAGATGTTTTGACTTGCAATTTTAAACTAGACCCTTTATAATAAGAAAAAGGAGGATTTAAACTATGAAAAACTCAATTATAGCTTCAAAATCCCTGAGGGGGGGGGGGCTTAGGTAAATAGTTTTTGAAAATATTTCAAGTTCTATTGAAGCCGACGCTTCAATTCATACTTAACATCTGAAAGCGGACCGTTATTTGGTGTTCTTACTGTATTATAATAATTTCTTGCATAGACAAAAGGATATTTAGGAAGCCAGCCAAGCTTGAAAAATATCGTAACAGTATCGGCACCCTGCGATAGCATTAGTTCATCAATTGTCTTTTCATGAGCCGGAGAAATTGATGAGAAAACTTTCAAAAGATAATCAGTAAACGTTATACTGTAATATCCTGTTGCAGTGCCTGGTTTTGCAATAAGTTCAGAAATCTTGAAGTTTTCATTACCCTTAATATCTTTTACATCCTGCGGAAGTGAAAGGGTTTCTCCATGAACCTGTTCAATTTCATACCATTGCCCATTGTAATTTATACGCATCATATTCGGTTTCGGCATATAAATATCATCAAATTTGTTCTCAAGAATTGTCTTCCCATTCATGTCGACAACTCCGTATTTAAAATCTTTACAAGTCAGAAACATGCCGCCAAACAAAAGGTCAATAGAAGAATATTCCCGCGGCAAAATTTCTTTGCCTTTAGCGTCGTAAAGTGCATATCTGCTTCCGCGTCCGACTTTCAAGTATTTTCCAAGAACTCTTTCGACATGAGTGTATTTAACCGGAACAAGCACATTTCCCTGATTATCAAGCAGCCCAAACTTGTTTTTCTTTTGGACAATAAATGAAGAATCACCAAGAACAATCATTTTCTTATATTCAGGCTCAATAATTACCTCATCATCACAACTTTTAAGCCCGAAAAGATTTTCTTCATCCTTAAAAACTTTCACACAAGCATTTTCTGATACAGAAGCTGTTTGGGTTTCAGCAGAAACTATGTTCTGGCAAACCAAAATTATACTTAAAACCAATAAAAATTTCTTCATAAATATATCATAACATAAAATTATGTTATGATATAATATATATTGAGGATAATATGAAGAAAAAGATTAAAATTTTAGGTGGTGTTATATGTGCGGCAGCTGTATTGGCAGCAATTCCGTCCGTTTTTTATCTGAAAGTTCTACCGGCAGCAGTTTCAAACCCGCGGGTTATTTCTTTTGTAGAAAGAAATGTAAATAAATATACTGATCTGAACATGGAAATAAAAAATCCTGTTCTTAAAACAAGTTTTTCGCCGGTAATTGCTTTTAAAACAGATAAAATTAAGCTTGCAAAAAATGACATTGAAATATTTGCCGTTGAAAATCTTGATACAGAAATTTCTTTTAAAGATTTGTTTAAAAAACGAATAATTTTAAACAGGTTTGGCTTGGACTATATATTTGCAGATGTGAATAAGTTGATGGCACTCGCTCCCGGGCAAAAAGAGCAAAAACAACAAAAAAATGACTGGGAAATTGACTTTTTTGATTCTGTCCTCTATTTGAAAAAGAGCTTAATCCTCTACAAACTTGAGCCGGATGTTTATGTAAAGCTTAACGCTGATAATTTAAAAATTGACAATACCCAAAAAGTTGAAAAATTTGTCCACTTTAATATTGATACAAAAATAAAAAAGGGTGACAAAATTCTGCACTTTGCAATAGCAGACAAAAACAGAGTTGTTATAAAAGATAAAACCCTTCTTGTTAACGACTGCGTTCTTGATATAAACAAATCAAATGTACATATAAATGCTGATGCGTCAAGAAAAACAGGTCTGAATGTAAATCTTTCCTCTAAAAAATTTAAAGTTAAAGACGTAATAGATATAGTTGATTCAAACATAATCATTAATAACGGAAGTGAAATGCTCGCGTTTTTTAAAGATATGAACGGGGACTTTGACTTCAATATAAACATGAAAAATAATGATTTGAACGGTACGGTAAACCTTAACAAAAGTTCTTTGAAGATTATTCCAGTCAGCAATCTTCCGGTTACTGTTAATAAGGGAACCGTAGTTTTGACGTCAAACGACATAACTTTAAAAGACATTGAAGGTTATTACGGGTCACAGCAGACAAATAAAATTGCAGTAAACGGGATTATGAAGGATTACACAAAATCCTGTGATACTGAGGTAACAATAACAACTGTTGCAACAAATGATTTTGCAAAAAATTATCTCTCAAAGCTTGTAGGTATACCGCTCGAAATCGTTGGAAAAGCAGGAACTCGTATTATTGTCAAATCAATTTATAATAAAATTGATGTTGACTGGGCTTCAAAACTTGCCAAAGGCAGTGATATTCTTGTAGATGGAGCATCTCTAACTCCTGCAAACTGGGATAGAGCGGTTCAGGCAGATCTGCATTTTGAAAATAATATTTTAAATATTAAAGATATTAACTACTACATTGCACAGGAAATCGTTAAGGGCAGTAAAGTCAAGCCAGTCTTAACACTTAACGGCAATGTAGACTGCTCAAAACCTATACCATTTGTTCAGGATTTAGGTTTTAATATTCCAGACCCTCTGCCGAGTGAATTTTTAAATGTTCTAATCGGACAGCGACTGTTTAAAGGCGGAAAATTTTCAGGAGATCTTGCCGTACTTAACAACGGACCTTATCCTGTTATCAAAGGTAATATGAAAGCAGAGGGAATAAGAATTCCGTCACAGAGAATAGCAATCAAAAACGCGGAACTGTTTACCGACAGAGATACTATTCACCTTGTAGCTGACGGACGTTACAAACGCACCCAATTTGACTTTGCAGGTGATATTGCAAACGGAATAAAATATCCGATAGTTATCAAAAATGTTAATTTTGGCATGGATAAGATCGATATTGATAAAATTTTGCAGTCATTTAACAAGCAGAATACAGATGCTGTAAAACAGCCGCAGAACGTTGTGCCGGAATCAGTTATGGAGGATGAAAACAGCGAAATTGCCGATGAAGCAGTTGTTTTTGATGTAAATAATCTTATTATCGAAAGATGTATTTTCAGACTTAAGGAAGGAAAATATAAAGATATTAACTTTGGTAACCTTGCTGCTAACCTTACATTGGACAAAAACAATATTTTACAGTTGAAATCCAACAGATTTGATATTGCAGAAGGAATATCTTCAGTAAAAGTATTCTGTGATTTGAAAAAACATAAATATAATATTAAACTAGGCGCAAAAGATGTTAATTCTGATTTGATGTCAACTACATTGCTAAATCTTCCGCGTGAAATTTCCGGAAAAGCAAGCGGAATAATAGATTTATATACAGATGACAGTTTAAAGCTTAACGGAGCAATTAAATTTGCTGTAAACGACGGTCAAATTCAAAAAATCGGACTTGTTGAGTACGTAATGAAATTTGCTGCGCTCTTTAGAAACCCGCTTGTTATGATAAGCCCTTCAACTATTTCGGATATAGTTAACATTCCGGAAGGAAAGTTCAATAAAATAACAGGTGAATTGCTGATGAAAAATAATGTTATAGAACTTCTTAAGATTAAATCATCATCACCGCAGCTAAGCAGCTTTATAATTGGACGATATGATATTGAAAAAAGCGATGCAATGCTTAGAATTTATACCAAATTCAGCAGTGAAAAGAAGGGATTTGCCGGAGCTTTGAGAAGTTTCTCATTAAACAGTCTTGCTAACAGAATACCTCTAAGCAGCCGCAACGATGCACAGTATTATGCTGCAGAACTTGAGCAGCTTCCTAAACTCGAAGTAGGCGAAGAACAATCACAGGTATTCTTAACAAAAGTCGATGGAGATGTAGTTAACAATAACTTCCTTTCCTCTCTTAAAAAAATTAAATAATCGGATAAGCAGTAAATGATTAGAATAAATAATATAAATTTCAACACCGATATGGTAAAAACAACAGAAAATGTTAAAAAATCTTCTGAAATAAATACCGTCTTTGGCGCTGAAAATTCATCCAATATCGATGACGAAAAAGGGCTTTCGGTTGAGCAGGAAAAAGTTTCACCTAAAGGAAGCTCCAGTCCGCAACACTTAAAAAATGCGCCAAGTCCTATCATAACCGTAGCAGGTGAAAAAAAGCTTGCAGCTATCGTCGTAGATACAAAAACAAATCTTTTATACACATATGATGATAAAGGTAATGCAAAAACAGTATACTCTGTAGCTACCGGTAAAAAATATACTCCAACACGCAAAGGTATAAAAATGATTACAAATGTGGAAGCTTATCCTTATAAAACAGCTTACGGAACGAAACGCAAAAAAAATCCTAAAGATTATGGTCCCAACGTAATCATTATAGAAAATATCAACCCTGAAACAGGCAAAATTTACGGCAGAAACGGACAGTTTATCCATGGCAATAATAACCCGAAAAGCCTTGGTACGTATGCTTCATTAGGTTGTATAAGAATGGACAACGAAGTTATTAAAAAAATTGCAAAAGAAGCAGTCAAAAATTCATATGTGCTTATTCAATAACACATATTATAAATAACATTTGCGTTCCTGTCCTTCAACACCTGCATAAAGCTCAACAAATTGTTTTGCCGGACTTACATCAATCTTTGTCAAAAGAACCTCTTCAATCTGGAAAAAACCTACATCTCCGGACATTTCAATATCAATCTTAATCGGTTTTCTTTCTCCATGGTAAATTCCGATACGGTTGATAGCATTTGCAGAGTATTTGTGAATATCACCGACACGCGGGGCAGAATTTATTGCAAGAGGAATTCTAGCGCGGCCTTTTGTCATATCGCACCCGTCTGCAATAAGAATAATTCCTGCTTCTATAGAGTGAATTTTTTTTGTTGACATGTGACCGATAATAGCTTCTGTAGCAAGTGATTTTATTACAACACGCTTATGAAGATTATCCGGAAAAACATGAAGCAGAGTTCTGTCAATTATAGGCTGGGCAAGCATTGCAGACATATCTTCATGCCCCTGCCGCCCTATTGACATGCCGAGATCATGCATTAAACCTGCAAGGATAACGGCACACATACTGTCTTCAAATGTACCTATCTCCTCAGTTTCAAGTGAAGTCTTAATTCCCGATTCCTGCAAAATATTCAGCATTTTAATAGCATTACCTGCAACCTGACGCATATGAACAGGTCCATGGTCATTAAATCCCAAGCGCTTTATCGAAACATTATTTGCATAATCCTGTAATTCCTGCAGCTCCTCATCCGCAAAAAGATAATTCACCAGCTTTAAACAGTTAGGGTTATTTTGCAGACGCTTCTGTATTTTTGATTCAATTGAAACTTCTTTTACAGATTTCATATATTTTCTCTCTTTTATTATTTTACCTATATATATTAACTCATAAATATATTTTTTTAAAATATGTTTCTTATTGACATTTTGATGAAAATTATATAAAATATATATGTTAGGCATGCCTAACAAAATTTTCAAAAGAGAGCGCTATAAATTAATTTAGGAGGTATTATGGCAGTAAAAATCTTGTATGGTACTGAAACAGGTAATTCAGAAACTTTAGCAGTTCAGGCATCAGAAGCTTTGAAGGATGCCGGTATAGAAGCGGATGTACTTGATATGGGCAATGTTTCATTAAATGATTTAAAAGGATACGATAAAGCTCTATTTATTACAAGCACCTGGGGCGACGGCGATGCACCCGGCAATGCTTTAGAACTGCTAGAAGAACTACAATCTGAAAAAAGCAAATGCCTTACAGATTTGAATTATGCAGTATTCGGTATCGGCGAATCCATATATGAGCATTTTTGTCAGGCTGCAATAGACTTTGATGAGGCGGTATGTGATTTGGGAGCAAAAAGGATTGAAAATTTAGAAAAGAGCGAAGATGACAACGAAGAAAATTTAAAAAAATGGATTGAAAAAATTATTCCAAAACTAAAATCCTAATAAACTCACACAGTTCTCCTTTACGCTTAAAACGGGCAAAAGCCCGTTTTTGTTTTTAATCAAAATCTGCCGTCACATTTTGTTCCGCAAAAAATGCAATTTTCGCCGTCAAGATTATACTCAAGAAGTCCGTATCCGTTTCTTATAATTACCGGTCTATGACAATTTTTGCAATATGTTGCAGAAGTGCTTCGACTGGTTAAGTTCCCAGTGTATACATATTTTAAACCAGAATTTTGCGCAATCTCATACGCCCTTAACAAAGCGGGAAATGCAGTTGCCTCTCTGTCCATAAATCTGTAACTCGGGAAAAATGCACTAAAATGAAGCGGCACAAGTTCTCCAAGATTTTCGGCTATCCAGCTGCATTCAGACTTAATATCTTCATCAGAATTATTCTCCCCCTCAATCAGCATTGTTGTTAACTCAAGCCAACAGTCTGTTTCGTTTTTTACATATTTAATAGTATCCAGAACCGGCTTTATATGAGCAAGACAATTTTTCTTATAGAAATTCTCACTGAAACCTTTCAAGTCAATATTAGCTGCATCCATGTATTTAAAAAATTCCTTTGCGGGCTCCGGATTTATAAAGCCTGAAGTTACTGCAATTGTTTTAATCCCGTTTTCTCTGCATAATTTTGCAGTATCAACCGCATATTCAAAGAATGCTATAGGATCGTTATAAGTAAAAGCAACACTTTTACAAGCATAGTATTTTGCAGTTTCAACAATTTCAGCAGGTGACGCTTTATTTAAAAACTTATTACTGCCCCTGTTTTTTGTCGTCTTCCAATTCTGACAGAATTGGCATCCCATGTTACAGCCTAAAGTCCCGAAGGATAGAACCGAACTGCCAGGATAAAAATGGTAAAGCGGCTTTTTTTCAACAGGATCTATTGCAAGCCCTGTATTATAGCCGTAAGAAGTTAGAACAATCTCCCCGCCGGCATTTTTCCTTATATGGCAGAAACCTTCCTGGTTTTCCTTAAGAATGCAATTACGCGGACAAATTGTACATTGAACCCTGTTATCATTTAAATTCTTTTGATATTTCATAAAGAGATTATAATGCTTTTATGTAAAAAATAAAATAGCCATAGAAATCAATACCTAAATCTGAAAATCCACCGCAAACGCAAAGATGGATAAAACCTTGTAATGACCCAATTGTTGGACAATATGGCGAACAAAGAAGCACACATGTCCATAATGGTATTGATATTGCCGTATCTGTTGGAACCCCAATAAAAGCAGTTGCAGATGGAAAGGTTTACTATGCAGGTGCGAACAGTCCGGTGAGCAAGAGGCTCGCTTCATACACATTATAAACGCAATTTTGACATTTGTAAATTCCCTGCTAAATTAAAAATCAGGGAAAATCAGACGATTTTTGTTAAATTTGGTAATTAAAAACCGATGCTGCATAAGGTTTTTAAGATATATTCCCTACAAAATAAAGAACAGGGAATATGCAGTAGCTTTTTATTGTATAATAGAAAGAAAAGGAAGTTATGCGCGCATATTATTCAGAAAAAGTTTCAAAATTTTTAAGTACATCAGAACATGAAATTCTTGGTCAATTACTAATGAACCATTGTTTTCCTAATGATTTGGAACAGAAACGTGCTTGGGCTGAGCAAATTCATATTTTAACACAAAATCTTGTTGATTTTCCTAATGCAACTTTATTTTTCGAATTTTCAATTCCTAGAATGGGTAAAAGAGTTGATAATATTTTGTTGCTTAATGGAATTATATACTTATTAGAATTCAAAATATTTGCTAAAAGTTATGAATCTTATGCGATAGACCAGGTTGTAGACTACGCCCTTGATTTAAAGAATTTTCATTCTGGAAGTCATAATAAAACAATTGTACCAATCTTGGTTTCAACAATGGCAAAAGAAGCTCAAAATGAAGTACTATTTGCCAATGATAAAGTTTCCAATTGTCTTAAAACAAATGCAGATAACTTAGAAAAATTAATTAAAAATATTGATATAAAATATAGAAAAAAAACATTTGATGTACAAGAATGGTTGAATTCTTCGTATAAACCAACACCAACCATTGTTGAAGCAGCCCAAGCATTATATGCAAATCATTCTGTTGATGATATATCTAGACATGGTGCAGAGGCAATTAATCTTACACTTACCAAGAATACTGTTGAAAAAATTATTAAAGATAGTAAGAATAATAAACAAAAATCAATTTGTTTAATAACTGGGGTGCCAGGGGCTGGAAAAACTTTAGCAGGTTTGGATATAGCAACTTATTCAATGAATTATGATAAGGACGAACAAGCTTGTTTTTTATCAGGCAATGGGCCTTTAGTTAAAGTTTTAAGGGAAGCTTTGATCCGAAATAAATCCCAGTTAGAACATATATCAAAGAAAAAGGCTGAACCACAAGTCTGTGCATTTATTCAAAATATTCATCATTTTAGAGATGAGTATGTTGAAGACTTGAATCCTCCAATTGAAAAGGTAGTTATTTTCGATGAGGCACAAAGAGCTTGGAATAAAGAGCAAGCCTCAAAATTTATGAATAAAAAAAGTAAAATTAAAAATTTTAACTATTCAGAACCAGAATTTTTGCTTGGAGTTATGGATAGGCATCCTGATTGGTGTGTAGTTATATGTTTAATTGGTGAGGGACAGGAAATCAATACAGGTGAAGCTGGACTAGAAGCATGGTTTAACGCATTGAAAGAAAGATATCCAAATTGGAGAATATACTGTTCACACCATATCGATTATTTATCGAATACAAAAGTTTGTACAAAAAATGAACTACACTTAAGTGTTTCATTACGTTCTTTTAAAAGTGCTAAATTATCCGATTTTATTAATAATTTAATAGATAATAAACCTGATAAGGCAAGAAGTATTTATAAGGAGTTATCAAAAGAATACCCAATCTTAGTTACAAGAAATTTTGAACAAGCTAAAACTTGGGTAAGACAGAATGCTCGCGGTTCTGAGCGTACAGGATTGCTTGCCCATTCCAATTCAATACGTCTTAAACCAGAAGGGATATTTGTTAAATCTGAAATTGATTGTAGAAATTGGTTTCTAAATAGAAAAGAAGATGTCCGTTCCTCATGTGCGCTTGAAGATTGTGCAACAGAGTTTGATGTTCAGGGGCTAGAACTTGATTGGACTGTTGTTGCTTGGGATGCAAATTTAAGATATAACAAATGCTGGGAATATCTGAAGTTTTCTGGTGATAAATGGAAACACATCAATAATATTGACGACAAAAAATATCTTTTAAATTCATATAGAGTATTAATGACACGTGCTAGGCAGGGGATGGTAATATTTGTGCCTTATGGAGATGAAAGAGACGAAACAAGAAACCCAAAATTTTATGATGGAATATATAAATATTTACAAGAATGTGGTATTAAAACTATAGAATGTTAGGAATAATTTAGTGGTTTATAGAACAGGAAAAATGCGCTATCCCCAAACTCAACTTTGTACTTCAAAATATTGTATTGCATATTTAGATATTTTAGGGTCTAAAAATCTTATTGATAATGATAAGAATAATGAATTTTTAAATTATTTAAACATGCTTTGTGGTGACGCTTTATTAGAAGTTAGTTCTAATAAAGATATTTTTATAAAAATTTTTTCCGATAATATTTTATTGGCAGTTAGTACTGAAGGTGAAATTCAAACAAGAAAAGAAAGAATCGAAGCATTAATTAACAGAGTAGGAAATATTCAAAATGAAATATTACGCTATGGGTATTTGGTACGTGGTGCAATAGTAGAAGGTGACTTTTTTCATAATGATGTGATTGTATATGGAAAAGCTTTAATTAAAGCTGTAACTGATGAAGAACAAATTGCAATATATCCCAGAGTAATAGTTCAGAAGGAAATTTTTGAATTATTGCCACATTATTTTATAATGGATGAAGATAATTTAGTATTTTTAAATCAATTTATATTTAGTAACACATTGGAACATATAAGTTTTAAATATCAATTACTTGAGATATTGAAAAAGAATCCCGATGAAAAAATCCGACAAAAAATTATGTGGATTATAAATTATTATAATAATTATTTTAATTGTTATAAAAATAAATTATCAGCAGAAATATTTATAACAGAACAAGATATAAATGCTATAATTAATCAAAATTAATATTATTTTGTCATTGTAAATTTAATATTCATGATTATTATGAATGCACAAATTTTTGTATAATAAAAGTATGAAAAATCAATTATTAAAACAAATAGTAAATTATTATTTGAATAGTCCAAATTATAATGGGTATACTATTCCAGAATTATATGAACAATATCCAGATATAGAAGAAATAAAGAAAATTATTATTGAATTAATTAAAGATAATTTATTAGATTTATATTATTGTAATACTAATCATTTTGTGAAAAATTTTGATTTAAATATTCCATTAGAACAAAAAATTGATTTTATAAGTAATTTACCCGATTCTTATAACCCAAAAAATTTTGAAGAAATTAAAATTGATGAAAAAAATAGCATTAGATTTGTTTGTGATAATATATTACCTCCAATATCACTATTTCCCACTCCAAATATTATAAAAGAATATATAAAAAATAAACCAAAATATTACAAATTACCGCCATTTAATAAAATGTTACTGGAAGGAATGCCTCATTTACATTTTTTATATTTTAGGATTGATGTTTTAAATAGATTTCTTTATGATCCAAGATATTTAGTATATAACATGGATTATACTGGGTCAATTTATTATAAAATAGAAGACAGCAAAAATGAAAAAGATGAAAATAATATTTATTTAAGTCATTTTGGTTTAGCATATAATCGTAAAACTAATGAAAATGTTATAACAATATTTCCTCATGATTTAGCAAAACTGTCACTTAAGCACCAATACTATTTCTATTCACATTTGTTTGATAATCAAGAAGACTTTGTTCCGGATATATCATATTATAAAAATGTAATTGGAGAAATTGCGGATGGAATATCAATTTTTTCCGCATTTTTTGAGGAGATGAAACTAATTAATAAGATGTTTGACATTATTTGTGAAAAAAAATTATTTAAAAAAATATTTGAATATAGCCAAGAAAATCGTCCTGAATATTTTCATCCATTTATGATGCCAACAAAAACGATGTATCATAATTTTTGTAGAACTATATATAGAATATTTGTTGAACAACTTGATAAAGATGCAATAATAGCATTTGCGCAAAAAATAAAAGTTGAGTTGGATAATATAGAAAAAACGCGTCCAATGACATTATTACAACAATTATTCAGCAAAGGTTTTAAAGCTATGGATGGTAGTGATACGGGAAAAGAAATTGTAGATATATGGAAAAAAGAGTTACATGAATGTCGTAATAAAATATCTCATTCTTTTGTAGATGATGTATACGATATAGACATTTTTAAAAAATATAGAAATACAATTAATGAAGCGTACAAATCAATACGTTTAATCAGACTTGTTCTATCCTCATTACCTAAAATTAAAAAAGCTATTAGGAATAGTGAAATTGAAATATCAGAAGATTTATATATTGGAAATATAAATATATATTTTTCACCTTTAAAATAAATTAAATATTAATAAATTTGCTCGTAAAAATTATTTTTAATATCATAATACTATGAAAGATTTTTTGTCAGATATTAATAAAATTCAGAAAGCAATAAGAGAAAAAACTCTTGTAATTTTTGTTGGTGCCGGAGTTTCTGCAAATTCAGGTGTGCCAACATGGGGACAACTGATAAATTGGATGGCTAACGAGTTAAATATCGACAAAGATATTCAAGAAAATGAATATTTGAAAATTGCTCAGTATTATTACAATGATAATCCTAAAAGATTTTTGAAAAGTATTGAAAATTTTTTGCATAGGGATTGGCAGCCTAATACTATTACCGAATACCTGTTTAAAGAATTTTCTCCTCAATATTTTGTTACTACAAATTATGATAATATACTTGAACAAACTTCAAATAAACTTTCCATACCATACATGTTGATTGCGCAAGATGAAGAAATTCCGAAAATCGGAAACAATAACGCAATTATAAAAATGCACGGCGATTTTAATCATAAAAATATCGTTTTAAAAGAAGATGATTATTTAAAATACTCTGAAAACTACAGATTGATGGAAGTTTTTATCAAATCATTATTTGCAACAAATACAATTTTGTTTGTCGGCTTTTCTGCTGACGATCCGAATGTTAATCAAATTTATTCTTGGGTAAACAATATTTTGCGACAAAACCAAAGAGAAGTATATCTTTTGCAAATTAATGATGTTGATACAGATTATGAATTAAAGCGAAAATATTTTGACAAAAAAGGTATTCGTATCATAAACTACAATGAATTAATAAAACCGATAGAACGTTATATTAAAGAAAAGTATTTAGACAATGAACTTAAAACAATTAAAGATGAAAAAGGAAAACAGTTATACAAATTACTGCATTTTATAAAAAATGCTACCCCCAATATATTTGAGCAATGTTATCAAAGACTATTGCCAACTAGATATATGAACTATTTATCTGATAAGGAAATTTCAAAAGTAATTAACAATTATTGGAGCTGTTATAATGGAATATTATCTACCAGTAATGATAAAAACATGGGTAAATTAATAAAATTTTTAGAAGGGAAAAAAACAAAAGCTAAAGAGATAAAAGAATTACTGGCACATTTAGGTATAAATAAACTTATAGAAAAAGAATGGAAAAAAGATAAGATAATAGTAAAAAATAAACTGGTTATATCTTCTGCTCATGCGCCTGAACTCAACAGTTTAGATTTGATAAATGAATTTAACTATATTGAGGCTGAAAAATATTTAGGAAACATCAATGATGAACAATTTATTGATGAATATATAGATAAAAGCATTAATTCTGTAAATGTATTTGAAAAAGTTAATATATTACTAAAATTGCATAGGTATGAACTTGCTTATAACATGTTGAAAAGAATATCTTATAAAGCAAAAAAAGCTGATAATAATTTTATTTTTGTTATTTCTGAATTCAACAAAAAAGTAGTATTTAACTATTATCATTGGGATTGTTATTATAATTGTTCAGATGAAAAGAAACAAGAACTTGATGATATTCAAAGAAGTTGCTGGGCAATTAATATTCCGAATATGATGGCAAAACTACTAACAGAAGAAGAAAGAAACATAATTCAAGATAAGTTGAATTTTAAATTTATTGAAAATCTGGATAATAAAATCTTAAAGGATGCTTTAGAAAATACTCAAACAAAATTTTGTTTAAAAGAACTATACAATATTTTTTCAAAAAATTACATTTTTATAGATAATTATCAAGAGTTTCAAAAATTGTGCAAACATTGTATATCCTCAGAATTAGATAGTATAAAGAGTGAAGAAGATAATATAAATTCATTAGATTATTTTTCTACATATCAAAATCATTATGATTATTTAGATTTGCTTTTGATTATAAGGTATGCAAAAACATCAGATTTAAATAATATAACATTCTCAAATAAAATAAAAGAATTACCACTAAAGGAAGAGGCTGACAAAATTAAATTGTTAAACGCATACAATAACCTTATAAATTCAATTTCTCATTTTAACTTATGCGAAGGTTGTTCACATGGTAATAAATATTTAGAATATTTGAATAAATTTTTCATAGTATTAAAAATTTTACCACTTAATAAATCAGAAATAACAACCGTTATTGAAAATTATTTAAGCTTAATTAGACATTATGGTTGGTATGAAGATTTTTATACTACAAATAATTTATTATTTTATTTACTTAATTTTATAATCAGCAACCATAATAATTCGTATGGAAATACAAATTTAAACTCACAAATTTTGGGAGATTTTTTAGTATATATAGTTAATAATTCTTCAAAAATTAAGGATGCTGTCTGTGATAAACTCCAAGTTATCAGATTTGTAGATGAAATTTCAAGTATTTTAAAACAAATAGAACCGAAGTTATGTATATCTTCTTTTGAAGTAAGTGAAAAAACAAATTTTGCAACACGCTTATACAGTTTTATTTATAAGCTAACTGATAAATCAACAAAAAAAATAATCGAAAAGTTGATCGTTAACGAACTTAAAAATAATTTTCATCATGAATTATACCAATATGCTTGTCTGGAATGCATTGTTCAACCGAACATTAAATATGAACAAAAATTAGTTCAAGAAATTGAAGATAGGATTGTCCTGTATAATAAGCTAAAAAAAGACAAACCCAATACACGTAACGGTTTTACTAATAATCCTGTTGGTTTAGATGATATTTATGATATTTTGAAGACTATTGCCAATTTACTTAATTTTGAAAAATTGGAAAATTTTCAGATTTTTGAACAATATAAAAATCACAAAGATTTTGAAACCTATGATTACTTTTTGTTTTCAATGAATATGAAGTCTTACAATTATAAGAATTTTAAATTAAGTTATCTGAATTACTTAACCAAAAGAAAAAAAGAAGAGTTAAGACAACTACTGAATTCTGATTTGGAGAAAAAAGATATTCTCAAAAAGAAATTCTTTAATGAAATTTCATTAGATAAGGATACAAATAACCGTTTAAGAGATATAATACTTAATTTATTATATGATGAGCCACTCAAAGAATAATATTTTTATTATTTTTGCTTAGAATATAAATATTGAATATTGTATTATTAAAATTTCAGAGATTATTTCACTCTGTTTTTTTGTTCTAATTGTTTCTGGGTTTGTTTAACTGATTCTAAGAAATGTTTTTCGACTTCGGATAATTCATTTTTGATTGTTTCTTTGTATTTGGCATATTCGGCAAGTGCTTTGTTTTCAGCTTCAAGTTTTGAAATTTTTCCCGGATTATCGAGAAGTTCGCTACCTGTCATTTTTATAAAATCATCCAGTTTTGCTATCCAATCTTTCATTGTCATAGGTATTTGTCGGATTGCCTGCAATTCTGCAAACTCAAGATAAGCAGATGTTATTCGATTTAAAATATTTAATTCTTTTTCATCAAGATAATTTTTTGCAACCGTAACTTCATCTTTCTTTGGATGGTTACCTTTAAAAACAGTCAACCCCATATTATCTTTTGTGCTATCTGCCCGCAAATAAATCACTTCTGCTGCAGTATGGCCGTGTGCGGCAAAATGCATTTTATTCTGGACAACTTTAAAAAACAGTTTAGTCTCCTCAGCATTAGGATTATAATCCATACTTGTAGCATAAATATCTAAAATCTGGCGGTAGAAAACTTTTTCAGAAGAACGAATATCTCTGATACGTTCTAAAAGTTCTTTCCAATATCCGCCGCCACCTGCTTCTTTTAGCAAATCATCATTTAGGGCGAAACCTTTTTTCATATATTCTTTTAAAACTTGTGTCGCCCAAATTCTAAATTGAGTGCCACGTAAAGATTTAACACGATATCCGACAGAAATTATTACATCAAGATTGTAGTGTTTGGTATTGTAATTTTTTCCATCGGAAGCAGTTGTTCGGAATTTCCGAACAACTGAATTTTCATCCAGTTCTCCTTCCTCAAAAATATGAGAAATATGTTCACTAATATTGGCTTTGCTTGATTGAAACAATTCAACCATTTGATTCTGCGTAAGCCAAACTGTTTCATTTTCTATTCTTACATCAATTTTGGTTTGACCGTCTTGTGTCTGGTAAATTATAATTTCATTTTCCATGCTATAATCCTTTATTTTAAGCAATTATAACATATATTATATATTATAGCGAATTAAAACAAAACCCCTGAACAGTAAGCAACAGGGGTTTTAAAGTGATAAAACTATTTGAAACGTAATTATTCTTGCTGTTCTTCGCTTAAAAGTTTATCGTACATTTCATGTAAATGTTGTACCAAGCGATTTCGCTCATCCTCTGTAAATTCAGGTTCAACAGGATTTTGACGTTCTATAAGGCTTTTCACAATATCGTTGAAATTACATTTAAACAGATTATTTGATTGAAGTAAGAATTTCCTTGAAGGACCGTCATTTTGAATAGCATCTTGGACTAATTTTTTAGCAAGAATGCTGTAAAGAGGCACTTTCTCTTTCAATCCGCTTGCATTTGTAATAGTCTTTTGTTGACATAATTCAAGACTTATTGCCTGAAATAATGTCTCAGGAATTACTTTTTTCTTCCGCCCTGCGGGATTGCCGGAGCGTCCTTTGGTAAAACGAGTATTCTTTGGCGGTTTTCCATAACCGATTTCGTAATTTTTATTATTCTCCATCTTGAACCTCCGCAAAGTTTTTGATTAATTTAGCAGTTTTGCCGGTTTCTTTCTCCCAGCGAAAAATTGTTACATCCACATATCGCGGGCTTATTTCAATCAATCGAGCTCTGCGTTTACATCGTTCTGCGGCAAGCAATGTAGAGCCTGAACCGCCAAAACAGTCCAGTACAATGTCATTTTTAGACGAAGTATCTAGCATAATCGAATGAAGTAAAGATACAGATTTCGTTGTAGGATGCAGTTTCAGGAGTTCCAAAGATGCAGGGTTTGTTGCTCTGACGCCAGGATAATCCCAAACATTTGTACGATACCTGCCATATTTACCTAGTTGAATATGGTTTTGATGCTTGGCTTTTCCGTTTTTGAATATCGGTACCATCTCATGTTGGCTTCTATACAAAGCCCCCATACCGCCGACGCCTTTATTCCAAACTGCTATATTTTTGAGCTCGGTATAATGCTTTTTACCTTCTGTGAGTAATGTATTTAATCCAATCCAATCAATGAACAGATAATGCAAAGAACCGTCAACAGAGAATTTTATCAGATTTTGTATAAATTTTGAGATAAATTCAGCAAATTCTGTATCAGTCATTTCGCCTGATGCCATAGCAAATTCTTCGTGTTGAGTTTTACCTAACCCGCAAACATGTCCGTTTATTTTGCAATTATATGGCGGATCAGTAATAACTATTTGAGCAAGTTCGCCCTGCATAAGAAATTCAAATGACTTGGCAAGTAAGCAATCTCCACAAAAAACAAAATGATCACCAAGCCGCCATAAATCTCCGAGTTTTACTCGTACAGGTATATTTGCGTCGAGCCAACTTTCGTCTTCTTTGTCAGAGTTGTGGCCTTTATTTCCGTCTGTATCGTCAGCAAGGAATATTTTATCGTAATCAACGGTATCAAAGCCTAAATCCTCAAAACTGATGTCAAATTTTAACAATTTTTCGAGCTCATCTTTAAGATTTTCATAATTCCATTCGCCGTCTTCTGCAATTCTATTGTCCAGAATTCTGATAGCTTCAGCTTCTTCTTCTGTCAAATTTTCAAGTATGATTGCCGGAATTTGAGTAAATCCGAGCTCTTTAGCTGCTAGAAGCCGCAATTCACCTGCCATGATATTGTGTTTTTCATCAAGTAAAACGGGATTTACGTAACCGACTTTGTTTATTGCATTTTTTAACTTTTGAAGTTGCTTTTTTGAATGTTTCCGCAAACTTTTGAGCTTCAAAACGATTAAGTTGATGTCAATCATTTGTAAGTTGTTGGTCGGCTTTTTGCCTTCTAATACGATTTTTCTAAAGTGTCGCAATGCTTCTGAAATGTCTTCGGTAGTGAGTGGTTTTACTTTTGATTTTGTCATTTGAGTATCCTCTTAATTTAATACGTCTGAAAAAATTTTCAGACAGATTGGCTTTTCCAATCCGTATTAATTTAAAGAAGCGTCTAAAAAAGTGAAAAGGCTTGCATAGTGCGCTTTTTGCCAAAAGTGTTCTAAAAAACTAAAACCGCTTTTAATATAAAAACGGTTTATTTATGGTACAATTTTGTAATGAGACAGAAAATTTGCAAAGAAAAATGTACACATTGCCACAGTACCGAACATACAGTTTACAAAAATAAAAATCAGTGTTATTGCAAAAATTGTGGCAAATATTTCAAACCAGGTTCGGCTCGTAAAGAGTATTCAATAACAACGGCTTTGGTTTTGAATACGATTTTAAGTTTGTTTTATTCAAAATTAACTAAGTTTAGCAATTTCAGAAATTTTGTAAAAATTTTGAAAGAAAAATCTGTACCAACAATTCATAATGTTAAAATAAAATATGAACGTGTCCCGGACAAAGAAAATCCTAAGGATACTTCAGAGTTGAGCATTGACGGTGATCTAAAAGAAAGTATAATTTTAACCCGTTCAGGCAATGGTTTTATTGTTACAAGGGGCTTGGATGTTCGTCAAAAAATTAAGTTTAATGATTTTATAATAAATACATCAGGACCTGGCAACATGACAGGTGATTATTATTTAGATGAAGAAATCCAATCCGGAGGATGATACTTAACCTATTTTGTCTGTAAATCATATAATTTTTTAAATTTCCCCTTTGTATTCTGCAAAAGTTGTGTTTGAGAACCTTGTTCTACAATTTTTCCCTCATCAATAACTATTATTTTATCAACATCATTTATAGTGGAAAATCTGTGTGCAATAATTATTACCGTTTTATCTTTCATCAAATTTTCTATGGCTTTTTTAATATAAAATTCAGACTCATTATCTAACGCACTTGTAGCTTCATCAAAAATTATAATCGGAGAATCTTTTAAGAACGCTCTTGCAATTCCTAATCTTTGTTTTTGCCCGCCGGATAGTAATAATCCTCTTTCTCCAACTTGTGTATCAAGTCCTTTTTCCGTTGACATTACAAAATCATACAGGTAGGAACTTTGGAGAACCGAAAATAAATCTTCATCAGTTGCATCAGGTTTTATTATTTTAAGGTTTTCTCTTATAGTACCTGTAAATATAAAATTATCCTGTAAAACTATTGAGATATTATTTCTTAACGAATTTATGTTATAATTTTTTATATTAATACCGTCTATTAAAATTTCACCGTTGCTTACATCATAAAATCTTGGAATAAGGTTTATTATTGTACTTTTTCCTCCACCAGAATGTCCTACAAGTGCAATTTTTTCTCCTTTATTAATTTTGAATGACAGTTCATGTAAAACTTTTTTATTTTTTCTATATTCAAACGAAACATTTTTAAATTCAATTCCGGAATTGAAATGTTTCATAAAAATCGGCGACACATTATTTTTGATTTTTGGAATATATTCAAGTTCATTTATAACTCTTTCTATTGCAAGAATTGAAGTTTGCAAATTTTTTGAATCGTTTCCTATACCTTTAATTGGGTTAAAAAGTAAAATAAGTGCAGTTACAAATGCCACGAAATTCCCGCTTGTAATTGTATTATTGTTAATTAAAGTACTGCCTATTCCAATAATAAGGCCTATACCAATAGCTGCTACAAGCCGCATTAAAGGTGTAGTCCAACCTGTACGGAGGATTATTTTCATATCGAGTTGAAAAGCTTTTTTAAGGTGTTTTTTCAATTTATTTATTTGAAAATTTTTAAGATTAAATGCGGAAATGATTTTGTTTCCAGAAAATGTTTCATTGTAATCGGCTATAACCTTTGCATTCTCGTTTTCGTAATCATTAACAATATTTTTTATAAGATTTTTGACCTGCGTAACAGGAATTAGGGCAAAAACAAGAATTAATACGGCAATTATTGCAAGCTGCCAACAATTATAAATCAGAACGATGATTAAAGAAATTGCCGAAAAAATTCTTAGGGCATAACTTTTTAAGTATCCTAAAAGACTTCCGAAAGCTTTTGAAACATCATTATTAAACGCTTTTTGTATAAAACCCGATGTATTTTTGTCGAAAAATGAAGTTTCCCTGTTAAGCAAATTTTCAAATAATATTATTTTAACTTCATTTGTAATTTGTCCTGCAACATAAGAATTAATATAAGTTGCCGAGAAATTAAGAAGCCCCTGAATACTTGTAAAAAGTAGAATTAAAAAAGAAATCATCCATGGAGAATGTATTGATTTATTCAGCATAATGACATCCATATACGGTTTTAATGTCATAACAATAACTGCATCCAAAGCACCAGCCGGCAATGTTAATAATATAGACACCAGTGCAAGGCGCAGATAAGGTTTTATGTATGAAAAAATTTGTTTGTATTCATTTATCTTCATTTATTATTTCATCAATCAATTTTACAACTTTTTCCGATGCATGACCGTTATCCATACATCTTTTTTCTATAAGGAATTTCTCTACATTTTTAATATAATCATCATAATTAAAATTAAGAATATTTTGGATAAGTTCATTATTATTTTCAGCTATAGGAAATGGAGTTTTCTGCAAAGGATAATAGAAACCTCTATCATGGTTATAGTCTTTAATATCTGTGGCATATATAAATCCAGGATTTTTTGTTAACAAAAAATCAAATATACAGCTTGAATAATCTGTTATTGTGCAATCTACAGTTGTCAACAATTCTTGAATATCGGGATAAGAAGTTACATCTATTATATTAGTTGTATCAGGAACTAAAATTTCTTTATATTGTAACAGCCTCGGGTGAAGCCTGATAAATATTTTCCAGGTTCCGCCAAATTTTTTAGAAAGAGGTATTAAAAGGCTCTCATAATCAATGTTGTAACAGCTAATATGCTTATTATCTCTAAATGTTGGTGCGTAAAGCAAAATTTTGGTATTATCCTCAATATTATATTTGGAATATATTTTTGTTTTTATTTCTGTATTATTTTGGAAAAATATATCATTTCTTGGATGCCCTAATTCTTTTATTTCTGCGGTATTAGAAATTGCATTTTTATATACATTAGTTTCAAAAGGGCTATTTGATATTAAGTAATCCATCATATCAGAGTCTTTAATATGATAATTCTGCCAATTTGAGTTTTTCCAGAAATTGGGATTTGCATCTTTATCTATTTTTTTTATTCCCAAAGCTCCATGCCAGGTTTGAATATATTTTTGTTCTTGTTTTTTATTTAATCCTCTTTTAATTAAATTAATTAATCTCACATTACTAACCCATATTTTAGCTGTTGATAATTCATATATTGCTCTTTCTGATGAAAAGTTAACCAGTTTTACATTTTTAGGAAATTTATTTGTTTTCTTTAAATCATTTGAGATTAACCATATAATTTTATATTTTTTATTTTCGTTTAGTAATTTTTTTGTAATATATTTTGGATTACAAGCATACCCAAGTCCGGAAAAATTAATCATAATAATTTTATTTTTTTGTATTGGAAGATATTTATAAAGATGATTGTATATAAAGTTATTAGGTATTCTTAATTTAAGTCCTAAAAAATATATATTTTTATATCCTCCAAAATTTTTAAAATTAATATATTTTTTGATATAAGTTTTGAGATTATATTTATGTAATGATTTGTTCTTTTGAAATAATAAACCATCTACTAATTTTGACAGCATTTTTTCTACATTAATTTCAGGGTGCCAATTTAGTTTTTCAAGTTTATCAGTAGCCAGTAAAAGTTTAAGTTTGGGTAAATATTTATTATCAGCTTTTAAGTCATACTTTATATTAATATTTTCACCGTATTCTTTTATTTTTTCAGCCATTTCTCTTATGGACAGTTTTGTATATTGATTTGTTACATTATAACTTTCACCGGATACTCCTCTTTCTAAAATTGTAAAAATAGCACTAATACAATCAGTTATATAGCAATAATTTCTTATGGTGGATCCGTCTGTCTGAAGAATAATGTCTTTCTTCTCTATAACATTTCTTGCCAATTGAACAAATACTCTGTTATCATCATAAGGTATATTTGCACCTATAATCTGTGATAGCCTTGCAATTTTAACAGGTACGTTATATTCTTTAAAATAAGAATAACACATTGTTTCTGCGACTCGTTTCGCCTGTGGATAGCTATTTCTTTCGTTTAGCAGGTCAAGGTAATTGTATTCAGATTCTTTAAGTGGTGTATCCGAATTTACAATTCCATAAACTTCCATAGATGAAAGGCAGACTAAACTTTTTACTCTGTTATTTTTAGCAAATTCAAGAATGTTTTTTGTACCTAATATGGTAGTATTAATCGTTTCAACCGGTGTTTCTACAAAAGATTTTGAGGAGGTATTTGAGACTGTATGGATAATATAATCAATATTGCCTTTATAATTAATTTTTTTATTTATGTCATATTTTATAATTTTGATCTTGTTAAACAATCTTTCTTGCCCAAATAATTGCTTAGCCTTTTGTTGATTTCTTACAGGTAAAATTAATTTTATATCGAGATTAAAATCCATTGAGGCTTTAGCAATTGAAAGTACTAACTGTATTCCGATAAAACCTGTTGCTCCAGTTATAAGAATTGTAGAGTTTTTAAAAAACTGCCAATTTATATAAGGTGAATCAACTATTAGTTTGGTATCATATCTTGTATATCTATTAATTACATCTGTGTAGTTCATAATTCTCTCTTTTTCGATATTTTATAAGTGCTTCCAAAATATATAAATCCCTTGGTGTTGTTACTTTTATATTGCCAAAATTCCCATTGCACATATACATTGGTTTATTTAACGTATGAAAAATTGTGCAAGAATCTATCATATCTTCGTAATTTGGTTTTAATTTTCTTATTTGTTCGTGAGCTTCTATTATTTCCTTTAAATAAAAACATTGCGGAGCCTGTGCGGCATATGTATTTTTTCTGTATGGAATTTTTTGGGGATTTATTCCGTTATCACTTACCAAAATTGTTTCATAGCAAGGAGTACAGGTTATTGAATTTCCATATATTTTTACGTTTTTAATGTTCTCATCTATAACATTATCATCTACAATAGGGCGTACTCCGTCATGAATTAAAACTATAGAATTGTCAGGATTCTCAATTTGAGCTTTAATAAGTGCATTGTATATAGATTCTTGAGCTGTTTCTCCTCCGTATACAATCCCTTTAACTTTATTTAATTTATGTCGGGTAACCAGCTCACACATTAAAGTATAGTATTGAGGATGAATTGATATATAAATTTTGTCAATAAGACTATGATTTTCAAAAATTTCAAGCGTGTGTATAATTATGGGTTTTTGCTCAACTTCTACAAATTGTTTAGGGAGGTTTTCATTTGAAAATCTTTGACCTGTTCCGCCGGCGAAAATTATTGCTATATTCATAATTTCACCTGCAATTCTTGTATTAAGTAATCAAAGATTTTGACTGCAACACCTTCTTGAGGAATAATTATTTGTTTTAAACATTCTTGCCTTGTCTGAAAAAGAGGATCCGATTTTTGATTAATAATTAAATCAAGAGTATTCTTAAATTCTTCAAGATTTTGTATTTTATAATATCCTTGTGTAATTTCTTCTCCAAATTTATTTAAGCCAACAGAATTTTTTGAAATAAGCTGTATAAGCGGTTTTAATGTAGGCAGATATTCTGTCAAAAAAGAGTTGCAGTCTGTAATCATTAAATCAGAGCCTTTAAAAATATCAAAATAATCCCCGTTTTCATACAAATGTGTATTAGGGAGTTTTGTCCACATTAAATAATATTCTTCAGCATCATTTTTATTCATCAAATTTTTTGTTATAATTTCATTTTTTAGATTAGGATGCGGCTTAAAAATAAATTCAATCTCTGGATGATTTTTAGCATATTCAAGAAAAAATTTATAATATTTGTTAAAAGTTCCAAACTTTAAAATACTATCTTCTGAAAATGAGAAATGCGGAGCATATATTATTCTGAAATTATTAGTATTCCATATTTGCTTTTTGACATTTAGAGGTGTTTTGTATGCATCAAGTTTAATACTTCCTGTTACATATAGATTTTCTTGTTTTATTCCATGTTTTATAAGTATATCTTTAACAAAATTATTGTCTAAAAAATATTTCCAAACTTGTTTAAAAACGCGGGAACAGTATTCATTTCGTCCGTTGGTTGTGCCTGAACCATAACTGCAATAACAGCATAACGAATGTTTTGAAATATTGTATACATTTTGGTTATCTGCAATATCCCATGGCTCCTCTAAAAAAATGATATCAGCATTAAACATATTTATTGGAATATGTTTTTTTGTTTTTATATCAAATGCATATTTTATATTTATACCTTTTTTTCTAAAAAATTTGTAATTATTCTCTAATTTTTTTAGATCATTTTCATTATAATGCTGGTTTAATGTCACTAGTACAAACGGTTCAAAAAATTTACTTTGAGATAATTTGTCATATAAAGATCGATAAACCCATTTTGAATTTTCGCTGCTCAGAAAACAGACTTTTAATTTATGTTTCCCCAATTTTTTCCTTAAATTTTTTAAGACATATTTATAATTCTTGTGTATTATTTTGATTTTTAAATTATTAGGTATGTAGCACAAACATCTTTTAAAAAATATAAATATGTTCATTAGTTTATGCCTTTCAATAATTTATAAAAATGTGCGGCACAATTTTTGCAAACCATTAAGCCTAATAAAAAATACATTTTCAGGCCAAACTGTTTATATAGTTTATTGTGGAATTTAACTATATTAAGCCTGATTTTAAGATAATTTATAGGTCTTAAAGACTGCTTTGTTCTTTCATTTTGCTGCTTTCTATAATAAAAAAGAACTTCCGGTATCTGGTAAACTTTTGCACCGGTTTCGATAATTGAAAGCCAAAAATCCCAATCTTCACAACCGAGTTCCATTTCTTTTTTATAACCGCCAACCTCAAGGAATTTCGATTTTCGATAAATACCTGATGGAAATATTCTATTTTGTATAAGCATATTTGAAAGAGTCGCTGGCTTTAAGTTCCATTTTTTATTTTGTCCTGTTCCGAAAAATTCCGCTTCGCAATAAACAATCCCAATATCAGGATTTTGCTCTAATATTGAAATTGCTTTTTCAATATATGTATCTGCGATTCTGTCATCTGCATCCAAAGGTAAGATGTATTCTCCACTAGCCTTTATTATTCCGTTGTTTCTGGCGGCACACACTCCTGAATTTTCTTGATTTATCAATATTACATTATCAAAAGACATGAGCATGCTCTGAATCTCCTGCGGAGTTTTTTCAGTTGACCCATCATTAACGACAATGATTTCCAAATTTTTGTAGGTGGAATTTACAACTGACTTAACTGCATCTAATAAATAATCAGAGTGATTATAGCAAGGTATTATTACAGAAATCTTTTTCATAATTTATATAACCCAATGTGATTTTTACATGAAACATCTAATTTGTAAATAGGGTTTATATAAAATTGTTATTTAGTCTTTAAGTGAATAGCTACATGTAAATAGGCATAAACCCATGAGTGTAATATCATTGAATAAATAAAGAGGATAAATATGGCATTAAAAAATAAGTTTTCAAAAGACAAACCACTTCTGACAACAAGCGTTGTTGCTAATATGCTAGGAATTACTCCTGATAGACTAAGAACCTATGATGCCGAAAAATTAATAAAAACACATCGGATAAAGACTGGCGAAGTTCAAAAACGGCTATATAGCCAATATGATGTAGAGTGGTTACAATGTTTGCGTATTCTTGTAAAAACTCACAAAATGAGTATTTCCTCTATAAAATTTCTTTTACAAGTAATTTGTGAAAACCCCAAAATTCGGCTACCACATAATGAAATAGGGGAAGTTCTAGTTGAAATGTGTCAAAACCCAAATTTTAAAGATATAGTTAGAAATTTTTAATATTACTGAAATATTAAACCCTATACTATATGTTCATTTTCTTCAATTGGTGTGATTTCATCAAGTTCTATGTGATATCGTTTGCCATTTTTATCAACACAGGTTGCGAACCATACTCCGCCGTCTGCGTAATCATTCAGCCAAGTTTTAATAAGTAATCCGATTTCGTTTGTCTTTCTGTTAATGATTTTTGTTCCGTATGCTATATCCATAAGTTATCCTCCTTGTACTTACATAAATCGCTCTTGTTGCAAGCAAAATCAAGTCCATTGACACAATTGTTATCATTAGCTACAATTAGAAAAAAGGAGTTTAGAATGGCTATACCAACATTTGACAATTTTCTTATCCCGTTCTTAGAAGAACTTAAAGATTATCATGTTCATTCAATGAGGGAAATTAAAGCTAATATTGCTAAAAAATTTAAGATGACCGAACAAGATTTGTCAGAGTTAACAAATTCTGGGTATAAAAGATTTGATGACCGTGTTGGTTGGGCTAGGACTTATTTGAAAAAATCTTTGTTAATATCTTCTCCTGAACGTGCAAAATTTAAAATTGAAGAAAGAGGCTTAAAAGCGTTAAATGATAAACCTCAAAATATATTAAAATATTTGGAACAATATCCTGAGTTTTTGGAATTTCAAGGTAAAGATAAAAATGTTCCGAAAACTAATAATATACAAATTGAAGAATGCAATGATACTCAAACTCCTCAAGAGTTAATTAATAAAGCTAAAAACTTAATGCGTTCAAAACTTGAAGATGATATTATGAATGCTATTTTTAGTAAAGATGAGAAAAAAGAACGCCCAGAATTTTTTGAAAAATTAGTAACAAAACTTCTTTGCAAAATGGGGTATGGTGGACGAGAAGATCTTATTATTCAAAAATGTGGCAAAAGCGGTGATGGTGGTATTGATGGTATTATAAAAGAAGATACTTTAGGATTGGGTAAAATTCATATTCAAGCTAAATGTTATAGTTTGAACCATCCAGTTGCAGCAGGAGATTTAAGAGATTTCGGCGGCTCATTACTTCGTAAGAAAAACCCAAAAGCTGTTTTTATTACAACTTCATCTTATACTAAACCTGCTATAGAATATGCAAAAGAAAATGATATTATTCTAATCGATGGTAAAGAATTATTGCGATTAATGATAGATTATAATGTCGGGGTTGAAACTAAAGAAATAGTTGAACTAAAAAAAATTGATCTCAATTTCTTTGAGGAAGAAGATTAGAATTTATATAGAAAGATAACTATGGCATATAAAAAACAAAATAAAAGAGAACCATTATTTAGTAAAGACGATATTATAGATGCATATAGGAAATTAAAAACATATTTTTACTATGACAATTCTGCTCTTTTTATGAAAAGAAAGATTGCAGACTTTGAGTATAAAAATGAAGATATTGAGCAAATTTTTGAACAATTGGCAGAGAAGCTAAATACCCAATCGGAAGATGTGAGTAAATATATCATAACAGATCAATCAAGCCGGAATAATTTAATTGATTTTTACCTATTACCCAAATCTTTTGAAAATAATATACTAGAAAACGATTGTAAAAATATAATTATTACAAACCGCTATACCTCTGAAGTTTATGAGTTTTCTAAATTTAATTTTCTAATTGATATTCCTATAGAATTACATATAATTAATGTTTTATGGATAGTTAAACTTGGATATTTATTAGATTCTGACTATTGTTATTATTCTGATAAATATACTAGTTATTGTTATGCTAATAGATTAGAGGTTGATAAAGATAAAGAGTGCATATTACCAGGGAATAAATTATTTAAACTATATTCATCACAGTATCAAAAATGGCGTGATGATTGCATTGAAGCAACTGAAGATTTATTAAATAATCATAAAAAAGATGCGATTATTATTTCATTAGACATAAAACGTTATTATCCTTCTGCAAAATTAAATTATGAAGATGTTAATATTGCATTAAAACAAAGATGTGATAATAAACAATTTGAGAAATATAAATTTTTGACAAATATTTTGAAAAATATTCGAGATGAATATATTAAACAAATTAAAAATATAATTATAAAAGAAGAAAATGATTTCGGAGAAATTTTACCATCAGAAAGCCCTATTCCAATAGGAATGTTATCGTCAAATGTTATTGCTAATTGGTATTTAAAAGATTTCGATAAACAACTTATCAAACAAGTAAAACCTATATATTATGGTAGATATGTTGATGATATGTTAATTGTATTGGAAAATACTGGAGGATGTAATAAAGACAACTGTGATAAAACTAATTGCGTAGAAAATAGGAAATTAACTACAAAAAATATTATCGAAAAATATTTTCTTAAAGATCTTAATGAACCAATCTTAAAACCAGATAACACAAGTAAAGATACTGATGACATAGAATATAATATTAATATTCATAAATGCAATTTGAAAATTCAACAAAATAAAATTAAGTTATTTGTATTTGATACAAATGGCTCAAAAGCAATGCTATTAAAATTTAAAGATAATTTGCGAAAACATAGTAGTGAATTTAGATTTTTACCAGATGAAGATCGTATTGATGAAGATTTTGTTCAAAACAGTTACTCAATAGATTATTGTGATACAATCAACAAATTGCGAAGTGTTGATAGTTATCAGCTTGATAGATTTAAAATTTCAACATATTTAGCCAAACAACTTACACTTGCAAAATATGCAAAAGATAATAATCATTATGCAAAAACAAAAGAAGAGTTACTATATGCATTTAGTGGAAGATTAGGATTGGATTTATATTGTTATTGGGATAAAGTTTTAACATATTTCTTATTAAATAATGATGACGCTGCAATATATAACTTTATAAAAAAAATTGGTTTAAGTATTGAAAGAATTTCTTACAAAGCTGATAAATTTCAAAATGACATAGAAAATAAAATTAAGAAAGAATTAGAAAAGTATCTTAAAGAAGCACTTTATTTAACTTTGTCTCTTGATCCAAGGTACATATATAAAAATACTAATGAGCAAAATCAAGATTTAACCTTAAAAAATTTGTTTTATAAGTTAAATCAAGCAAAGGGGTATTTTGATGAGGAATATGATGAGGTTGTATCTGCATACAGGAAATCTTTGATGATTAAACATAAATATTGCTTTATGCCTATTATTAATTATTTAGATTTAACTTCTGATAGTCGTATTTCTTTTATAGAAAAAGATTTGACTAAATGTTTAAAAAAAGGAAACTTCAATTTAGATAGTGAGAAATTCAATTTTAATCCAAGAAATTTCACAATCGAAGATATTTTATTATTGGAGTATTATCAACAATTCATTGAAAATATAAAATCCATTAATGAGATTCATGAGAATGCAGTAAATAATTATATTAACTTAAATTTAAAACAATATAGTTCTGAAATAGATAATAGTTTTTATAACAAAAAACAAACGGCTATACAAAAATACTTTAATAAAATATTATCGGTCTACACTGCAAATCAACCATATGAAATAAGTATTGATAAAAACAATGAAAATAAAAGCATAGATCTATATAAAGTCAGATTTGGTTTGTATAATACTAAGGTTCCAGACTCTGATATAACCAAAAATCTTCAAGGAAATTTAAATTTAACATTTAAAGATTTACAAAAACTTATAAAATTTTTAAATATGTCTATTCAAACAAATGAGTCAAAGGCAAATATTATTGTTTTTCCTGAAGTTTCTGTACCTATTCAATGGCTAGGTTTGCTTTCAGATTTTTCAAAAAAACATAATGTTGCAATTATTTGTGGCTTAAAACATATAATTGACACAGATTCAAAAGTCGCACAAAATTATATTGTAACATTACTTCCATTTAAATATGGATATAAGAATGATTGTTATGTTACATTTAGATTGAAAAAATGGTATGCACCTGGAGAAGAAAAAGAAATAAAAAAACATAAATTAAATGTTCCTGAAGATGCTAAACAAACAAAAAATATTTTATTTGTATGGAATAATTTACATTTTGCGGTTTATGATTGTTTTGAATTAGCAGATATAAATTTTAGATCTGAATTTAAATCAAAAGTTGATTTTATAATTGGGTGTGAGTGGAATAGAGATATTAAATATTTTACTAATATTACTGAAGCAGCCGCTAGAGATTTACATTGTTATGTTATACAGGTTAACACATCTCAGTTTGGAGATAGTAAAATTATTGCACCGAAGAAATCTGATGAAATGACTATTTTAAATATAAAAGGTGGCGATGATAATATTTTGATTGGCGAAGTTAATATTGAGGAATTAAGAGAATTTCAAAGAAAAGAAACTCTTTATTTAGAAGATAAAGATAAAACTTACAAAACTTTACCACCTGATTTCGATAAAAATGTTTTACGTCTCAAAAAATAAATTTTTGTTTCTGTTAATGATACAAAATGTATTCTTACACTTGATATTAAATTCTTTTAAGTGATGTATGTAAGTACAGAACTTAAAAGGATTTTATTATGGCGAATTTAGAAGAACTTATTGGTGTACTCACTGAGATAAAAATTTAGATCCTGAGAATAAAAATGCAGATGTAAGAATCTACAATAAATACATATTAATAACACGACCAGACCAGGAAGATGGCTATTTTATTGAACTTTAATGATAACAATTGTGTCAATGGGCTTGATTTCATCTGCAACAAGAGCGACTAATGTAAGTATGGATAATTTAAAATCTTTAACAAATAAAGAACTTCAAAATAAATGGCAAGAAATATTCAAAATCCCTGCCCCGAAAGGTTACACCAAATTATATCTTATTAAGGAACTTACCTTTCAGCTGGAAAATAAAAAGTTATCAGGGAAGTTGCAAAATCAGATAAACAGTCTTGTCGAAAACTATGAGAAGACAAAAACTATTAATGTCAAAAAAATCAGAAAGTTTGAAGTAACAATTGGAACAAAATTTATTCGTGAGTTCAAAGGTGAAAAATACGAAGTAGTTGCTGTAGAGAATGGTTTTAATTATAACGGCAAGTTCTATAAAACTCTCTCTGCTGTTGCAAATGTAATAACAGGCACGCATTGGAATGGGAAGAAATTCTTTGGAGTAACCAATGGATAAGAAACTAATAAGATGTGCTATTTACACAAGAAAATCCTCTGAAGAAGGTTTAGAACAGGATTTTAACTCACTTGATGCACAGCGTGAAGCTTGCGAAGCTTATATAAAATCTCAAATGCACGAGGGATGGATTCTTGTTGATAAACAGTATAATGATGGAGGTTTTTCAGGTGGTACAATGGAAAGACCTGCCTTTAAAGAACTTTTGAGGGATATTGAAAATAATAAAATAGATATTGTAGTTGTTTATAAAGTTGACCATTTAACCCGTTCGTTGATGGATTTTTCAAAGATTATTGATGTATTTGACAGGCATGAAACTTCTTTTGTATCAATAACCCAACAATTTAATACAACAACGTCAATGGGAAGACTGACCCTCAACATTCTCTTATCTTTCGCCCAATTTGAACGTGAAGTTACGGGTGAAAGAATTAGAGATAAAATCGCGGCATCCAAGAAAAAAGGAATGTGGATGGGTGGGAAAGTTCCGCTAGGTTATATAAAAGAAGATAAAAAATTAGCTATTCATAAAGAGGATGCTAAAAGAGTGCAAATGATTTTTGACAAATATCTTGAATTAAAAAGTGTACCAAAGTTGATGCAATATCTAAAAGAAAATAAAATCAAGACAAAAACCGATAAATATTTTTCAAAAGGTCAATTATATCATTTACTTGTTAATAAGGTTTATATCGGAAAAATCACACATAAAGATAAAGTTTATGAGGGTGAACATGATGCAATTATTTCTGAGGAAATTTTTGAAGAAGTTCAAAAACTTTTATATGAAAACAAAGTCGACAAAACCTGTGGAACAAAATGTTCTTCAAACTCATTGCTTGCAGGTTTGATTTTTGATGATAAAAATAATTTAATGACTCCAAGCCACAGTAACAGCCATAAACGACGATACAGATATTATGTTAGCACTGCTTTAAAGAATTACAATGACAACAAAGTTGGTACAATTTCAAAAATCCCCGCAGGCGAAGTTGAAAAATTTGTAGTCGAAACAACAAAAGAATTTTTACAAGATAAAGAACAGACTCAAAGACTTGTAAAAGATTTTAAAGTTAGTAAACAAAACAAACTTATTTATACGGCACAGAATATTAAAGATTACTCAGAGCCGAAACTAATCAGGGCTATTATTCATAAAATTGTTATATCCAAAAATTCAATCGAAATTACAATAAATGCAAATTCTTTGATAAATATATTGAATGCATTGGTGAATAACCAAAAAATTATTGTCCCTGATAGAAATGAAAAATTTAACCCGATTACGATTACTAAAAAAATAAAAATCACACAGCCATCACGAAATGATAATATTTTAATTTTGAACGCAAAAGAATATAATACTCCTGAGCCAAATCTGTATCTTGTAAATGCAATTGTTAAAAGTTACTACTACCACAAGCAAATAAGAAACGGCAAAACTATTGAGGATTTACAGAATGAAGAAGGGTTAAAAGATCCAAAATACATCCGGAACATACTAAATTTAAAATACATTTCATCTGAATTAACCGAACAAATTTTAAGTGGAACTCAGCCAAAAGATTTGAGTTTGCAAAAGTTGATCAAAACATCTTGATGTTAAGATTTGTAATTCTTATAATAGACAATATTACTATTACATATTATAATTTAGAAAATTAAAGGAGTAATTTATGGCTATTGGACTCATGGCTTATTCTTTCAGAATAAAGGAAAGAAACTCAAATATATATGTAAATTTAGACGATATAGAAAGTACTGATATGATGGATTTTGTCAGGAATTTTCTTGTAACTTGGACGAATAGATTTTTTACAAATTCTAATAGTATAAAAGCTTTTACTGTATTGTCGATTAATACTGATACAAATAACAGGCGAATATCAGGGCAATTTTTATCTGGGGAAGGTGGAATACCTGCGGAAATAAGAAATGTTAATGATATAAATCAGATTCGTTATAACAAGGAAGCTGAAGATTCTGAATGTATACCATTATATTACTTATTTCATATTCCAACTTCTACTTTAGGAATAATTATTTTAGAACGTTTTCGCCGTATTTCAGTAAAGCAAGTTTTGACGGATTTGATGAGACGACAATTTTTTGAAACTTTTCCAAATTACACACTTGAAATAGAACCGTTGCCTCAAAGAAGATTAATGAATATGTATTTAAGAGACGGAATGATCAAAAAAATTACTCTTTCAAGTTTTAACTCTCCTAATAATACTTTAGAGGAAAGATTTGCAAATGATAATAGAGATGTTGAAAATTTAGCTACTTACGAATTTACAATTCGAAGCCGCAGAAATCGTAATTTAAATATATTTCAAAGAGTACTTTCTAATATAGCAAATGGAAATGCAAATATTGATGCTGTTAATAATTTAGTAGGATTACATGAGTTTGCGGCAACTGAAATTAATGCTACTTTTGATATTAATGGAAAACAAAAGACAATAAGATTAGATCAACCAGATGAAATAAACGCAATATTTGATATTTCGAATGAATTAGAAGATGTTAATGTACATCCTGAATATAATGTAATTAATCATTTAGCTATTGAGTATTTAAATTCTTTAATAAATAATGAGTAATGTGCTAATGTCAGTTTTAAAAGAATATTATTATACAAAAAAATATCCGTTAATTTTATTGGTTTTATTAATTTTATTAGCAATATTATTGACTTTTTTTATTCCAATAATACCAGAGAAATTTGTTAATGCATTAATTGCTTCTTTTTCTATTTTTACAGCTTTATCTTTTAATTTATTATTACTACTTATTGATATGATTAAAGGAATTGATACTAATATTAGTATTAAGTCAAGAGAAGATCTTCAAAAATTAAAACTAGAAGTTATGAATAAATGTTTAAAAATTATTTCAGCATCTATTCTATTTTCTATTACTGATATAATTTTACTACTTTTAATATCTTGTGATTTTAGAAAATTCAATGATTTGATCAATAATATTAATATAATTAGTGTTATTATAAATAATTTATTAATATTTTTGACGTATCTTTTTATACTTCTGTTTTTTGATTCTTTGTATTCAATACTCAAAATTATGCATATTTTAATAACAAAAGAAGTTGATAATAAAAAAAATGAGTTTAATAAAAAATAATATAATAATTTTGGACTAGGCCTCTTGTGAAGAGAGAATTTGAAGGGAAATAAGCATGAAAAAGCAGAGAATTTTAGTAAAATAAACTCTCTGTTTATTTTTTGTTATTAAAAAGTCCGCCAACAGCGGGCTTTCAATGCGTCCAAATTAGTCTTATTGCTCTTTTGTGGACTAAAAACTGGAGACGAGGGGAGTCGAACCCCTGTCCAAAATGGATAAAGACAAACCTCTACGAGTGTAGATTTTCATTCTCTCGGCTGATTCGGGGGAAAACCAAAACCTTATAAATCAGCCCCAGGTTTTATTTTAGGGAAACTCTAAACCCTTGATGGTTATCTTGATACGCCTACCATCATCAACGCACTGCGTCTTGCATAATGGACCTATATCACCGGCAAGCTGGGCAATATAAGTAGCTAATTACCGACTATGCAGCTAAAGCATATGCTCTAGAGAAGTCAGCTTTAATTACGTTGTTAGCATTTAATTTAGTTTGCTCGTTGATAACCGGGAACAGCGCCCGGACTCGCAGCCTGCATTCACCGAACATCCTGTCTAATCCAAAACGTCCCCATAAATTTAATTGTTAATGTTCTATGACCGCACTGTGTGTAGGTCCCTTTCTGCCAATAGGAATTATCATTTGTGACAGATTTTTTTTAAATCGTGATGCCATTTCATATAATTCAAACCTAGCATTTAGGAAAGAAAGCATACCTCACAGACATTTTAATGCGAAGATCCTGTCTAAACCATGCACACCGTTTACTAAATATCAAAATGGTTGTAAGGTTATCTTATTTCATTATAACCGGTTTGAAATAAATTTCAAGCAGTTACTCTAATTTACAAGTAGCCGGTCAAGGCAAGCCTTTGAAGAATACTGCCATTCGCGGTAAGTAACTCTGTTTACCTTAAACCCTGAACGCTCTATAATTGACTGCTTTTTCATATTTGAAACCGTAGGACGTTCACTATCCTCAACACCGTCAACTTCTATTACAAATTTGTCATCCACAAGCAAATCTGCACTTAAGCCGGCAATTTCAACTCCTGCACGAACTTTATGTCCCAGTTCGCGCAAAGTTTGTGCTATTTCGCGTTCAAGTTTATTTTTATAGATATTCTCATCAATATCCGGATTATTTAATGCTTGCTGCTTATTCTGGTATTCTTCAATATATGCCATATAATCCCTGAACAATCCCTCCTGAAGATCTTTAGGGTCACGTGAAACAAAGTTTATTACTTTGTATCTGGCACGTGTAATGGCAACATTAAATAGGTTTGGCTTTTGCAGGAATGTAAGGCTCTGCGGGAAGCTGTTAGGTGCAAATGCCCATGACATTAGGATAATGTCACGTTCATCCCCCTGGAAGGTATGTGCTGTACCTATTTCTATCTGGTGCTTTCTAACCATATGATCAGAAAGTACCTTTGAAACCGAAACTTTAAGCTGTTCAACCTGAGCTCTGAATGGTGAAATTATCCCGATTGAAACAGGATTATCAGGATTTTTGCGTTCATCCTCTACAACTATATCGTATAATCGCTTAACCAAAGCTTCTATTTCCGGCAGGTTACGGGTAGCGTCAAAATCGACACGTCCATCAGGAACCATAACAGTTTCAAGAACCTTTCCATCTCCTACATCTTTTTTCATTACACGCATCCTGCCGCCGTAGAATTCCCTGTTAGAAAATTCGATGATTGGCGGGAGGCTTCTGAAATGTTCGTCAAGCATAACTGAATTCATTGAATAGTAATCAGCTAAGTCAAACATTGAATTTGTTCTGAAACGCCACATAAGCTGGTATTTGTCAGGAATACCATACTGGCTTAAGAAGGATTGCTCTTTAGCTTTTTCAAGGAATGAAAGGTGAGGAAGCTGTTTGTCATCACCTACAATTACAGCCCTCTTAGCCCTGAATAGGATAGGGAAGCAGCTTGCAATATCACACTGTGAAGCCTCATCAATGATTGCAACATCAAACATTCCCGGTTTGAGTGGAAGCGAACCGGAAATTGCATAGGTTGTCACACACCAGCAAGGAAAGGCTTCAAGAAGAGGTTTAAAGTCTTCATTTTCAAGGATTCTGTTTTGAAGATTTTTCTTGCGTTCTACAAGGGACTTAGCATGAACTATGAGCCTTTGCCGTTTAATCTGGTCGCGCAATAGACCCTTTAAAGCTTCACGCCGTCTGCCTTTTAAAATATTGATTGCAAGTGGTTTTTGCTTCTTCTTCATCTGGCGGATTTGTTCTGATAAAACGTGAAGGTTTCCGGTTTTCTGAATATCAGATTCAATTTTTCTCAAACGCCAGATTAAATTTGCTACCTCAAGCTCTGATTTTAAAACTCCGAGATTTTCATAATCAACATCAAAATTTTTCAATTTAAGGATTTTTTTCAGCTGGCTTACACTGCCATAGTTTGCAATATTAGCAAAGAAGCCTGTTTTATCCATATTATTTTCCAAAGTCTTTATAATATTTGAAATTGTATCGATTTCGGATTTTTTTAGTGTTGTTTTAATGAATTGGGTATTTCCTATAGCCTTTTCCTGCTGCTCAACATCAAGAGAAAGATTATGCCAGTCATTTTCAAGTTTGATAATTTGTTCGCACTTATTTTCCATTTGTTTAAGCAGGTCAAGATGCTGTTTCATGTCATCAACACCGGCAAAAAGGCTATCCTCAAAGTCGCTGTCAATATCAACTTTGCCTGACAGGAGGTCTTGAAGCTGATAACTCAATTGCTTCTGATAATTCAAACGCCCTGCCCGAAGAGCAAGAAACGGCGCTCCAAGTTCATTCAGTCTGTCTGCAACAACATCAACCGCTTTATCCATACGGGAGGCAACAAGAACTGTTTTACCGTTTGCGATTAAGTGTGCAACAAGGTTTACGATTGTCTGGGATTTTCCTGTTCCGGGAGGTCCCTGAACTGCAATGAATTTGTTATTATCGATATTTTTAATAACTCTTTCCTGTGAGTCACTAAGAGAAAGAGGGGTTATAGGATAAAAGTCCGAAACAGTTTTCATATCTTTAATAGGAACTGATTTTTCTTTAGATAAATTAAATTCCTCATTAATAATATTTAATGCTGTTTCGCGGTATGTACCGCTTGGTCTTTCTGCTATTTGCGTAAGTTCATGCAAAACACCGGCAGTTACTGACGGGCGCTTTGTAAGGATTATTGCAGATTGGCTTGTCAGGTTAATTTTTTCGAGTTTTTTAACCTGTTTTTGTTTTGTTTCTTCTTCCTCAATTATTGCTTCAACATTCTCTGCATTAATCTTTTCTTCATAAAATTCTTTTGCAATATCTTTTGAAATATTATCTTCGTCAACATTATTTTTGCTGTCAAGAGTAATATCAATTTCCGGAATAATAGACTTCAAAGTAGTCAGGAATATTTCCAGGCTTTCATTTGTAATTGGAAGGGATGGAACAACTTCCAGCAATCCTTCAAGAAGCTGTTCGACTTCATCATCGTCGTCACTCTTTTTCATCAGCGCAGTAAGTGCACCGGTGTTAAGTGAAAGCACTTCATCCTGAGGAATACAGTTTATATTAACTCCGTTTCTTTCAAGACGGCATGGAAGATACAAAAGCGGGGTTAAAAATTCATTCTGCTTTCTTGTTTTAGAACTTTTACCTACAAGAAATAAATATCCATAAATAAGGTATTTATCCTTCTGGCTCATTTCAGATTGAATCATAAGCTCTGTAAGCTTGCTGTCACTGCCGTCAAGACGGAGAAATTCTTCATTATTAGTTAAAAGTTCTTCCTCGCCTTTGAGGAAAATCCATTTGTTATCTTTGTCGCCTTTAAGGTTTCTGAACGTAGAACTCTTAACCTCTTCACGTACACAGTCATGAAGGTACTGGCTTAGTTTTTTGATAAAACTGTTATTAAATGCTGAATTAATTGCTTTTGTTGCTTCCTGTAACATGGACTATTCCTTTCCGCAGACCTGTACATTTCCTGACGGGAAAAACATTCTATCTTTTACTTATCAGAGTTCTTCCTTTTTCTACTATTTTACGCTAAAATAGGCAATATGGACATCATTAAAATAAAGGATACTTCAAATAAATTATACTATGTAGGCGGGGTTGTCCGCGATGAAATATTAGGTATAAAAAGTTTTGATGTTGATATGACTTATGAAGGTAATGCAATTGAGTTTGCAAAAAACAACTTAATCAAACCGGACGAACAATCAAACTTTCAGGATACCGGCTGTATTTCAGAAATTTTGCAGATTAACGAGCCTTTCGGTACTGTACGCGTAAAAATTGAGGGGCGGGAGGTTGATATTGCATCAACAAGACAGGAAGTATACGAGCGAAAAGGGCATCTGCCAAAAGTAACAAAAATCGGCTGTACCTTGAAAGAAGATGTCATGCGCCGGGATTTTACAGTTAATACTCTTGCAAAATCTGTGAGCACAGGAGAAATTATTGACTACACAGGAGGTCTTGAGGATATTAAAACTAAAACTCTTCGTGTATTGCATGACAGGAGTTTTATTGATGATCCAACCAGAATTTTACGCGGTCTGAAGTTTTCAATTCGCTTTGGTTTTGAACTTGATGAACATACAAAAAAACTTCAGGATAAATACTTGCACAATGTAAATTATGACATGTGCTATAAACGTATAAAAAAAGAACTTATTGAAACATTTAACCTAAATTCACAAAAAGCATTTGAAAAATTTATAAATGAAGGTATCTGCAAGCTTATAACAACAACCCCAGCACAACTGCCGAAGGTAAACATAGAAGAACTTGTTAATAAATACAAAATCGAACATCCATGGATTATTTATGCAGGAGTTTTAAAAGATTTGTCAAGGCTGCCGCTTACAAAAACAGAACAAAAAATCCTTGACGATTTTAATGCAGCCGGAAATCCCAAAACTGATTTTGAACTATATAAAGCATTTGAAAAAGTATCAATTAAAACTGTAATTCTTTATGCAGTACTGAAGGATTATGAAAAAGCAATACATTATCTTGATAATCTTAGAGGAATAAAAATATCCATAAACGGCAAGGATTTACAAGCCATAGGACTGCCTCCGTCAGCAAAATATGCAACAATTTTTGACAAAGTACTTGAACAAAAACTTGCAAGCCCCGGTATGAATAAATCAGAAGAGTTAAGTATTGCTCAGAAATTTTTATGACTTTTTCTTTGGTGTAAATTCCAAATCATAATCAAGAATTTCTGCAATTATATATGCTTCATGCAGACTTAATGATTTGATTTTCAGTTTGCTTGATAAACTAGCCAATGTATATTTCTTGCCGGTTTTCTCTGTCATTAACTCTGCAAGTTTTGTAATTGTAACTCCATTCAATGATAGCAATGAATGGATAATTCTTTTTACATTTTTCTCCATTAATAAAATTATAATTTATTTGACAAAAAGTCTAAAATATATTATATTAATCATTGAATATCATTAACTCTTATGATATATCATTAATATAATTACGGATATTTTATTTGTCTTTTCAGCATGCTATAATTTTGCTGGAGTATGAAAAGGACAAAAAAAGCCGTTCCTGTATGGAACGGCTTTTCTTTTAAATAACACTGCCACTACACTTCTTTAAGTACAATTGTTGCATTTTGTCCGCCAAACCCGAATGAATTTGATAATGCCGCATGAATTTCCGCTTTTCTTGCTTTATGCGGAACATAATCCAAATTAGCAACTTTTTCATCCTGATTATCAAGGTTAATTGTAGGCGGTACAATATTCTCATTAATTGCTTTAACACAGGCAATAGCCTCTACTGCACCGGTTGCACCAAGCAAATGACCATGCATACTCTTAGTTGAGCTTACCATAAGCTTTGAATTTTTATTTCTATCACCGAATACACCTGCAATAGCATGCGATTCTGCAATATCACCTAAACCGGTACTTGTACCGTGAGCATTAATGTAATCAATATCCTCAGGCTTCATACCTGCATCTTCAAGTGCAAACTGCATTGAATGGCTTGCCCCTTTACCTTCAGGACATGGCGCAACTACGTCATAAGCGTCAGCTGTTTGACCATAGCCTGCTATTTCTGCATAGATATGAGCACCGCGTTTTTTAGCATGTTCATACTCTTCAAGAACCAGAACGCCTGCACCCTCTGACATTACAAAGCCATCTCTGTCGATGTCCCACGGACGGGAAGCTTTCTGAGGTTCGTCATTGCGTTTTGAAAGTGTTCTTGCACTGGAGAATGCTCCGATACCTACGTCACATATAGTAGCTTCACAACCTCCTGCAACCATAATATCAGCATCTCCGTATTGAATAGCTCTAAACGCATCGCCGATTGAATGAGTACCTGTTGCACAAGCTGAAACAACAACTTTATTAATACCTTTGAAGCCGTATTTCATAGAAATTCTACCTGATGCCATGTTTACAATCATCATCGGGATTGTAAACGGAGAACATTTATTAGGACCTTTTTCCAATATACGAACATGGTTTTCTTCAAAAGTATGGAAACCACCTGCTGCAGAACTAACAACTACACCAATTTTATATGGATCGACGTCATTAACTTCTTCTAATTTAGCATCTTTAACAGCTTCATCAGCAGCAATCATAGCAAACTGAATAAATCTGTCCATTTTCTTTGCTTCTTTAGCATCAAGATACTCTTCCGGATTGAAATTTTTAACTTCTCCGGAAATTTTAACAACGTGTTTGCTAACGTCGATTAATTCGGAAGTACTTATTCCGCTTTTTCCTTCAACAAGACTGTGCCAGAATTTATCAACACCTACACCAAACGGTGAAACAGCACCCAATCCTGTGATTACTACTCTTCTCTTAGTCATCTCTTTACCTTTTATCCTCTTAAAATTTACGAGGGGAAAACAATATTCAATTTTCACCCTCGTAATTTAAAAATATCCAGCTTTAAAGCCCGATTAACACTTGCTTAAAATTAAGAGTGTGAATCAATGTAGTCAACAGCATCTTTAACTGTTTGAATTTTTTCAGCTTCTTCATCAGGAATTTCGCAGCCGAATTCTTCTTCAAAAGCCATAACTAATTCAACTGTATCTAATGAATCAGCACCCAAGTCAGCAGTGAAGCTAGCTTCTGGAGTTACTAAAGCTTCATCAACGCTTAATTGATCTACTACAACTTTTTTAACTTTGTCAAATGTACTCATCTTCTTTACCTCATTTAATTTAATTGTATACTATACTTTGTCATTTTATATTATATCCGGCACATAAATTTTTTGCAAGGTATTTACATTCCGCCGGGCAGATTGTTAAAAATCTTAACTCTTACTTTCTATGTTTTTTGAAAAGATTTTTAAAATCCTTTTTTTAATAGCTTCAGCAGAAGCAATTTGTTTTTTGCGGGCTATTTGTCCTGCCTGGTTGAAAGCATCGGAAATCCTCATATCTAAATTTAAGGTTTGTTGAGGGGAAAGCGACTGAACTTTACCTTTTGCAATTTCTTTTTTCATAAAAACAGTATAGGTTCCCTCAATTCTTGCCATAAATTTAAATAATCAGCCCTCCGTCGACTTCCAGAACCTGACCTGTTACGTATTCAGCATCAACTGCCAAAAATTTAACAGCTTTTGCAATATCTTCAGGTTCACCAAGACGTTTCAACGGAATAAAGTCAGTGAATTTTGAAGTATCCAAATCTTTTGTCATATCAGTATTGATAAAGCCCGGAGCGATTGCGTTAACTCTGATGCCGCGTGAACCAAGTTCTTTTGCCAGAGTTTTTGTCAAGCCGATTAAACCTGCTTTTGCAGCAGAATAATTTGCCTGTCCGGCATTACCGGAAACGCCTACAACACTTGACATATTAACAATTGCACCGCTTCTTTGTTTCATCATTACCTTAACTACAGGCTGTGATACATAGAATGCGCTTGAAAGGTTTGTATTAATAACAGCATCCCAGTTTTCTGCACTCATTCTCATGAAAAGTCCATCTCTTGTTATACCTGCGTTATTTACAAGTACATCGATTCTGCCGAATTTTGCAAGAACTTCTTCAACGCCTTTTGCTGCTGCTTCCTGACTTGAAACGTCAAATTTAAAGGCTTCGGCATTAACTCCGAGAGCTTTAAGCTCTTCTACTGTTTTATTTGCTGCTTCAACATTACCTGCATAATTTACAGCAATATCATAACCTGCTTTTGCAAGCTCAACTGCGCAAGCCTTACCGATTCCGCGAGATGCGCCTGTAACTAATGCTAATTTTTCAGACATAATAGCTCCTCTTTTAAACTTTCAACTGTTGCATCAAGTGATGCCTTATCAAATATATTAAACACCTTAGCTTCAGGTGCAATCTTTTTATTTAAACCGGCAAGAACTTTACCCGGTCCGATTTCAACAAAGATTTCAACACCTTCTGCTGCCATCTTTTGAATTGTTTGTGTCCAGTGAACTGAAGAATAAATTTGTTTAGGCATCTTTTCTCTAAAGTCAGAAGCTGAAATTGCAACCTCGGCATCTACATTTGTAATTACCGGAATTGAAGCATCATTTAGTTCAAGATTAGAAACAAATTTTTCAAATTCCTTTCCTGCCTGTTCCATAAATTTAGAGTGGAATGCTCCTGATACCGGAAGCGGAACAACTCTTCTTGCTCCTTTAGCAAGTAATAACTCACCAGCTTTGGCAACTGCTGCTTCATCACCAGTGATTACAACCTGTGCAGGAGAATTATAATTTGCGACATCAACATATCCAACCTCTGAAGCATCTTTCAAAGCTTCCTTCAAAGCTTCTTCCGAAGCATTCAAAACAGCTGACATTGCTCCGCCTTTTGCAGATCCCATCAAATCAGCTCTTTTTTGGATAGCTTTTAGTGTATTTTCCAAAGACATAACGCCTGACGCGTACATTGCACAATATTCACCCAAAGAATGACCGGCAACATAAGACGGTATTACTTCACATTTGTCTTTCAACGCCTCCAGTGCTGCAATAGACATTGTAACTATAGAAGGCTGGGTATTAACAGTCTGTTTCAAAGCCTCTTCAGGTCCTTCAAAGCACATTGTTGTAATACTTTTACCCAATACTTCATCTGCAGTATCGAAAACCTGTTTTGCGCTTTCGCTTGTTTCATATAAGTCTTTTCCCATGCCTACAGCCTGAGAGCCTTGTCCCGGAAAAAGAAATGCAACTTTCTTTGTCATAATTACTCCTTATAAAATTATTTTTTAAACATGCTACGGCACTAACTGTCTAACAGATACCTTCACGAAGCCTTACAATAGCACCGCCCCATGTCATACCTGCGCCGAAACCGCAAAGAACAGCAGTTGAACCAAGTTTAACATTACCTTTTTCAACGCTCTCTGCAAGTGCAATTGGAATTGATGCAGCAGAAGTATTGCCGTAATATTTAATGTTAGTAACTACCTTTTCATCAGAATATCCGAGGCGTTCCTGAACAGCCTGTATAATTCTGATATTTGCCTGGTGAGGTATCAGGTAATCAATATCTTCAGCTTTCATACCGGCATTTGCAACAAGTTCTTCTACATATTGAGGCAGAACTTTTGCAACAAAAGTATAAACACCTCTTCCGTTCATTCTTATACCTTTAGGCTTTTCTTCATACTGTTCAACCAGCGGGCAATTTTTACCGTCAAAAGACAATTCAATCAAATTACCATGGCTGCCATCAGCTTTAATATCAATTGCAATAATATCATCAACACCATCTTCAGATGCTGTTACTACCATTGCTCCGGCACCATCACCAAAAAGGATTGAAGTTCCTCTATCAGCCCAGTCAACAAGACGAGAGTTGTTATCGGTAGCTACAATCAAAATATTTTTATACATACCTGAAGCGATATAAGCTTTAGCTATACTCATACCGTATATTAAACCTGAGCACGCTGCGGTAATATCAAAAGCAGGGATATTGGTAGTAATACCTAATCTGTGCTGAATATGGCATGCTATAGCAGGATACAAATCAGGCGGAGCAGAAGATGCGGCTAAGATTAAGTCTATTTCTTCCGGATTTATCTTAGCTTTTTCTAACGCTTTTTGAGCAGCCTCAAAACCTAAATCAATTGCGTTCTGTTCTCCTGAAACAACTCTTCTTTCTTTTATACCTGTACGAGTGTAAATCCACTCGTCAGAAGTTTCATATAACTTTGTTAAGTCATCATTAGTGATAACTGTTTCGGGTAAACTATATCCAACACCGGCAATACGTACCGGGATTAATTTATCTGTCATTCTTTATTCCTCATAAAACTTAGCAATCTTTTCGTTAACGCCTGTTTCAACGGCATATTTCGCAACTTTTACTGCATTTTTAATAGCATAAGCTTTGCTTCTGCCATGAGCGATAACCGTAATACCTTTTACACCAAGTAAAAGAGCACCGCCAAATTCTTCGTAATTAATTTTTGTATAAATTCTTTTCATAAAAGGCATAGCAAGAAGTCCGATAATTTTACCGAGCAAATCAGATTTAAATTCCTGCTTAAGCATTCTAAACAGCATTGAAGATGTGCCTTCGGTAACTTTCAAGGCAACGTTTCCTACAAAACCGTCGCATACAACAACATCACAGACACTCAGGAAAATCTCTTTGCCTTCAATATTACCGACAAAGTTAATTTTTTCCTGATGTTCTTCAAGCAGTTTATAAGTCTGCTGTGCAAGTTCATTACCTTTTCCGGCTTCTTCACCGATATTCAAAACTCCGACACGCGGATGTTCAATGCCTAAAACATTTTTAGAGAAAGTTGCACCCATGATAGCAAATTGGTATAACATTTCAGGAGTACAATTACTATTTGCACCGCCGTCAATAACAACAATCGGTTTTTTAATAGTAGGAAGCGTAACTGCAATAGCAGGCCGGTCAATTCCCGGCAATCTGCCAAGACCAAACAAACTGGATGCCATAGCCGCACCGGTAGAACCTGCGGCAACTACCGCATCAGAACTTCCCTGCGCTACTGCATCAACCGCAAGAACAATTGATGACTTTTTCTTTTTACGAATAGCCTGTCCCGGAGCTTCACCCATTTCAATGATTTCGTTGGCATGGGTAATTTTAATATCAAGCTTGCTTGTATCAATCTTGATACGTTTCTGGCGCTTGCCGCCTTTACCGCAGTCTGAGTAGAACCCTTCCTGACTAATTCTGTCAAGTTCTTGTTCAATCTTATCCTGCTTTCCGACTAATTCAATAGCCACGCCGTATTCATATGCGCCCCAAACAGCACCTGCCACGATTTCGTGAGGAGCATGGTCACCGCCCATTGCATCAATTGCTATTCTTGTCATCTTTCCCTCTCAAAGTCTTATCTAAATGTTATTTGAAATTCCCGTCACCGTTATGATGACGGGATTAAAACAATTATTCAGCTTTATCTTCAGTTTCAGCAGGTTTTTCTTCAGCTTTAGCTTCTTCTTCAACTACTTCTGCTTTTGTTTCTTCTGCTTTAACTTCTTCAGCTTTTTCAACCTTTTCTGCTTTTTTTGTAACTTTTTTTACAGGTTTAGCTGCTTCAGGAGCTTTTGCTGCTAATTCAGCTTTATCTTTCAAGCTTACAGGTTGACCTTTGTATGTTCCGCAAGCTGTACATACTGTGTGAGTTAATACTGTTGCACCGCAGTTAGGGCATTTTGTAGTTTCCGGTTTTGTTGCTTTCCAGTTGCTTCTTCTATGTCCTTGTGCGGAATGTCCTGTTCTTTTCTTTGGTACTGCCATTTTTGTTTTTCCTTTATGTTTTCCTACTACTTATATTTCTATTCTTTTTCACCCTTAATCCGGATATTTTTAAATACTTCCAGTCTAGGGTCGGTCAAATCTTCTTCTTTTTGAAAATTATCCCTACTACAATTTATACCACAAACTTTTTTATTTGGTATATTTAATATTACAGATTGATACAATAAGTCATAAATATCAATCTTATCTGCACCATTTAGATCGGTTACGAATTGACCTTCTTTTATTTCAATCTCCTGGCCGTAATCCTCTAACAGTGCCTTTTTAGCAAAAATTTCGTCAATCCGGAAATCCATATCATATTTGAATTCATCCAAACATAAATCGCATTCAAGATTAAGGATACCTTTAACATTACCGGTTACTTCCACAAATTCTCCCAGATTTTTTATAGTCAAATCTGCTCTAACCGGACCATCTGAATTTATGCCTTCTATGCTGTCTTCAAAAGTATATTCAAGAATTCCGTCTTTAGCATTTTCAATGTCTTCAATTGAAACAAAATTTTCCATAAATTCTTCTCAACCAATGGAACGCAAAGACCTTAAACGTATTGTTCTTCCTGCATTGCAACTGCTGCAACCTGATTAGAAACAAAACAAACTTTTTTCAAAGGTCCTTGTGTTTCTTTTTCTACTAATACTGCTGATGCTGATTTCATCAATTGTGTAAGTTCAGAATACAAATCCTGAGGATTTTCAACATACAATACCAGCGGCGCTGTTGAACCTTTTAAGAATACAAGAACAGAGGTTCTTTTTTTTATATTCTGCGGATTGATACCCTGCGGATTAAATTGTTGTGCCATAATTTTCTCCTTAACTTCTTAAGTATAACAATTTTAGAATAAAAATGTTTTTTATGCAAATCTTTACGTAATATATACTACCCTTGCCAACACCGGTCGGGGGATTAATAAATCTTTTATTCTGAAATAAATTAATCATGCAAAAGAAAGGATTTATATGAAAAAAAATATTTATATTGCGGTATTTGTTGCAGCAGCATTTGTACTCGGATATTCTGTAAACAACATTGCAATCTCTGACACAACACCTAAAGTAGCAGTAATTGACGCAACAAAAATTGTTGCCAACTCATCTGCAGTTAAGGCACTGAAAGCCGAACAGGAAAAGAAGGTTAAAGATATTCAGGCAACTTTAGAAAAGGCAAAAGCCGAGATTTCAAAAGAAACTGATCCTGCAAAAATTGCGGCAATAGAGGAAAAATACAGAACACAGATTAACAATCAGAAAATAGCACTTGATACTGAATACAATCAAAAATTAACCAAAATTGACAACGAAATAAGAGCTACAGTTGTTGAAAAAGCAAGAAATTTAAATTATGACCTTGTTCTTCCGAAAAATATTGTATATTTTGGCGGAGATGACATTACTGATGTAATTGCAAAGGATATAAAATAAAAAACAGGCTTAACGCCTGTTTTTTATTTAGGAAGATTGGCAAAAAATGATTTATCTGTTGATGCCTTGTATGCGCATGTAAAACCATTTAAACCGCTTGTGGATGTGTTATTACAAAAAACATCCGCACTTTGTTTAGCGCTGTCAAAGCCGGCACCACCTGCAGATGTACCCTTTGCACCCATTGGAAGCACCTTGCCGTCTTCCTGAATCTGGAATATAAAAAAGTCCTGCCCGTATCTGTCCGGTTTTTTACCTTTTCCGTTAATATCAACACCAATTAGTATTTTATTGCTCTGTGTGCAATGATTGACAGAAATAAACATTGAATCTGCAACAACAAACTGACCGTCATCAAACCAAATAGCAGAACCGGCTTTTCCGGTATAAGACTTATAGTCTGTCAAATAATTTCCGTCATCATCATTAAAAGTGGAACAACCGTTTTTCCCGCAATTTACAGACATAATAAAGTATTTGTTGAATACTTCGGCAAATTCATTAGTACAAGCCTTATAACTTGACCAGTTAGCAATATAACCCTGATCGGCATTCATACGATTAACAGCCTGCGTGATAATTGAATAAGCCTTTTTATATTGTGCTTCAAGCTCCTTACCTTTACTGTTATTCACAAGTGAAGGCAGCGTCATTGCTGCGACCACGCCGATTATTCCCAGAGTTATCAACACCTCGGCTAACGTAAAACCTCGTTTAATGGTTCTTTTTTCGGCGGTGCTAAATGGCTCAGTACCTGCACCAATACCGGTTATG
>HF989693.1 GCA_000431315.1 Brachyspira sp. CAG:484
TTCGTTTTGCGTTCCCTTATGTTTTTATTTACGGCACTTTTGAACAAAAACTTTAAACATGGCTTCCATGAAACTTAACAATTCTTAATATAGACCCTGAAAAACACCTAAAAAAGGGGCTTTGGAAAATCCAAAGCCCCTTTAATATTGACAAAAAGATTAATTATTTTGCTGCTTTTGCTGCTTCGAATACAACATCAAAAGCCTCTTTATCATTTACTGCAAGTTCTGCAAGCATTTTTCTGTTAACCAGAATATTAGCTTTTTTGCAGGCATTAACAAATCTTGAATAGCTCATACCGCGTTCTCTAACAGCTGCATTAATTCTTACAATCCATAATCTTCTCATATTACGTTTTGTAGTACGTCTATCTCTGTAAGCATATTTTAATGCTTTCATAACAGCAGTATTAGCTACTTTAAAAATTCTGCTTCTTGCACCGATAAAGCCTTTAGCAAGTTTTAATATTTTTTTGTGTCTGTTACGACTTACATTACCACGTTTTACTCTCATTTTTTACGCTCCTATCTTGAATACTTCTTGTATGGTAACTCGTGAGATACCAGTTTTAAGTGTGAGTCAGACAAAGTCACCATCTTGAAAATCTTACGTTTTCTTGATTCTGACTTGTGTTGGAGCAAGTGGCCTATACCTGCATGTCGTTTCATGATTTTGCCGGTTGCAGTAACTTTATAGCGTTTTGCAGCGGCTCTGTGTGTTTTCATTTTTGGCATTTTCTTCTCCTTTTCAGTTAAGTAGTTACAAAAAAGTTTCAGGCATACCAAAGCCGTAAAACTTTCGTAAAATAATACTACACCACAAAAAAAACGATTGCAAGTAAATATTAAATAATGTATAATATATATACATAATAAAGGAGGATATTTAGATGCAAAACACAGTTATAGTTTCAAAACTCAGATGGGGGGGGGGGTACAGATAGTCTAAATCTTACCACAGGTAAAAGAGTTTATCGTAACATTTTAAGAACACCAAAGTGCAAATCTTTTTTAAGAATTTTTTCTATTGCAGACGCTTTTAATATTAAGACGAGGTTCTCCTTAGCTGAGATCTTTTCTCTCATATCAGGCAGATTTTGTCTTTGTAAATATGCGTTTACTCTTGCTGAGGTACTTATCACCATTGGTATTATCGGTATAGTAGCTGCTATGACACTGCCAACATTGGTTCAAAATCACAAAAATGCTGAATTACAAACAGGGTTGAAAAAAGCCTATTCTGTACTAAGCCAGGCGCTTGATCTATACTATGCAAAAAATGGAGAAAGAATCAAACCTGATGGAACAGTGGGTTCTCAAAGTTTACAGAAAATGATCATGCCTTATTTTATTAATGCGAAAAATTGCGGTACAGGGTCAGGAAACAATGCATCAAAAGCGTGCGTACCTAATAACAGTTATGTAGACGAAGACAGCAGAAAAGCCGATATTTATAAATCATACAATGGGCAAAAGGCAAATTTTGCTTTCTTGGATGACGGTCAATTCTTAGTAAATGACGGAATGCTTGTTCTCATTGAAAATACAGTTGGCGGCACAACATTATTTCTCTCTGTTGACGTTAACGGATATAATAAAAGACCAAATAGATTCGGACAGGACTTATTTACGTTCCAAATTGACAAAAAAGGGATATTAAAACCTATGGGAGCAGAAGGAACAACATTTCCACTCAGTGAGTACCCTAGCTATTGCAACCCGAAATCTACAGATATAAATAACGGTATATCATGCACATATAAGGCTTTAACTGAACCGGATTACTTTAAAAATCTTCCAAAATAAAACAATTAAGTCCGCAAAAATGCGGGCTTTTTTATTCCCATGTATATTTCTGTCCGGTGCTAACATCTTCTATTTTTACATATTTAGAAAGAATTATTTTTGCTTCTAAATCTGTACAGTGACAAGGGAATATGCGCTGAACGCTCTGATTACGCAGATATTCACCCAATTTATTTATCTCATCTTCGCTTCTGTTTATTAGGTATAAGCCCCCGATAATAGTATTAACACGTTCTTCACCGGTTACATATTTAGCGTGCTCAATTATATTCTCTACACCGCTATGTGAACAGCCGGATATGATGACAAGCCCTTCGTTTGATTTATAGGCAAGAGCTGTTTCATCAGGCGCATAATCAATTTTTACTTCTCTTGGAACCGGAATTTCACCAAGGTACATAAGTTTCGGGGTAATTGGCATTGGTTTTGTTGTCAGGATAAGATTAAAAAACTTATCCATTTCTTCTTTTGACAGGTGATAACTTTCGTTATCAAGGATATTACTTTCGCCCTGCTTAAAAACATCAGGGTGTGAGATAACATTTTTTGAATTAAAGTCTATACCAACATATTTAAATTTTTGATATAAAGACTGAAGTCTTAAAAATCCGCCTATATGATCAATATGACTATGTGACAACACAATATCAGTAATCTGTGCAAGATCAATCTGCATTTTATAGGCATTTTTTATAAAAGCGTCGCTGGAACCACAGTCAAAAAGGAGTTTTAAGTCAAACTCTTCAATAAGAAAAGATAACCCATGTTCAGAAATTAGACAATTTCCAGCATGAGTATTATTATCCACCAAAACCGTCAATTCCATATATACATTTTATATTATGTTTAAAGTTTTGTCAATAATTACAAAGGATTAGATTATCTTATTCAAGCTTCAAATAGTTCACTTTTTCCCAACTTAAATCAAGATATTTTACCTTTGAATCCACAAGTTTTACCTGTGGTAGAATAGAAGGGATTCTTTCCAGCCGCTTAAATACATTTTCGTCTATTTTGCCAATTCTTATATTTACAGTTTTGATTTTTACATATACATCATACGGATTCCTGAAATCAATATACTCTACAGGCTCTTTTGAATATGTTTCTACATATTTCACAATTTTTTCTATCTGCTGGACTTTTCTTGCATCCCATTTTGTATAATCATCCCCTTTATTTCCATAGGAAAGAACTAATATTGTCTTGAATTTTTTATCCAGAGGCAGAAATTCTTTTCCGATAATTTTCCCGTCTTTTGTAAATGCTGCCACTGGCTGGACTTTTGCATCAGGAGAAACAGTGAGAACTGGAACCCGTTCCTTTAATATTATCTGAAGTCTTGCCGGAAAGGCATAGCGTCTTATATACACATCTTCAACAGGCGTAAGGCTTTTTATCTGTTTTTCTATCGCAGAGGTATTTGCCATATAAATAGGAACATTTGGAACTTCGCTTGCACGAAGAAGAGCAAGTATTCTGTATGATTTAACAATATTATTATTTAAAATAACTACAGAATTACTGCTTGAAGTTGTAAAGACTTTTTTATCAAGATACCACTGCGGCATTTTTGAAATATAAACAAAACCAAGAAGCAGAAGAACTGTCACCAGGAAGCGGAAAAAATTTCTAAACACTCCCTGAGTTTTCCTCACACGTCTAATCTGCCGTTTTTTCCTGACGGTTTTAACCAGACGTTTAGGATCAATTACTTCTTCCTGTTCTTGATTTTGTTCAAAATCTTCCATTTGCTTCCTTATTTATTTAAACCCGCACTATTTAATATGCACAAGACAAGCTCATCATAACTAATGCCCATTGCAGCAGCCTGTGCCGGCAGATCGCTTGTAGCTGTCATTCCGGGACTTGTATTTATCTCTAAAAGATATGGAACATCGTCTTTCATCATAAAGTCCACTCTTGCAACTCCGCTGCAGCCGGCTGTTTCAAATGCTTTTACTGCAACTTCTTTTACGTGTTTTGTAACTTCTTCTGACAGACGTGCAGGAACTATAAAATCGGACATTCCGCTTTTATATTTTGCTTCATAATCATACCATTCGTTTTTAGGACGGATTTCAAGGATTTCAGTTGCAAAAGGCTCTCCTTCGCACTCCAAAACACCGACTGTTACAAAAAATCCATCAATAAATTCTTCTACAAGAACATTATTGTTATATTTTACAGCAAGCTCATAGGCAGCTTTTAACTCTTCCGGACGGTTAACTTTTGTCATACCAAAGCTTGAGCCTTCACAAACCGGTTTTGTAAACAGAGGATATGTCAAATCTTTTGTTTTTTCCATAACATCTTCGCCTTTTCTGACAAAAGCAGACTTTGCCATAGGAATATCCGGACAGGTAGAAAGAATTCTCTTTGTAAACTCTTTATTCATACAAATTGAACTTGCCATAACTCCGCAGCCGGCATAAGGTATTCCAAGTATCTCAAGCATACCCTGGATACAGCCGTCTTCGCCGTATTTTCCGTGAAGAGCATTGAACGCATATTCGTAATTCCCTTCTTTTAATGTTTTTGCAATATCTTTATCAACAACTACCATTTCTGCATTAGAATAGCCAAGTCTTTTTAGAGCCTCAAAACAACCTTTGCCGGAACGCATTGAAACCTCTGCTTCTGATGACATACCGCCGCATAGTACTGCAATTTTAGCATCCTTATTTATTTTATCATTTTTAATCTTTTGCATAATTCAACCTCTTTTTTGTTATTGCTTCCAAGGTATCTTACCTCGGGTTTTAATTCAATTCCGAATTTTTCTTTTACTCCGCTGTACATGTTATACATAATCTCTAGAATATCAGTTGAGCTTCCCGCCCGGTCATTTATTATAAAATTCGCATGGTTTTCCCATACATGAGCACCGCCTGAGGATAAAGATTTTGCGCCGGATGCTTCAAGCAGTCTTCCCGCAGAATCACCATCCGGATTTCTAAATACGCTGCCGCAATTCGGTAAAACCAACGATGGCTGTTTTGCTTTTCTAAATGTAAGATTTTCCTGCATCTTTGCATTTATTAAAGCTTCGTCGGAATGTTTGAGATTAAATTCGGCAGACAAAATCACTAAATCTCTCTTCTGGCATATTGAAGTTCTATACGAAAACTCCAATTCTTCTTTTGAAAGTTTTATTACCGCTTGCTTTTCCCTGTCATAACATACTGCATAAATAAGAGTATCACTTACAGACTGCCCGTGAGCTCCCGCGTTCATAAAGACCTCACCGCCTATAGAGCCGGGAAATGCAACCATAAACTCAAGTCCGCTTAGATTTTCAGCAGCCGCAGCCTGGGCAAGTTTTGGACCCTTTAAGCCGCATTCAGCTTTGACGATAGTTCCATTTATCTCGTAATTTACAAGACGCGTTGTAAGAATAACAGTTCCGTCGTAGCCGTCTGTTGACACAAGTGTATTTGAAAGATTGCCAAAAACCTTTGCATCCTTTTCCTTCGCCAACAGCTCAGAAAATTCCTCAATGCTTTCAGGAAAAATAACCTTCTTAATCTTTCCGCCGCATTTAAATGAAGTTAAGTTTTTTACATCATAATCAAATTCAACGCGCAACGTCTGCAAGCTCCTTATTTAAAGCCAGAAGTTCTCTGCCCACTGCGGTTATTGTACCTGCACCGAGCCCTATTACCACATCATCTTTTTTCAATGACGGGTAAAGTTTTTTAGCTACCGCTTTCATATCTCCGCCGATATATTCACAATTAATACCTTTTGCGGAAAGATCCTGCGCGAATTTTGCAGAGTTAACCCCTTCTATTACATCCTCTGATGCAGCATAAACATCAGTTACAACAACTTTATTAACACTATCAAACGCATTCAGAAATTCATCCCAAAGATTTTTTAATCTTGTATATCTGTGCGGCTGGAACACTGCAATAATATTTTTACCTTTAAAGCTTAGTGCAGAAGAGAGTGCTGCCTTAATTTCGGTCGGATGGTGGGCATAATCATCATATATTGATATACCGTCAAAATCCCCTACTTTCTGGAAACGTCTTCCCATTCCGGCAAAAGTTGCAAAATGAGGCTTAACAAGCTCTAAATCTACTCCTGCCTGATGAAGACTTGCCAGAACTGAAAGCGCATTATAAACATTATGAATGCCTTTAAGAATAATTTTTAAACTTATGAGAAATTCTCCCCTGAAATAAACATCAAAATCGGTATATTCAGAGTTAAACTCAATATTTTTCGCCTGATAATCCGCACCATCTGAAAGACCAAAGGTCATAGTTTTATGACTGTGTAATCCTTTTGAGGCTTCGCAGTCATAATTTACAAGAACAACTCCGTCATCCGGCATTTTGGATATAAATGTTTCAAAGGTTTCCAAAATAGACTGAAGTCCGTTTTTATAGAAATCAAGATGATCTGCTTCAAGATTATTTACAACGACTATATTAGGAACATATTTAACAATAGTACCATCGCTTTCGTCAAGCTCTGCGGCAAAATATTTTCCACCTTGACAATGAGCATTTGTATCAAGTTCCGGAATAATACCGCCCACAACATATGACGGTTTTAAGCCTGCTTTTTCCATTACATAAGATGAAAGACCGCTGGTCGTGGTTTTTCCGTGTGTTCCTGAATATCCAAGAAAGAATTTTCCTTCTCTTGAAATTTCTGCAAGTAAATCTGAGCGGTGATAAATCGGCAGCCCCAATTCTTTTGCCCTTACCATTTCAGGATTGTCCGGACGGATTGCAGTGCTTGCGATAACAACACAGTCCTGAGGAACATTATCTGCACTGTGTCCTATATGTACTGTTGCGCCAAGATTTTTAACTTTTTGGACATATTTGCTGTCGCAAACATCAGAACCAGCTACTTCACAGCCGTTTTCCAATAAATACTTTGCAAGTCCGCTCATCCCGACGCCGCCTATTGCTATAAAATAATATTTTCGTGTGTTCAAAACTCTCATCCCTAATTAATGTATTATTCCTTTTTTAATTATATTACATAAATTTTTTTAAGGATGTAATCTTTACCTTTTGTAAAAATAATTTTTTCTTAATAGCAATTTTTATTATTATTGTTGTTAAAAGAAATATGAAAATAAATTTTATCGCTCCACTAAAACCTGTAAAAATTCCTGAAAGAATAATCTACGGTAACGGTTCAAATTTCAAGATGGCTGATACGCGCACAGGTGACTATCTCGGAAGAATGAAAGCTGTACCAATGCTGCTACAGACAAGCCCTTTTTATAAAAACAAAAAGCCGATTATGTCGCTGTATATTAATGATTTATGGATAATGCCGTTTGCAAGAAAAAAGAAAGCGGGTTCAGATTTTGTAAAATTTGCAAAATATCTGAGCCGCAAAAATAACTGTGAAGGAAGGGTTTACACACTTGCCTACAACTATGATAATCCGGGGAAGGCTCCGCATAAATTCTGGAGAAAAATGGGGTTTGCTACATCATCTCCTGAAGAAAATAAAATACTTGATTTTGTAATAGAAAACAATATTGAGGTTCCTCCGGATATGTGTCAGGGAACTGTAATGTTTCTGGAGAAATATTAATGTTTAAAATATATTGTCATAAAACTTATCCCAGAATATACTTAAAGCTCGGTAACAAAATTTGTACTATATTTCAGAACAATCCGCACAACCGATTTAGAACAAAACTAATCACACAGTCAAACGGCTTAAAATCAATACTTGAATATCCTAAAAATCCGCCGCTTCCGGACAGGTTTATTTACCGGCACAGAAATCCTCAAGCTCGCGGATGGTTCACTATGTTTGATAAGACTGATGAATTAGGCTGGATGAACGGAGAGGTTATGCACATTAGCAGCTCTGATTTTTATCCTATGAAAGATTATGACGCCTTTTATATACATAGATTAAAAGCGGCTACTTTTGGGAAAAAAGTCGGTACTGATTTTATTAAATTTGCAAAAAATCTGAGTGTTAAAAACGGATGTGAAGGGCGGATTTGCTTAGCTGCTGCAAACTCAAGACGCCCGCCTCATATCTTTTACAGAAAAATGGGGTTTGATTGTCAGGACAGCCGCAAAATGGAGATTTTAGACAATGCTATAGCAAACTTCACCCCTCCAGCAAACGGCTCAAAAAAAGTTCCTGCTCCCAGAGGCTCTCAACACTGGGTTCTCAGAATGTTCTTAGTAAAGTAAAAAAGCCCTGATAAACTCAGGGCTTTTTCTATTTTTATTTAACAACGATATTAACAAGCTTTTTAGGAACAACAATTGTTTTAACAATCGTCTTGCCCTCGGTTAGTTCTTTAACCTTAGGACTGCTCAAGGCCAGTTGTTTCAATTCATCTTCCGACGAAGCTTCATCAGCTTCGATTTTGTCTTTAAGCTTGCCGTTTACCTGAACAACGAGTGTAATTGAGCTTGCTTTTGCAAGATTTTCATCCCATTCACACCAAGGTTCGTCATGAATTGAAGTTTCTCCGCCCAAATCGTGCCATGCTTCTTCTGTTAAGTGAACTGCAACAGGTGACATAAGTTTAAGCAATGATACGATTGCAAAACTCATTACTTCTTTATCTTCAGCGTCAAGCTGTGATTTCTTACCGCACCATTCATATATTGCATTTGTAAGTTCGCGGTATTTTGAAATTACAGTATTGAACTGGAAGTCATTTGAAATATCGTTTGTAATTCCCTTGATTGCAATATGAACATTACGGACTAAATCATCGTTTTCTTTTTTCAGAGGGAATTTCAATTCGTATTTCAAATTAATGTCGTCTGCATTTGAGGCTACCAATCTCCAAACTCTGTTTAAGAACTTGTAGCAACCTTCAACACCTGCATCGGACCAGTCAAAGTCCCTTGCCGGAGGTGAATCTGACAGAATAAATAATCTTGCGGTATCTGCTCCGTAGTTTTCAAATATTTCATCAGGATCAACAGTGTTGCCTTTGGACTTTGACATTTTTGAACCGTCTTTTAATACCATACCCTGAGTTAGGAGGTTTTTAAAAGGTTCATCAAAGTCAAGCAGCCCTAAATCACGCAATGCCTTTGTGAAAAATCTTGAATATAACAGGTGAAGAATTGCGTGCTCAATACCGCCTACATACTGATCAACAGGTAACCAGTGGTTAACTTTATCTTTTGCAAACGGCATTTTATCGTTCTTAGCGTCAGCGTAACGTAAATAATACCAGCTTGAACAAATAAATGTATCCATAGTATCGGTTTCGCGTTTAGCTTTTCCGCCACAGCAAGGACAGGTTGTTTCAAGGAAAGTTTTTGAAGTTAAAATCGGAGATTTTCCGACAACGCTGAAATCGACATCTTTAGGCAGCAATACCGGCAACTGCTCTTCAGGAACCGGTTGAATTCCGCATTTTTCGCAATACACAACCGGAATAGGAGCACCCCAGTAGCGCTGGCGTGAAATTAACCAGTCGCGCAACCTGTATTGGGTTTTAAATTCGCCGAAACCTTCTTTTACCGCTTTTTCGGTAATAGCTTTTTTGGCGTCTTCATTTTTCATACCGTTAAATTCGCCGGAATTTACAAGAACGCCTGGTTCAGTATAAGCTTCGTCTTTGCAGTCTGAAGGATTTTCAGGGTTCTGAATAACAACTTTTAACGGTAAATTATATTTTTTAGCAAAATCAAAGTCACGCGTATCGTGTGTAGGAACTGCCATTACAGCACCTGTACCGTATTCTACAAGTGCGTAGTCTGCTGTCCACAACGGGAAAATTTCTCCTGTAAACGGATTTTTACAGTGAGTACCGAGCGGAACTCCTGTTTTAACGCGTTCTGTCGAAAGCCTTTCGATTTCTGTCATTTTACGAGCGTTTGCACGATATGCTTCTACAGCTTCTTTGTTTTCCGGAGTTGTTAATTTCTCAATATCTTTATATTCCGGTGCCACAACAAGATAGGTTATGCCGTGGACTGTATCAGGTCGTGTTGTATAAACAGGAACCTCAATTTTAGTGCCATCCGGTGCATCAACAACAGGGAATCTGAAAATTGCACCATGTGATTTCCCAATCCAGTTTGCCTGCATTGTTTTTACGTTATCACCCCAGCCCGGAAGTTTGTCAAGATCTTCAAGCAGAACATCCGCGTAATCAGTAATTTTTACAAACCATTGAGATAAGTATTTTTTCTCAACTTCATGGTCGCATCTCCAGCATTTGCCGTCAATTACCTGTTCGTTTGCAAGAACTGTTGCGCATTCATCACACCAGTTTACTGCGGCTTCTTTTTTATAAACCAATCCTTTTTTATATAGTTGTAAGAAAAGCCACTGCGTCCATTTATAATAATCAGGTTTGCAGGTTGTAACTTCTCTGTCCCAGTCATAAGACAAACCAAGCATTTTTAATTGCTTTGTCATATATGCAATATTTTCAACAGTCCATTTTTCAGGGTCTGCACCGTGTTTCATAGCAGCATTCTCTGCCGGAAGCCCGAAGCTGTCCCATCCCATAGGATGAAGAACATTATACCCCTGGGCTTTTTTAAATCTTGCAATTACATCGGTAATTGTATAATTTCTGACATGCCCCATATGAAGTTTCCCTGACGGGTATGGGAACATTGATAATGCGTAATATTTTGGCTTGCTGCTTTCATCAGGAGTTTTAAAAGCACCTGATTCTTCCCAGACTTTTTGCCACTTTTTTTCTATTTCCTGAGGAAAATAACTTTCTTTCATATTGTTCTCCCTAACTCTTCTGTTAAAAAAGTAGCACAAAGAAACTCTATGCGCAAATTATATATTTTTAAGATGATAGTACTGAAAGCCCTGCTTTGTAAGGAATATATAGGTGTTTGAACGATAAATTACAATATGTTAAAAATTTGCCCGAATTACATGACAAACATATTTTCTTATTCTATTATTAATCTATATCTGGGGGTACTATGATAGAAGAAATTATATCCAGCAAATCTAATTTTGATTTAACTAAAAAAAGTGCATTTTCCAAGGAAGATGAAGTTTTTACTTCCCGTTCTTATGCTGCACTTTTAGCTAAAAATACTATTCCGTATTCTCATAAAAAACTTGCGGATAACTATATTATTGTTAAGCGTATATTCAAATTTCAAGCTGTTCAAAGCAGAATTACAAATGCAGAAAAACAACTTCTCGCTAAGTATGATTTTAATACCCTTGAATATACTACTGTAAAACAAATGTATGAAGAGCTTGCACTGCTACAAAAGTGGTCAGGTTCAACTGACGAAAAGCTTAAACATGATGCAGATGCTATTATGGAAATCCGTACTAAAGAATTAAAGTTTATTGATGCAAACAGCTATGCTAATATTTCAAATGAAATTTACAGAGGTTATGTTGCATTAGAGCATTACTTTGAAGAAATAAGCAAATTTAGAGATAAATAAAAAAATAACCGCTATAAGCGGTTATTTTTTACACGTTTTCTTACCGTCCCAGCTAAGGTCACTACAGCGGAGATATTCCATATTCTCATTATATAATACCCAGGCAGTACAGCCCAAACTATCGCCTTTATGCCTTGCACAATGTTCAAATGTCAGATTATCTTCAGTATTTTCAGTACTTTGGTCTTCTTGCATTGCAGTTCCATATGGATAAATCGAGGTTTTTGTTATAAAAAATCGGAATATATCCTGCCCCTGCTTATTCGGCTTTTTTAACCCGTTTACATCTACTTCCAAAATAGCACACATACCTTGAAGCTGTTTGATACCACCATAAGATGCGCCACAAGCTTGATTCCAGACCTTTAACGAAATTGCACTACCATCGCCGAGAACAGCTTTTGCTGCAGTATTCCCCTGTGTGTCAGATGATCCTTCCGAATAACAACCTTTTTCTGTCGTTCCGCAATTCTTTATAATTTTAAGATATTTTGCAAAGCGATCCATAAGAACCTTGCCGCCACCTTCAGTCATTTTATCTGCCAGCCCCCAGGTATCAGGTGAACCTTCTTCACTTAAAATACTCAAATATGCCTGGGACATTGCGGAGTATGTTTTTTTTAATTGGGCTACTGTTGTTTTTTCAACATTCTTTTGAATAAGGGATGGAAGTGTCATAGCAGCTACGACACCAATTATGCTTAAGGTTATCAATACCTCAGCTAAAGTAAAACCTAATTTAATAGTTCTTCTTCCGGCAGCGCTAAATGGCTTGGTGCCTGCACCAATACCCGATAAGGAGCTTAAATTACTCTGCCCCCCCCCCGGA
>HF989694.1 GCA_000431315.1 Brachyspira sp. CAG:484
ACCAGGTTTTACGTTAGCCGAGGTATTGATAACCCTTGGTATAATAGGTGTAGTAGCTGCAATGACATTGCCTTCTGTTGTGAATAAATATAAGCAGCAGGAAACTATTGCAAGAATGAAAAAGGCTTATTCAATTTTAAATCAGGCACTTCGTCTATCTGTTGCCGAAAATGGAGAATATTCAGAGTGGACTTTTGATTTGAAAAACTCTTCAGCTGATTTTGTATCAAAATACTGGACCCCGTATTTTTTAGCTGTTGGCGGAGTGAAGAATCCGGGATATACTATGGCTAACCCTTTTACCTCCCCAAACGGCAAGCCTATACCGTTTGGTGCCAGTGATGGAAGCGGACTTACGAGAACTATTTTTAAATTTAATGATGGTTCTATTGTTTGGATTTTGTCAGGAAATGCAAACTGCCAAACTGTTACTGATGAAGAAGGAAATGAGCATCAGGTTTGTGATGGCTGGGATTTTTATGATAATCCTAAGGCATATGTTGATATTAATGGAATTAAAGGTCCTAATGTTGCTGGAAAAGACTTTTTTTGCTTGGATATTTCAACCAAATCAAATACTTTTGTTCCTTTCGGCCATTCAATTTCAGAAGAGGAGGTTAATAAGAATTGTTCAAAGACAGGTTCGGGACTGTATTGTCTTGAAAAGTTAATGCGCGATAACTGGACAATTAAAGATGATTATCCATGGTAAGCGTATATCTTTTATGTTCATGCTAGAATATAATCAAGATGAACTTAGATAGCGCAATAGATAGTTTTTTATCACCTATAGCCGATAAGATTTCAGGGATAATTTTCAGCCACATAACAATTCATGGGGTGAAGATTGAATTTCTTATTGTACTTTTGATGACCGCTGCCATATATTTTACTATACGTACGCGGTTTATTGGTATATGGGGATTTAAACACGCACTGAATTTAATTTTAAAACGATATGAACATAAAGATGTAATCGTTAAAAAGAAAAAAGGTGAAGTTTCATCATTCCAGGCGTTAACAGCTACCATTTCTGCTTCAGCCGGAATTGGGAATGTCGCGGGATCCGCAGCAGCGGTTTCTGTAGGCGGTCCCGGGGTAATTTTCTGGATGATTATTGCAGGATTTTTTTCTATGGCGCTTAAGTTTGCTGAGGTTTTGCTCGGATTAAAATTCAGGCAGGTAAATAAAGACGGTACTGTTGCCGGAGGTCCGATGTATTATATTTTGGGCGGTTTGAAAAATCATAAAATCTTAGGTCCATTTGCTCCTTATCTTGCAAAAATTTATGCAGTATGCTGTATTTTTGCAATGATTGGAGGTTGGAATTTATTCCAGATAAATGCAATGACAACACAGATTACAGAGGTTACCGGAGGAGAACACAGTTTTTTTGCCAATCAGAGCTGGCTTTTGGGGCTTATTGTTGCAGTAATAACCTATTTTACAATTATCGGCGGGATTAAGGCTATTGGAAAATTTACTTCAAAAGTTACACCGGCTATGTGTACTCTTTATGTAGCAACAGCTTTTACTGTTTGTCTGATGAATATTCATCATCTTCCGCATACACTCCATATAATAGTTGCAGAAGCATTTAAACCGCGGGCATTGGAGGGCGGAGCTTTAATGTGTATGCTATGGGGGTTCCGTCGTGCCATGTTTGCGAATGAAGCCGGGCTGGGTACAGCTCCTATTGCTTTTTCGGCTGTAAGGACAAATAAACCGGTTGCACAGGCTTTTATTGCCATGCTTCAGCCGTTTGTTGATACTGTAATTGTTGGCTCTGCAACTGCGTTTGTTATTGTTGTCAGCGGGGTTTATCTTCAAAGCAGCGGACTTGCCGGTATAGAATTAACTTCAAAAGCTTTTGGGTCTGTTTGTCCGTTTTTCCCTCTATTGTTAACTTTTATGGCAAGCTGCTTTGTCCTGTCTACTATGCTGTGCGGCTCTTATTACGGAATTAAAGGCTGGAATTTCCTCTTTGGGGACTCAAAATTGACAACAAGGACTTTTCAGGTTATATATTGTATATTCATAGTTATAGGTTCTGCCATGAACTTTAAAAGTATAATCAACCTTTCGGATGCGTTTACTCTGTTTTTGGCTGTTCCAAACTTAATAGCAGTTTTCATACTTTCGGATGTTGTTATGAAGGAATTGAAGCGCTATTGTAAAAGATATAATGTTGGGCTATTTAAAAATAAAAGCGAAAAAGAGGAGAGAGAAGAATATGAAGAAAAATTGCCTGGAGATAGTAAGACAAAAGTGTGAAAGCTGTAACGCCTGCGCCCTGGCTAAATCCCGCAATAATGTAGTTTTTTCCGATGGTGATCCATCAACTGCTAAAATTGTTTTAATCGGAGAAGCACCTGGAGAAATGGAAGACGAATGCGGAAGACCATTTGTTGGCAGAGCAGGTCAGTTATTGAATGAATTTCTGGCAGAGGCCGGTATATCAAGAGATGAAGATGTTTATATGATTAATACCGTAAAATGCAGACCTCCAGAAAACAGAGTGCCTGCTGATGAAGAAAAATCAGCATGCCACAAGTTTCTTGTTGCTCAGATTGATATTGTTAAACCTCAGGCGATTGTTCTTTGCGGTGCAACTGCTTTAAAATCATTTATTGAACTTGATAAAAAGCAGACTATTTCTAAAGTTCGCGGAAAGTGGATGACCGTTACTGTTGACGGTGTTGAATATAAAGCAATGACAATTTTCCACCCTTCTTATTTGTTAAGAAACCACTCTATGGAAGAGGGTTCTCCTAGAAGACTTATGCAGCAGGATCTGGCTGAAATCAAAAATACTATATTGCCGGATAAAGTTGTTGAAGAAAATCGTGAACTTGTTATGCTTTAATTTTTAAAGTTTAAAAAAGACTTCCGTTTTTCGGAAGTCTTTTTTTTATGCTTTTTGTTGTTCTGCGTTTACGATACCCGGTTCAAGGTCAGAACCTGTGACCAGCTTTCTGAAAGCAAACTGGGCTTTTGGCAGGCAATATGCCAGCAGGAAGCTGCTTAACCCTACATTTGCCAGAATATTTACTGATTTTACAACCTTTGCGCGTTTTGCAAATTTATCAACCATTTTCGCACCTGAAGATGTTCCTATTGCCTTTTTAGCAAATGCTTCTATGTCGTTGCGAAATTCTGCGAGTTTTTTCATGTTTATATATGCTCTTGGATCACGCACTTCTTCATTCAGCATTGTAATCTTTTCAAACTTATTTGCATATTTTACAAACAGGCTTTTCGGATTGTTGTCAATGTATTCAAGCATGACTTCCGGCTTAGAGGATTTTGGTAATTCCAGCCTGCCTTCTTTGATTTGTTTTAAGAACTCTTTATCTTCAAGCATTAGAGGATCAAGTTTAACATCAAGATTAAATGCTTTTAACGTCGCTTTATTCAATAATTTTTCTATCTGTTTCGGTGCAACATAATTTAAGTACATCATACCGGCCATCTTAAAGCCTATATCAATAGCTTCATTTCTGTTCCCGTCTGCCCCTTTTCTTGCAGTAAGCACTCTGCCTATTGCATAACCGCCGTCTATTGTTTCCATTTTTTCAAGGGTTGAGAAATTTGCTATATTAGAAATAAAATTTCCTCCAAAGCTTAGACTTTTTTTCTTTTTTAACGACATACCTGAAAAGGTATCGTTGTTTATTCCCTGAAAAGCTGTACTTTGTGAGCGTTTCTGTTTCTCTTTTTCTTTTTTGAGCTGTGCAATTTTATTTGCAGAAGAGGCAAAAATCATTTTAGGAAGTATAAAGCCTATAAATGCAATAGGAATGGCTGTTGCAGCAACAAATTTTGCAGCAAGCATTTTTTCATAGCCACTTTTATTGCCGGCTGCCTTTTTCAAATCAATTAGTGCCTTTTCAATTATTTCTTTTGATTTAGGATTTTTTTCTGCAATTTGTGCAAAACGTTTCAAGTTTTCATTAATACCCTGAATACCATTTTCTTCTTTAAAAAGTTTCAGGTTAACTTTCGGGTTATAGCCAAGCTTTTTGATAATTTTATTGGAAATTTTGTCGATTAAAGGTATTCCCCCAAGCCAGACTGCTGATGTTGTGTATTCATCCCAAAAGCGTTCTCTTGTAGCAAGTCTGTCTATCTCAGGGTCATCTTTGTTTTGTTTGTGCGTCAAATATATCTTTGCCGGAACTTCTATTCCGCAATCTCTGACCAATAGGGGATATATACTGCTGTTATTGCCGATGGCTGATATTATTTTCGTTAGTGTCATTATAATTCTCCAATTCTTTTGATGTTAAGGTCTTCTACGCGGGGCTCCTGAAAAGACCGTTAAAAGAATTGAATTAATTAAAATCGCGCACCATCAATTCTACAGCCTTTTCAGGTTGCTATGATGGTTATGATGCAATTTTAAACTAAGTATAATTTTCATAATAAATTCCTGCTACCAGCTTAGCAGACACATATTTTAATTGCAAGTGTGTTTTTTACTTTTCTTCATAAAATATTGGAATACATTTGTGCAAACTCAGAATATGCTTGTGTGGCAAAATTAAGACCTGCATTTTTATCAAAATCTGAATAAATTATCATTGCATTTTTGTTAGTTCTTTCAAGCCCGGCTTTATCGCCAGCCACAAGAACTTTTTTTATTATATTTTCAGATGCCTTTTTGAATATATCTTTATCTGAAATACTGAGCTGATCATATACTTTTGTATGCGTAAGCGGATCGAGCATAAGGTTAATCATGCTGTCTATACCGTTGAACGGCGCTGTAGAACCATTTTCACTATGATGGTACCACAAATCTATAATATTAATTTTCTTGTTTGCGTTATCAACAATTAAGTTGTTAGGATTCATAATATCTATTTCGCAGTCAGTATGAAGATTAAGTTTTTGTATATTCTTAGCCAGTTCATCAAAGCTTTGCTGCGGCATATCTGCAAGCATTATGACTTTGTCTGCAATAAGTTTTGCATTTTTATGCGTTATTGTGTCAGTACCATATTCGACACCTTTTATTTTTTCAGCCCAGTTTGGCAATGAATGGCTTTCTCCAATAACTTTTTTTGTTATAAAAAATCCCTGGTTGTTTGTCGCAACATATTGACCGAAATTTGGTGCTAATTCATTTTGCGGCTCTGATAAAATTGGTGTTTGGGCAAAATTATTAGGGGAAAAGTGCTTCCTCTCTATTCTTATGAGGTAATTTTCAATTCCGGGGATTGTATATACATCTGCCGAAAATCCGCTTCCTAAGTAATTTTTCTTATCTCCTATTGTCGAAAGTACAACATTTTTAATTGATTTATTTTTATAAACTTTTCTCATAGAAATAAGAAAATCTCTATAGTTTAGATTTTTTCCAAAGCTTATATCGTTATATGCAAATGGTAACGTTGTAATATTTTTGGCTGATTTATCGGATGCCGCATACTTTTTGGTGCTATTTGTCTGTTGAATTCCGGGTGCCAGGGTAAATCTGCCTGTAATTGGATGTATTATCATATTATTATATATCTAATCCTGTAAATGTCTTGTATTTATGCTAAGATTATAGCATGAGTAAGAAAAAGATAATAGCTTTATTTATTACATTAGTATTGCTGGGAGCAATTTTTTATAAAATAGACTGGTCTGAGTTAATCAGAACATTTAAAGATTTTGACTTTAAGAATATATGGCAGATTATCATTTTTTATGTGTTAACTCTTTATATAAGAGGTATACGCTGGAAAGCTCTTCTATTAAATGATAAAAAGTATTCTTCCCTTCATCTTGGAGAAGTATTTACAGTGGGAAGTATGCTTAATATCTTTTTACCGGCAAGGGCAGGGGATGTATACAGAGCTTACTATTTAGGATCTGTTAAGGGCGAAAAGAAGATGAAAGTGTTTGGCTCAATTATTCTTGAAAGAACTCTTGACGGAATAAGCGTATTTTTTATGCTCTTAATTGCTATTCTTTTGTACTGTAAGCAACAATGGATTTTACATATTGCATATGGTATTGGGGCATTGTTTATAGGAAGCCTTGCTGTTTTTTATGTTATTTTTAAGTTTAATAAAATAGAAGAAATCTGCGGCTGGTTTTCTAATCTTGCAGGAAAATTGCCTGAAAAGTTTGCCGAACCGTCTAAGCGTGCTGTTGAGAAAGTTTGCTGTTACACAAAGTCTTTTATGGAAGGTTTTACGGTTCTTGATTATCCGAAATATTGGCTTATTGCCTGTGTGACCAGTGTTCTTGTGTGGGGAATAGAAGCCTATGTTGCTTATCTAATTGTTGATAGTTTCGGGCTTGGATTGGGGTTTTCAGCCGGATTGTTTGTATTGAGTTTAATCTCATTCTCCACAATGATTCCTTCAACTTCTGTTTTCCTTGGACCATATCAGGTAGCGTATTTAATGGCGCTTGGAATTTTTGGTATAGAAAAATCTACTGCACTTGCTGTTTCAACTGTGCACCAGGGAATTTTGATAATTATTCTTACCGTTCTTGGAGGATACTATCTTCTGAAGTTTAATATTTCAATGAAGGATATACAGAACTCAAGTAAATAAAATTAATTATATTTATATTGAAAAATTTCAAAAATAGTTTATAATAAAAAA
>HF989695.1 GCA_000431315.1 Brachyspira sp. CAG:484
GGCGCTCTGATTGCCACTACTGATGTTTAGTTTTCCTCTGCTTTTTTATTATAAACTATACTCCAACAAATTTCAATAAAAAAAGGACCGCCCTGCACACTGAGGCTGGTCCCTTTTTAAAGTAAATTCCGCTTGAGAATTATTTGTCATCAAGTGCTGCAACACCTGGAAGAACTTTACCTTCGATAAATTCCAGTGATGCTCCGCCACCTGTTGACACGTGGGTGAAATCTTCAGCTTTACAGAATTTTTTAGCTGCAGAAACTGAATCCCCACCACCGATTACTGATACTGCACCATTTTTAGTAGCTTCAACTATAGCTTCCAAAACTGCTTTTGTACCGTCAGCAAATTTAGGGTTTTCAAATGCGCCTACAGGTCCGTTCATTAAAATTGTTTTTGAATTTTTAATAACATCAGCAAATGCCTTTCTTGAATCCGGACCGGCATCTACACCTTCAAATCCGTCAGGAATTTCATCAATTTTAACGAATTTGTTAGTTCCGTTGCCAGAAAAATCATCTGCTGCAAGTACATCTGTAGCCATAATTAATTTTACACCTTTATCAGCAGCTTTCTTTTCAATAGCTTTAGCAACTTCCATCTGGTCATCTTCGCAAATTGAATTTCCGATTTTTCCACCATTAGCTTTTACAAATGTATATGCCATACCGCCGCCGATAATTAAGTTATCAACTTTATCAATTAAGTTTTCAAGAACGCCGATTTTTGAAGAAACTTTTGCACCGCCTACAACAGCTGTGAATGGTCTTACAGGGTTATCAAGAGCCTGAGATAAGCATCTCAATTCTTTTTCCATCAGCAAACCTGATACAGCCGGTTTCAAAACTTTTGCAAGTTTAGCTGTTGAAGTGTGATTTCTGTGAGCTGCTCCAAAAGCATCATTTACATAGAAATCTCCCAGTTTTGCAAGTTCATTAGCAAAAGTCATATCGTCATCTTTTGCTTCTTCAGCTTTGTAATAACGGATATTTTCCAACAAAGCAACCTGACCGTCTTTTAAAGCTTCAAGAGCTTTTTCAGCACCTTCACCAACAGGTTCTTTTACAAATAATACATCTTCACCTAAAACTTTTGACATATATTTTGCAACAGGTTCCAATGTAAATTCAGGGTTCCATTCGCCTTTTGGTCTGCCAAGGTGAGCCATTAAAATAATTTTAGCTCCTTTTTCCTGCAAAGCCTTTACAGTAGGAACAATTGCCTGAATTCTTGTGTCATCTGTTACGTTTTTGTTTTCATCCAAAGGAACGTTAACGTCAACTCTTACTAACGCTCTTTTACCTTTGATGTCGCCTAAATCTTTAATTGATTTTTTCATCGTTTTCTCCTTTTAGATTTTGGCAAGTGCGCCGCGTGAGTGATAGCGAACCCTGCATGTCCGGGTGAGCAAAACCACGCCTTTGCGAACCGTCAATAATCCAATCTTATTTAATACTGCATGATAATCTTACAAAAAAGATAATCTCTTTGCAAATAAAAAAAGAGCTTCTGTTTCCAGAAGCCCTTTTATTTTGATATTACACTTTATAAAGGTTTAATTGAATTTTTATAAATCTCTCTAACAACCTCTCTGCCGTCACCGCAAGGTGAGATCTGTAAAAGACCTTCAAGAGAAGGGGTTGTATAAACCAAGTCGACAAGTTTATCAACATCAGCATCAGAGAAACCTTCATCTGTTAATTTTTCAGGCACATCAACAGATTTCAACCATGCCTGAACACCTTCAGCCGCTTTTAAAGCTTCATCAGGTTCGCCTTTCAATCCCGGAACAATTGGAGAAAGAATATCTGCAAGAATATGCGGTTTTTCTTTATATATTGTCTTAATCACAGCAGGCAATAGAATTGCAAGTCCTAAACCATGGGAAAGTTCAGGTTTAACTGCGCTCAAAGGATGTTCAAGCGCATGGGTGTAGTGAAGTAAGCCGTTATCAAAGCTTACACCGCCCATCATTGCTGCATATGCAAGGAAATATCTTGCTTCTAAATCTTCAGGATTTGCAATTGCTTTCGGCAAATATTTTGCAACAAGTTCAATAACCTGTTTTGCAAGAGAAATTGAATAAGGTGAAGCAACGGTTGAAGTTGCAGCCTCTACAACATGGTTAACCGCGTCAATAGAAACATATCTTGTTTGCTTTGGAGATAATTTAGTCATAAGCTGAGGGTCATCAATAGCAAACATTGGATAAATACAATCATAAGCAATTGCAGGTTTGAAGTTCTTTTCAAGATTAGTTACAACTGCAAATCTGTTAGTTTCTGTACCTGTTCCATGTGTTAAGTTAATAGATACAATTGGAGCAGCTTTTTCCGGAGCGAACTCGAAATCGTAAATATTTTCAGCAGTTTTATCAGGATATTCCAGAAGAATAGCAACTGACTTACCTGCATCGGTAGGTGATCCGCCACCTATAGCGATAACGCCTTTTGCCCCGAAATTTCTTGCCATTTTAGCGGCATCATTAACATGTACAGTTGTAGGGTTTGGAGTAACCTGGTCATAGTTAATATAACCAATACCGTTATCCTTCAACGCTTTTTCAACATAATCCCAGGCACCGGTTGCCTTGTAAGCATTACGACCTGACATAACTATAACTTTATCTATACCTTTATCTTTTAAAACTTTTGCAATGTCATCAATCTTTTTAATAGCACCAACACCAAAATAAACTGTGGTTCTTGTGCGGATTTCTTTAATCTCGTTAATGTTAATATCCTTTTCCCACATAGAAAACTCTCCTTTCTAAACTAACCCGTATCCGGACAAACCGTTACGGAACATGGGTATTATAGCTTTTTTTTGCATGTTTTGCAATAGAGGTTATAAGTTATAAACGGTATTTTCTACCAAAGTAGATTTTATTTGATAGTCAGAATCCTTTTTCCCAGCTTTCGATGAATAATTCCATTCAACGAGCATATTGTATAACATTTTATTATCCTGAATAATATCCTGCATAAACGGGGTTATGTAATTGCGACCGAAACATTCAATAAATCTGGTACCCTCACGCATAAACAACGCGTTTGTAGAATTTGCACCATGAGGGGTAAAAACAACATCAGCAGCATAAAAATATTTTATTTGTTCCTCAAAAGGATAATCATCCGGAAACATCATTTCAAAACCATATTTCTTCAAAATTTTAATTATCTCTTCTTCATTTTTAAGCTTCCGGCTATACCCTATTCGTCTAACAAATAGCTTTTTAGGATATTTAGATATATCGGACATATCAATTTTTGAAATAACTCTTCTTTTAATCTGCTGAAGTACATTTTTATCATACAAACCACAGTTATGGATTATATGCAGTTTTTTAACTTTATAAATCTGTCCCTCTTTTACGAAAATAATTTTATTGTCAGGAATATCACAGAATTGCAGGAGTTTTCTTATAAATTCAGTATCAAAAACAAGATATTTTCCTTTATAACCGGCTTCTTCCAAAGCCAAAATTTTATCTAATCCTTGAAATGTAAAATGCCAAAGATTTTTAAGACATAATAAAGATAAACATACAGCCTCGTCAAGTTCAATAACATTACTTTTAGAAAGCTTTAGCTTATGTTTTGGAAGATGCACAATTTTATTATCTAAAACACTTTCTCTAATGAGGTTTTTATCTTCATCATAAATATAAGAATAAAAAGAATAAATGTTAACATATAAGTCATTAACTATGCTTAATTTGTAATTTCCAGCAAAATAGTTAAAATTTTCTAGCTTCTTTTCTTTGCAATAATCTTCAACATCAAAACTATGAATATTCAAATACAGAATTTTTTTTAATGTTCTCATTTTCTGTTTCAAATCTGAGTCTGGAATAAAATTCATAAAAACTTTTACAATATTCATTACAAATAGACATAAAAATTTATTATTTTTTAATAACTTATGTTTTCTTAGCGGTTCAACATCACCGAACCCATCTTCCCCAACACAAATCAAGCCAGATTCAGTTTCTTGACTATGAATTTCATTCATTATTTTATAACCTTTCCAAAATATTCAATAGTTTTCATTAAACCATCTTTTACATGTACTGTCGGCTCATAATCCAGCTCTTTACGGGCAAGGGTTAAATCCGGTCTGCGTTTACAAGGGTCATCTGATGGTAATGGTTTGTATATTATTTTTGAATTTGAATTTGTCAGATCAATAATCATTTCTGCAAGCTCTTTTATTGTATATTCGCCATCATTGCCTATATTAACAGGACCCATAAAGCCGTCTTTATTCATAAGAGCTGTCATACCGCGGACTAAATCATCCACATAGCAGAAAGAACGAGTCTGCGAACCATCGCCGTATATTGTAATATCCTGACCTTTCAATGCCTGAACTATAAAGTTTGAAACAACACGTCCGTCGTTTTCTGCCATACGCGGTCCATAGGTGTTGAAAATTCTTATAATCTTTATATCTACATTATGCTGTCTGTGATAATCCATCATTAGAGTTTCGGCAACACGTTTACCTTCATCATAACAGCTTCTAACACCGATTGTGTTAACATTGCCCCAGTAGTCTTCCCGCTGCGGGTGAACCAGAGGGTCGCCGTATACTTCCGAAGTAGAGGCTTGCAAAATTTTAGCTTTTGCTCGTTTTGCTAGTCCAAGCATATTAGTTACACCAAGAACACTTGTTTTTATTGTTTTGATGGCATTGTACTGATAATGAACAGGACTTGCAGGACATGCCAGATTATAAATCTCATCAACCTCTATAAGAATTGGTTCAACAATATCATGTCTTATCAATTCAAACTCTTTATTATCCATTAAATGCTCAATGTTTTTTCTTGAACCCGTAAAAAAGTTATCCAAACAGATTACGTGGTTTCCTTCCTTTAAAAGTTTTTCAGAAAGGTGTGAGCCTATAAAACCTGCACCGCCTGTAATCAATATATTTTTCATTATCCCATCTTTCTATACTGTTATTATCTTAAATTTATAATACCACAAAAACGACTGGCTAAATAAAAAATATAGCCAGTCGTCTAAAATTTAAAATTAATAAAAGTTATTTTGCAACAGCAACTTTCATGGTGTTAGCAATAATTTCATTGAAGCTTTCAGCTTTCAAAGAAGCGCCGCCTACCAGAGCACCGTCAATATCTGATTTAGACATTTGTTCAGCGATTGTAGAAGGTTTTACAGAACCGCCGTAAAGAATTCTGATAGCATCAGCTGCTTCTGCACCGGCAACTTCTTTAACAACACTTCTAATCATTGCAATTACTCTGTTAGCTTCATCAGCGTCACAAGTTTTGCCTGTGCCGATAGCCCAGATTGGTTCGTATGCAATAACTGATTTAGCAACATCTTCAGAAGAAATGCCTTCCAAAGCTGCTTTTATCTGACCTGCAATCCATGAATCAGTAACTCCGGCTTCTCTTTGTTCAAGAGTTTCACCGCAGCAGATGATAGGAATTAAGCCGCCTGCAAGAATAGCTTTAGCTTTTTTGTTAATCATTTCATCAGTTTCTGAGAAGTATTGTCTTCTTTCAGAGTGTCCGATAATAACATAATCACATCCTGCATCTTTAAGCATTTCTACAGAAATTTCACCGGTGTATGCTCCTGAATTTTCCCAGTGGCAGTTTTGTCCTGCTATGGAAATTTTGTTTCCGCCGCATCCGCAATTACATCTTACTGCTTCAACAGCACAAAGTGATGTAAATACAGGTGCAATAACTACTGTTGGCAATTCAACAGCTGTATAGTCTTTAACAAAATCTCTAACCCCTTCAAAAACTTCTTTTGCTTGAGCTTGAAGTAAGTTCATTTTCCAGTTTCCTGCAATAATAGGTTTTCTTGACATAATATCTCTCCTTTTTTTAAGTCACCCTCAACGGTATTATATTAGGAAAAATATTTTATTGCAATTAATCCTCCAATTTTCTGAATAGGTCAATCGGTTCTATTTCTAAAACCTTTGCAATCCGGATAATCTTTTTCATGCTTATATTTCTTTCTACTCTTTCAACATGACCTATAAATTTTGGATTTGCACTCACCATTTCTGAAAGCTTTTCTTGAGATAAGCCCTTTGCTAATCTATATTTACGAATATTTTGTCCTATAGTTAAGTATGTCTCATATCCTTCTGTTGACATGTTTTTATCATATATGGTATGCTGTATTAGCACCACTGCTATATAAGCACTATCGTTCGCACAATGGAGTGATGAGTTGAATAGTAAAGATAACTTGATAGAAGAACTTAATGATATTGAAAAAGAAATAATCCCCTACCTTGCTCAGGGAATGAGTGCAAAGGAAATTGCCCCGCTAGTACACTTAAGCCATCATACAGTTAAACATTATATAAGTGTAATCATAAAAAAAACAAAAGCCAGAAACCGCGTTAATGCAATAGCTATCCTTGTACGGGAACATTATGCTTAATTTAAATTTTTATGATAAACTGTATTTATGTTTACAGGGATAATTGAAGAAATAGGCTTAATACAGGGATTTACCAAAACCTCAAATGGAGCAATAATTACTGTCGGCTGCACAAATGTACTTGAAGATACAAAAATCGGCGACAGTATAGCAATAAACGGATGCTGCCAGACAGTAACAAATATATGCAGTAATTCGTTTTCTGCCGATGTAAGCCGGGAAACATTAAGAATTTCAACTCTTGGTAATTTTAAAACCGGCGACAGGGTTAACCTGGAAAGAGCAGTTACACCATCTGCAAGAATGGGCGGGCATATTGTACAGGGACATGTTGACTGCACGGGAAAATACCTTGGCGATATGAAATTTGAAATTCCTGACAGTGAAGCTAAATATGTTGTATATAAAGGCTCAATCACAGTAAACGGCGTGAGCCTGACAGTTGCAGAGCTTAACAACAATATCTTCAAAATTGCTGTAATTCCCCACACTCTTGAAAACACAACATTAAAAGATTTAAGATATGGCGATTATGTAAATATCGAAACAGATATTTTAGGACGGTATGTTGAAAAATTTTTATCAACACAAAATAATAAAATTACTAAAGACTTTTTACAGGAGAATGGATTTTTATGATGGAAGATAATTTTAAATTTGATACAATTGAAGAAGCAATAGAGGATTTTAAAGCCGGTAAACCTGTAATAGTGGCAGACGATGAAGACCGGGAAAACGAAGGGGACTTAATCTGTTCCGGACAAATGGTTACACCGGAAATAATTAAATTTATGGCAGAAAAAGCAAAAGGGCTTGTATGCCTTGCAATTTCCCAGGAAATCGCCGATAAACTTCAGCTTCCGCAAATGGTTGAACAAAATACAGAAAAAATGAAAACAGCATTTACAGTAAGTATAGATGCTGCAGAAAAATATGGTATAACCACAGGAATTTCTGCATATGACAGGGCAAAAACTATCGAAGTAGCGCTTGCGCCGGATGCAGTGCCTTCTGACCTGAACAGACCCGGTCACCTTTTCCCTTGTGTTGCGAGAAGAGGAGGCGTTTTACAGAGAACAGGGCACACTGAAGCTGTTGTTGACCTCGCAAAACTATGCGGACACATTCAGGCAGGTCCGATGTGCGAAATTATGGACGAAGACGGTCATATGATGCGCAGAGATAATTTGAGAAAATTTGCAGACAAATACGGAATAAAATTCATTTCTGTTGCCGAACTGATCGCATACCGTCTGAGATTTGAAAAACTTGTAAGCCGCGAAGCAGAAGCTGATCTGCCTACAAAATACGGACACTTCAAAATATACGGCTACGTAAATAAAATTACAAAAGAAGAACATGTTGCACTTGTAAAAGATGACGGCAGCGGCAAAATTCCTCTTGTAAGAGTTCACAGCGAATGCCTTACCGGCGATATTTTCCACAGCCTGAAATGCGACTGCAATTCACAGCTTCATGGTGCTCTAAGAATGATTGAAAAATACGGCAAAGGCGCTGTAGTATATTTGAGAGGACATGAAGGCAGAGGCATCGGTCTTGTTAATAAAATCAAAGCTTACCATCTTCAGGAATGCGGACAGGATACTGTAGAAGCAAATCTTTCACTAGGATTTAAGGAAGATTTGAGGGATTACGGTGTAGGTGCACAGATTATTCTTGATTTAGGCTATAACAAATTTAACCTAATTACCAATAACCCGAAAAAAATCATCGGTTTAAAGGGTTACGGATTGGAAATAAATGATATAATAAAAGTAGAGTCCGAAATTACAGATTACAACAAGCGTTATATGGAAACTAAAAAAGAAAAAATGCACCACATGCTGTAGTTTCTGTACATAAAGCGGATTAAGCTGATCCCCTGAAAAGCTGGAAACAAGGAAAAACTATGGAAAAGACTTACAAAACTAGATTACTAAGCGAAGAAGACTATGCAGGTTTTGAAAGTGTATATAATGACTTTAAAGACCGGGCTGTCGAGGAATATAAATTTGAACTTAAGCCGCTTGAATACAAAGACTTTTTAGATGCTGTAAAAAAAGAGTTAATTAAATGTATTGTTCTTCTGGAAGATAGCATTCCATCAGCATTTTTGATTTACACAACCTCAATTTCAGAAGCTGTTGAGCTGAATATAATTCATTCATACCAGATGGAAAATATTGAAGAACGTGCTAAATATCTTATAGAAGAATTTTTGCGCGAAACTGAGTACGACAGGGAAGATAAAGTTGTATGCTACCCTATGTTAGGAGCACAAAAAGATTTAATACATACTACAGCAAAATACAAATTTAAGTTTATCGGAATAGTCGTTCTAAGATTTATGATGTTCGGTACAAATTCAAAAGAAATTCTGGCTATGGCAGAACTTTCGCCTTTGGAAAAAGATTACGAACTCACAAGCTGGAACGGGAAGTTCTTTGATGACGCTGTCAGTGTTGTAAACGAGGCTTTTACAGAAAGTGCCGATGCTCTTTTTGATCCGAGATTTAAAACAATAGAAGGAACAGAAGATATAATTACCAAAATTGTGAAAGATTTGTATGCTGAATTTTTGCCGGAAGCAACAACCGTCTTGCTTTATAAAGGGAAACCGGCAGGCTTTTGTTTTATGAACCTTACAGGAGGTCAGATAGCAAATATTCCGATTATGGCGTTAAAAAAAGAGCATCAGGGCAAAGGACTATCAAAACATATGCTTAAAAAATCAGTCGACAAGTTAATCGAAATGGCTGAGAGCGGAAGACGTCCGATAACCGAGGTTAACACAACAACTGAAACAAATAATTTCCAGGCATTAAAACTATACAGACACATAGGCTTTAAAGAGGATTATAATTATCCACAGGCATATTTACCAATTAGTTAATTACAAATAGAAAGGAGAAAATTTATTATGCAAAAATCAATTATAGCTTCAATTTCAAAGAGGGGGGGGGGGCTTAGATAGTGCCGGCGGGCTTTTTCACGCTTCGGGATTATCCCGTTCCGCGTTTACGCTAGCGGAAGTTTTAATTACTCTTGGTATTATCGGTGTCGTGGCAGCTATGACATTACCTACGCTTATTCAGAAGCAAAATGACAGGCAGATTGTCACAAGTTTAAAGAAGAATTATTCAATTCTCGCGCAGGCTTTAGTAAAATCACAGCTTCAACTCGGATTTTTTGAAACCTGGGAAATTGATACTTCAGATGCAAATCCTGAAGAAGGCGGCACTCCTGCTAATATGAAAAAGGTATATAATGCAATAAAACCTGAACTAAAAATTTTGAAAGAATGCGAAGATATTGCCGGCTGCTGGCATAAGGGTAAAACAAAAGAACTCAACGGTAATACTGCTTCAAGAGATTCAATAGGTATAGGTCAAGGTATTCTTATATTCAGACTTGCAGACGGAACTAATATAAGTATAGATGACCAAGGTGTTACTAATCTCAAACAATTAGGTTCAAACTATAACAAAAGTACTTATATATTTTGGGTAGATGCAAATGGAGATAAAAAGCCAAATATAATAGGTCGTGACATTTTCGCATTTATATTAACAAACAAAGGACTTGTTCCTGCTGGCATCGACGATGATACCAAATGTAGTACAAAAGCAACACTTTATGCCGGAGCAGCTTGCACTGCAAAGGTGCTTGCGGAAGGAAAGATTGATTACTAACTGGACTTTATGCAAAAAATCATTTAATATAAGCATGTGGACAATTTCAACCTGGGACACATGATTGCAAAATTTACAAGCTACCAGATAAAAGGCAGCTCGGTTTCAGGTGCAAAACCGCAGACCTCCGGCGCGCAAAATTTCAATCCTGCACCTTCGGCATCATCTTCCGCGCCGGCATCACAGGCTGCCGGCGGAAATAACGTTCAAATGGGCAGCCTCGGCGGCAGTGATACTTCTGTTTATATAAAAGATTTAATGAAATTTCCGAGAAATCTGAATGAATTTATATATATGCTGCAGAAAAATATGAACCAGATGCAGTTTAACAGAATGTATGAAATGGCAAACCGGAGGGCAATGTCGCAGCAGCAGGCGCAAATTCTGGCACAATTACAGGGGTTGTCTACACAGGACTTGCAAAATGCACTCAAAACCCAGCTTAATACACAGCTTGCAAGTACTTTAAAAAATCTCCAAATATCACCAGGCGCCATGATTAACCTGAGTGAAATTGCAGCGCTTATTCAAACAAACGGCAAGGATGCAATTACAAAACTTATTCTGACAATGGCTGCCGCATCAAAACAGGGCGTAAGCGATATGTCACAGCTTAAGGAAACAGCAAAGCTGATTAATGCAAGCATAGCCCTTGCCTCACAGGAAAATCCGACGCAAACACTCAAAACTTTAATGCTGTTGTACCTGCCTTGGCTTCCTCTTGCTGACGGTTCAGGATTTGACCTGGAAATAGAAGCCGGATCAAGCGGAGAAGAAAAAGACAGCGTACTTGTAGTGACAATAACAACAATAAACTTTGGCAATGTAACTGCAACATTGATTTTGGAAACCTCAAATTCCGTACACGTTAATATTGCATGTTCTGAGGAATTTCCAAAAGACGAACTGCTAAATAGAATCCAAGGAGAAGAAAAGCATTATTCAATGCAGTCTGTAATTTCTTTTGAAACAGTTGCCTCAAAACCTGTTGACATTGAACAGACAAAAGCTAAAATAAACATGTCATCCACAAATGAAATCAACCCTTACTTATTATTGATGGCACACGCTATTATTCGTAATACAATAATTATAGATAATAACGCATCTCAAGGCGTTGTTTCACATAAAGATTAAAAAGACAAAAAAGGAGAAAATAAATGAAATTATTACATACAATGATTAGAGTAAAAGACATTGATGCCTCTTTGAAATTTTATACAGAACTTTTGAACATGAAAATTGACAAACAAAAAAGACTGGAAGACTGTACACTTTATTTCCTTAATGACGAAGAAGGAACCTGCCAGCTTGAACTCACATACAATGATGAAACCCCAAAAGAAGGTTATACAAACGGTACAGCTTTCGGACATCTTGCATTTTCAGTTGCGTCACTGGATGAGTTTACAAAGAAAATGAATGAACTCGGTTATGAATATCTATATGAACCGTTTGATCTTAACGGCAAGGGCACAAAAATAGCATTTGTTAAAGATCCGGACGGCAACGAAATTGAAATGATTGAAAAAGTTGTATGGTAAGCAACAGCTCAACACACACGCTTTAAGACAGGCATAGCGCCCGCTGCAATTGCGAAATGTGAGCTTGTTATATAGAATTATGTTATGAAAAAAGTAGAACTTCTGGCACCTGCAAAAGATAAGGAAACAGCAATCGCCGCAATTAACTGCGGCGCCGATGCCGTTTATATAGGAGCTTCAGAGTTCGGTGCAAGAAAAGCTGTGCCAAATTCGCTCGATGATATTAAAGAAGTTGTTAATTATGCGCATAAATTCTACGCAAAAGTTCATGTAACAATAAATACAATTCTTACCGACAACGAGCTGGAACAGGCACAAACACTTATTCATAAACTTTATGAAGCAGGTGTTGATGCAATAATTGTACAGGACATGGGAATTTTAAAACTGGCAGCAGAAGGAAAACTTCCGCCAATTGCGCTTCATGCCAGCACGCAGTGCGACAACAGGACTTTGGAAAAAGTAAAATTCTTTGAAAATCTCGGTGTTTCACGCGTAATACTCGCCCGCGAAACTTCCTTAGACCGGATAAAAGAAATATGTGCAAATACAAATTGTGAGATAGAAACATTTATCCATGGCGCGCTGTGCGTTTCATACAGCGGTCAATGCTATTTGAGCTATGCAATCGGAGGGCGTTCCGCAAACAGAGGAGAATGTGCCCAGCCATGCAGAAAAAAATATTCTCTGATTGATGATAAAGGAAACATTTTAGCACAGGATAAACACCTCCTTAACCTGCGCGACTTCAATGCTTCCGGACATATTGAAGAACTGGTTAACGCCGGAGTCAAATCTTTTAAAATTGAAGGCAGATTGAAGGATATAAATTATGTTAAAAATGTTGTTGCCTTCTACCGGAGAGAAATAGATAAATATGCGCAGAAAATATCTTCCGGCAGGATTGAATATGATTTTGAGCCTGATGTAAACAAAAGCTTTAACCGCGGCTTTACAGATTACTTTTTAGAAGGACGAAAAAAATGCTTCAACTTTAATTCCCCGAAATCACTCGGAGAAAAACTCGGCAAAGTGACAAAAACAGGAAATAATTATTTTGAAATAGCAAACACAAAACTTTCGGTGCAGGACGGGCTATGCTGGTTTGAAAACGGGGAAATGCAAGGCTGTCTGGTCAATAAAATTGAAGGTACAAGAGTTTTCCCGAACAAAACACATCTTCCAAAAACCGGGACATTAATCTATAGAAATCAGGATAGCGCATTTGAAAAACAGCTTAAAATTTCAAAAACAAAACGCCGCATCCGCGTGGATTTTGCATTTGAACACAACAAATTAACAGCAGCAGATGAAGACGGAAATATTGTTTCACTTCCTGTAAATTCAAGTGAAACCCCGAATAATCCTGACAAAATGAAAGAAAACTTCACCGCCCAGATAAAAAAAACAGGCGAAAGCGACTTTTATGTCCAAAATATTGAGATAAATGGCAGCCTGCCGTTCCTGCCGGTTTCAAAGATTAACGAACTCCGCCGCAGCGTTCTTGCAAAGTTAATGGAGGAAAGATTAAAAAATTACAAACGAGAAGTTCAAAAACCATTGCACTATACTGAATTTCCGCTATCTGACCTCGATTATAAAGCAAATATCCATAATGCCAAAGCAAAAGGATTTTATGAAAACTGCAAATGTAAGGTTAATGAGATGTCGCTGGAAAGCAGTAATAATACTTCAGGAAAGTGCCTTATGCAGACAAAACACTGTTTGAAATATGCTTTTGACATATGTAAATCCCCGAAAAAATTATTTCTTTTAGATGAAAAAGGTAAAAAATACCGTCTTGAATTTGACTGCAAAAACTGTGTCATGCAAATATGGTCTTGAACTTTCACCTAAACGCCCGCTTGCAGGATATGCCGGCGATTGTTTCACAAAGCAGCATATTTCATACGCCCCTGCACGCTCTCAAAATACACTAAGCCTTCATTTATAAGTAACATATTTTACATGTGTATTACCTGCCTATGGCAAATAACTAAAGCATGATTGACTTCAGAAAAAAAATACTTAAATAAATCATGTAAGATTTCATACGAAAGTATGAGCACGTAATGACTAATTTAATATATAGTTATAACGTAGAGTAATGTAGAAGCAAGCGGACAGATGAGGTAGTAAAAACCGGATGGGGTTGAACTTAAGCAATATTTACCAGCGGCCTTACGTGGTGAAAGACGGAAGAGGTTCTGTTAAGAAAAAACAGGACGATGACGCCTCAAAATCTGCTGTGCAAACCGAACGCGAAGAACAGGCACAAAATCAAAATTCAAGAAGCCGCGGACTTCAATATACAGAAAACGAACAAAAAGCAGCTCCTGCTTATCAGAAAATCCAGCCGGACCAGTGGCAGAATGTTTATGCGCAAAAAGCAGGCACAGGGGCAAATACTACAGGAAAAACACAGGCAGTAAACCCTGCCGGTAATTTTTCAATGCGCAGTTCCAAAATTAACATAGCGCAAATTTTAAAAGATTTTAAAAATACACAGATAGCAATCGGCACTCCGCCTGAACTCGGAGAAGAAGTTGATGCTTACCTCAATCTTATTCAAAAGCAGGTTCAAAAAGAAAACCCTAATATAGGCAGAATTAAATCTGACTTAAAAACCGCATCCTCTATACTCGATGAATATATTTCAAAAACCCTTAATAAAGAATCCAAAGTTGTAGAAAACTGGGTTGACGCATTATTTTTACAGCAGATTGATTTCAAATATAACGAAGAAGAAATTAATCCGCAGTTTCTGGTAAAATTCCCTGAAGGGTCAACAGAAAAAGCACAAAAAGCGGAAGAAAAAGCTCCCGTTGAAAATGTTCCGGTTCAGGAAGAAGTTCAAACAGAAGAAACTAATACCAAGCCACAGGAAATAACATCAGAACAAAAGCAAACAAATGTTCACATACCACAGGATAAAGAATTAAAATCACTCTTTATTCAATCAAAAAGACTTGCTTATGCAAATGAGCCAAGAAAGGCAATTGAAACCTTCCAAAAAGCACTCTCACGTGCAGAAGAAGTTGGTGACAGCGAAACACAATCAAAGATTTATTACGAAATCGGACAAATATATGACAACCACGATTACCCTGCACAGGCTCTGAAAAGCTACCACAAATCGCTTCAAAACACTACAGATAACAATATAAAAACAAAAGCACATTACTCAATGGCGCAGATTTATGATGACGTAAACCAGATTAAACCTGCACTTGACCATTACTTCGTTTCAGTTTCATACGGCGGAGAAAGCGACAATCTCGCAGCACAGTCAACTTCCTTAACAAGAATGGGAAATATTTTCTCAGACATGTATGAGGATAACGCTTTTGAATACTTTGATATGGCAAAAGCTCTTGTATCACAGACTGATAACGCTAAAGTTAAAGGTTTTGTAGCCTCCAGCACAGGCAGAGCATACGAAAGGTTCGGCGAACCACAGGAAGCATTGAAATCATACTCCAATGCAGTACAAAACTACACAAAAGCCGATTCTCCGCTCAAAGTTGCACAAAACTATGTTAGCGCAGCAGATATTATGATTGAGTATAACAGTAAAGAGAAAGCCCGCGGTCTGCTGACTAAAGCTCAAAAATTTGCACAAAAAACAGACGATGTAAATTTAATGAACGAAATTAACAACAGACTCAGCCAGCTTTCATAAATATTTAATTACATTTTGTCTTACCGTCCCAGTCCAAGTCCTTTGGACAGCGAAGATAATCCAGGTTTTCATTTGCGATTACCCAAGCAGTCCTTCCAAGGCTGCCTTTTTCAAATGTCCAGGTTGTTTCAACCTGAGTTCCAACCGGTACTATACCATTTTTAGTTAAATAAAATGAAAAAATATCTTTCCCATGCGTATTAGGGGCATTACTTCCATTTATATCCAGATAAATAATTGCGCACACATTTGACAAATATTTTCCTGTTCCTCGTACCTCAGTACAGTTGCCGCTATTTGCAATTACAATTATATTACTACCGTCAATTGAAGCTACACCGCTGGATTTAGTATTAAGCTCAGAATCCACCGTTTTATTCTCAAAGTAATATGTGTTAGATAGACCGCATTCATCTTTACTAAGAGCATTATCACATTTTTTTAAGCTTTTTACATTTTGAAATAGTTTATCCCGAACTATTAAAGAATTATTAGCCTGATAACTGACATCATCTTCTTCTGCACCTGCATCTCTGTTTCCAAAGCCCCACAAATCCGGAG
>HF989696.1 GCA_000431315.1 Brachyspira sp. CAG:484
GAGAAAACATATATAGCTTTTCTAACATGTTTTCATCTGCCTTTTTTTATTATAAATTATTCCACATAAATTTGCAACGTTACTATCTTGAAAGTAATGCCAAACGAGAGCCTGTTTCTGCGTTTTTACTCTGTATATAAGGATTTGCAACAATATTATACTGTGGATTATAAAGTTTTACTCCGCCTGTAAAGGTTGTTGGATGATTTTTTGCACGATTTTCTTCATATTTTTTCTTTAACATATCGTACACATTTGTATCTTTATCAACAACTTTAACAGCCTGCTTAAGTTCATTGAGTTCTTTTGCTTTTTTCATTACTTCTTCCGGAGCATAGTATAAAATCATTGTATAATCATCAACGTGAATACGTCCGCCGTTCTTTGGAACAAGATAGTAATGGTCACCTTCCCCTTTAACAACAAAGCGTTCATTTTCGTTCTTAGCATTGACAAATTCAACACCAGGAGTTATACCAGCCCTCATTGAGTTATAATCCTGAGCCGGAGTAAGTTCTATAGCGTCAAGGTAAACATCTTTCGGACCATTATCATCTTTATAATTATGGGTAATACCTCTTGTATTAAACAGTGAAATTGTCATTGCTCCATCGGTACTTTGTCTTAAAATTGCACTGAGTTTTTCACTATAATTTTTATTATTTGAGTCCGGAGATGTTGTCGCGTGCTGCTCTGGAAGCAGGAACGGCGCACCATCATTCAACGGGTGAAGTTCATATCTTGAACGTACAGCCATTACCTCATCAATCTGCTTTTTGAAATTTTTAAGATCATCAAGACCTTCAGACCCGTTTTCAAGCCATTCATGGTGAAGAGCATTACGGTTTTGAAGATAAATGTTCTTTGTCTTCTGTTCATAACCGGTCATACCAAAATCATCACCGGCATATACTGTCGGGTTGCCTGGTGCTGCAACCAGGAATTGCATCATACCTTTCATCTTAGGTAGAGCAGGACGCAGCATTTCGCACAGAATACTCTTTCTCAGTATATCTCTCTGCGGTAAAGAAAGCCTCAAACCATGATTTTCTGCCTGTTCAATAACCTTATTAATGGCTATATCATAAGGAATTACACCAAAAGCATCTGCATTAAATTCTTTACGCTCACCGGATTTTGAATATGAAATTCCGTTTGCAAGTTCACTGATTGATTTAACAATACCCTCATAAATCATGTTTCTGTTTCCGTCATTAAATATATCATTGTAACTTTTGCAAACGTTATCTAAAACTTTACTGAAAGCATGCTGCATAGCGTCACCCATTGCAGCCGCTTTCGGGCTTTTTCTGTCAAATTTATAATTATTGAAATGTTCATAGTTAATAGGGTCATTAAAGTTGCAGGTAAATACTCTATATGCAGCTTCTCTATAACCTTGATTACTCTCATCGTTAAGGTTTGCATAGAATAACCCCATATCCATACCTAACGCATGAAGAATACGAGGTTTGTCATGGTTATCCACAAAGGTATATGAATATAATTGAGCTCCGAGAGGACCAAAATGCAGGAAGCCGGTAACAGGTTCATTTCTCTGACCATCCCAGCCATCCTTCATAATTTTAATCATTCTTGTGCCTAGATCGTTATAGTCATCATCCCCCTTTTCAGCAGTCTTTCCAAAAATGCTTGCAACATCAGTAAAGAAATATCTGTAATTGGCAGTTGATGTAATACCTGTTTCGCGCAGGAACTTCATTACAATATCTTTTCTATCGTTAAATCTTGCAGAGCCTTTACCATTACCTTTATCAAACAACTCATCCTCATCAGTAACTTCGGCTACAAGATATGAATTAGGGTTCTGTTCATAAACTGCCTTAGAAAATTTACTCCAGAAATTAATTACATCATTCCAAGTTGTTTGGAAGTCACCATGTCCATCTCTAAGAGCATCAATATCACCAATATCTTTAGTAGCATCAATTCTCCAATCCATACCGGCCTGGCTTCTGTCTACAATCATTTCAGCAAGCCTGAAGCTTGTAAGGTTTGTATTTTCAATCATCTTATAAAGAGCTTTTGCAAGCATATCTTTATCTTCTTTAGATATTGAAGCTATACCTTTTTTCATTGCGGAAAGCAGCTCTGTAGCTTCCTGTTTCGGGTCTGTGGCATGTATTCCGAGAGCCTGAAGAGAAGTTTCTTTTAGTTCCTTGTAATCATATTTAATTCCGCCGTCTTCTTCATTTATTTTGGTTTCAGCGTCAGGGAACAGACCTTTAACCATTGCGAATTTCATTATTTCAGGAGCCAGAAGCGGTACTACATATTTCCCGTAATCACTTGTATTGTAGCCCGTATTCAGTTTGGATTGAGGAGGAAGCATCTCATTGACACGTTTGAGGACATTCATCGCAAATGTATAAAACTCACCGTTTTTGTAGCCATCAATGTAATCTTTTTCATAGAACATCGCATTTACAGATCTGTAAAGCTCTTCATTCTGCTCGTTAAGATGCGGGTTATTTAATTTATCCAATTCATATCTGGACTTACCTATTTCGTCTGGGTGATGTGCACGCTTTGACATATAAGAAGTACCCAGAACGGAAACTATGTTATCTCCCAGCTCAATTGAATCCAGAGGAACATCCATTAAAGAAGATTTAACAAGAGTTTTGAAATCTTCCCCGTCTTCAACCTTTCTAAACTGGTATTGCCCTCTAAGTACACATTCTATATTATTAAGGTTAATTTTTGAATTTAACGAAACAGGGAAGGTCTTCTTCTCCTTAATATTGCGCTGGATTAGTTCGTTAACTTTTTGAGCATCATAGCTGTCTACATTTTGAAGATTTTTAGCAACATATAGATTTAAGATTTGATTAGATTTTCTAGTCCAGTACTGGGCAGAGGTAATTGCATAATCCTGGACTTCCATATTATTTTCACAAATTTTGGTTCTATATTCTTCTTTTTTCTTGTCAAGAAGGTTGTTTTCCCGGATTGTATCATTATGAGAGTATACATAGCGCAGCTTAGCAATATCTACGTTTGCATCCCAAGTTGTAAATCCGCTTTCAAATTTGGATTCAAGCTGGAAGTTTGGAAATTTTGTAAGAATTCTTGTTGCTTCAAAACTTTCGTATGGAACATACTGACCTAAAGGCTTGGCCTTATTATACTCATTAAATTTTTTGATATTGTCCATATATATATCAGGATCAATCTCAAATACATATGGAACAACAGTATCATCATGTGTAACAATATCAAAGATATTTTCTGTATTACATTTTGAATAATTTTCAATTACAGGGGTATTATTTTTTGCCTCTGAAGAAGATACTAAACGTCTGTCAAAAATCTGCAGATATGTAGGTTTAGTTTTATCGTAGTGCTTATTCTTAATTGGTTTTGTAATACCATCAGCTGACTGCTCAAAATCCCAAGGGCAGTTTATAAGCTTATGTGCAATAAAGTTTGTTTTCTTTCCGTAAACCCCGAGAGATAACGGGCCATTCTGAAGATTTTCTGCATTAAACCAGTAGAAATACGGAGATTTTTCACCCCATTTTAATACGTGTTTAAAGTGAACACCTTCCAAACCTTCATTAACATATGCACCGTCAGATACCCAGTTAATACCATGGGCAAATAGTTTCCTTTGAAGTCTAGCATAATCATCAACACTGCCCAGTGCCTGAGCTATCTGCATACAGTTTTTATTCCAGTAAGCATGAGGAGTTTTACTGTCATCTGTAAATAACGGTGTTGAAACAATTTTTGCAAGTCCGTCAAATTTGCCTGCATCAAGATCATGTTCCACACCGGCAAGAGAACCGCCCATTTTATTTGAGAAATGTTTCATGCTTAATGAAGCCCGTATATAGTCAAGGTTTGGCTGATACTTACCATCCTTATCGAAGGTATACATTGCATTATACGAATCCGGAACAAGCAAAATCTGCGAACCGCCTGTAGAACCCTTTGATCCGTTAGGAACTACAAGGTTGTATATTTTTTCATAACCTCTATCCAGATCCGGTCTTGAAAAATTTATAATATCACCCGAATCAATCTGGTACATAGGTATACCGTTACCATTTGAACCTTTAGGTGTTAATTTATAGTGGTATGCAAAAGGACTATTTTCGTTTAGTGAATAATCATTAAGATTTACTTTATTTACACCTGGCTGAAGCTGTAATAAAGTATTTCCTATACTTTTATTTCTAAGCAGTTTTCCCAGCCCATAGTTACCGGTATTTTCGTTAGGGACAACCTGACACAATTCAAGATAGCAATCAAACTTATTGCTGTCGAACGGATAGTTAAATTCATATATATTTGTACCCGCATCAGTCTTGGAGGGTTTATAGCCTTCAAATGAAGGAACTTCTTTAACCGTATTTAATTTATCAATATTAACTTTCACACACACTCCTTATTTCTAATTTTTTAAAAATGCTAAACATTTATTTTTGCCAAAACGAAATATTATATTAAGAAATTTTTACATAAATATATTTCTGTTTACACAAATATTACAAAATATTGCTATACACTTTTTTATAAATATAATTCTATTATAAACAAAAGGAGAAATTTAATGGTAATGACAGAAATTAAATGCGACATTAAGGATATTAACCTTGCAGAACAGGGGAAAAACCAGATAGAATGGGCTTTAAAAGATATGCCTGTGCTCAGGGAAATCGAAAAAAGATTTATAAAAGAACAGCCTTTTAAAGGTTTAAAATTGTCAGCCTGTGTACACGTTACAAAAGAAACTGCAGCGTTATGCACAGTTATGAAAGCCGGCGGCGCTGATGCAGTTCTTGTGGCATCTAATCCGCTCTCAACACAGGATGATGTTGCCGCAGCTCTTGTAAAATACTGGGAAATTCCTGTTTACGGCTATGCCGGAGAAAGCGTTGAAACTTACAGAGAACACGTAAATGTTGCACTTGACCATAATCCGAATATTATTATTGATGACGGTTGTGATATTGTTTCAACAATTTATGCCGAAAGACCGGAACTAGCTGAAAAAATTATCGGCTCTACAGAAGAAACGACTACCGGTATTATAAGATTACAGGCTTTGGAAGCACAGGGGATTATGAAAGCTCCTGCTGTTGGTGTTAATACAAGCTTGACAAAACACCTTTACGATAACCGTTACGGGACAGGTCAAAGTTCACTTGACGGTGTAATGAGAGCTGCAAACATTCTTTTCTCAGGAAAAACCGTTGTTGTATCAGGTTACGGATGGTGCGGTAAAGGTATTGCAATGAGAGCTCAGGGTATGGGGGCTAACGTTATTGTTTGTGAAGTAGATCCTTTAAAAGCTCTCGAAGCAGCTATGGAAGGTTACAGAGTAATGCCGATTGCCCAGGCTGCCAAAGAAGGCGACATTTTCCTAACCGTTACAGGAGATAAACACGTTATTGATGTTGAGCATCTTTTGGAAATGAAAGACGGGGCATTTGTCGGAAACGTAGGGCACTTTGACCACGAAGTAAACGTAAACGGTCTAAAAAAATATACTACTGAAATCAAACAAATCAGACCAACTCTTGAAGAGTATAAACTCACTAACGGGAAATCTGTTTATGTTCTGGCTGAAGGCAGACTTGTAAACCTTGTTTGCGCAGAAGGTCATCCTGCAAGTGTAATGGATATGAGTTTTGCAAACCAGGCTTTGGGTATTGAATTTCTTGTTAAAAATTACGGTAAGCTTGAAAACAAACTTTATACACTTCCTCGCGAAGTTGATGTAAAAATTGCAGAATTAAAACTTAAATCAATGGGAATTGAAATTGATACTCTGACTCAGGAACAGGAAGAATATCTGAATAGCTGGAAAATTGATTAAAATAACGAGTTCTATAGATAAAAAAGCCCTTTTCAGGGCTTTTTTAGTCTTCCATTGCTTCACCTTCTTTATATTCATTGTAAATCAACTTATCTTTACCGGATAAAATACTTTTAAAGCTTTCACTGCCTGTTGAGCTTTGATATGAAGGAGTTACCCTGTCTTTATATATCATAATACTGTAAACATCCTGACCGTACCTGTTAGGACGCTTAGTGCCGTTGACGTCCATAACAATACTCCCGCAAAGAGTGACATAGCCGGTACGCGTTTGTTCATTCCCATTTTCATCCAAAATAGGTCTTCCATATTCATCCTTTAGCGTATAAGATTCTTCTGCATAACAGTTTTCATTATTTCTCTGATTTATATATAAAATCGCACCATTATTGAGGATAATTGCCGGCAGCCAATTTTTAGCACTCCAAGTGGTGCCTTTTCCATCATTACCTGCATAAAAATGTGCATACTTTACATCATAATAATATTGTGAACAGCCTTTGCTTGAAGACTTTTCACAAAATTTTGCACCGTTAAAGTACTTTAAAAAGTTTTGGGCGGTTTGTTTGTGAGTGTTTGAAGGATCAAATAGTACAGAAATATCTCCGATAACACCAAAATCAGTCTGAGCTTTCATGATAGCATTATTCACATCTGAATAAACTTTTTTAACCCCTGTAATAAGCTCTCTTTCCTTATATTTTTGAACAAGCGAAGGCAATGTCATTGATGCAACAACACCTATTATACCCAAAGTTATCAATACCTCTGCCAGAGTAAAGCCTTTTTGCTTTTTCTCTTGCGTTGCGGCGCTACATGGTTTATTACCTGCGCCAATACCGGTTAAGGAGCTTAAATTACTCTGCCCCCCCCCCGGAAAGTCTTGCTATTACTGCGTTTTCCATAACTTAATCTCCTTTTTAGTTATATCGCTGCTTTTATTGCTTTTTTCTTATTATAATATATGTTTAAGCATTTTTCAATATTAATTTTACTGGACTGAAGGTAATTTACGTTACAAAAATCAATATTAGATTTGCATTAAGGCATGTTTATATTATTATATAAATGGTTACACCAGCCTGATAGGTTTTGCCCTAGTCCGGGTTTGGGCAAAAAAGCAAATCGCATTTAAAAGTTATGCAGCGATTTGTTAAAACACAAAAAGCCCCGTCGGATGAGGCGGTTTAGCCCGTAGTACAATACATAATTATAAGGAGAAAAACGATGCCGGTAGCATCTATGATTGAACTTTTGGAAGCAGGCGTTCATTTCGGACACCAGACCCAAAGATGGAACCCTAAAATGAAACCGTTTATTTACGGTGCAAGAAATGGTATTTACGTTCTTGACTTACGTAAAACCTCTGATTTATTGGATGAAGCTTATGCTGTTGTTAGAGAATTTGCAGCACGTAACAAAAACATCCTTTTTGTAGGTACAAAAAAACAGGCTGCTGAAGTTGTTGCAGAAGAAGCTCAACGCTCAGGCGCTTATTACATCAATAGAAGATGGTTAGGCGGTATGCTTACAAACTTTGAAACTATCAGAGGACGTGTTAATAAATTAAAAGAATTGGAAGAATTCATTGCTTCCGGTCACGCTGATAAATTACCTAAAAAAGAAATTGCTCAGCTCAACAGACAGTTAGGAAAATTAAGCAAAACTTTAGGCGGTATTAAAGATATGAGAGGGTTGCCTGACCTTATCTTCATTATCGACCAGGGCAAAGAATTAATTGCAATTCAGGAAGCTAACAAATTAGGTATCCCTGTTATTTGTTTAGCAGATACAAATGCTAATCCGGACGGAATTGACTACGTTATCCCGGGTAACGATGATGCTATCCGTTCTATTAAATTAATTACTTCTAAACTTGCGGATGCAGTTCTTGAAGGCAAACAGCTTAAAGAAAACAACGCTAACCAGAAAGCTAAAATTGAAGAAATTAAAGCTGAAGATGCAGGCGTTGAAGTTGAAGCTAAAGAAGAAGTTAAAGCAGAATAATAGTTTATTTATAAGAGGCGGGGCGAATTACGCCTCACCTCTTTAATTTACTGCAGCTGTCTGTATATATCGGACGGACAACAGAAAAGGAGAGAATTATAATGAACATTACAGCTCAAATGGTTAAAGAACTTCGCGATAAAACCGGTGCAGGTATGATGGATGCTAAAAAAGCATTAGTTGAAACTGACGGCGATATGGAAAAAGCAATGGAAGTTCTCCGCCAAAAAGGTATGGCTTCTGCTGATAAAAAAATGGGCAGAATTGCTGCTGAAGGTTTAATCGCATCATCTGTTCAAGCTGATTGCGGTGCTATGGTTGAAGTTAACTGTGAAACTGACTTTGTTGCTAAAAATGAAGAATTCAAAGAATTAACTGCAAACCTTGCAGAGTTTGTTGCAAAAGAAAATCCGGCAGATGTTGATGCTTTGCTTGCTTCAACTTGTCCTCAATGCGGCAAAGTTATTGCTGATATTATTAAAGAAAAAATCGCTTCTATCGGCGAAAAAATCACTTTCAGAAGATTTGTACGTTATGAAGGCAGCACTGCTTCTTACATTCATAACGGTAAAATCGGTGTTCTTTTAAAAACTGATAAAAAAGATGAAGAATTAATGAATGATATTTGTTTACACATTGCTTCTTCAGCTCCTGAATTTATCTCAAGAGCAGAAATCCCTCAGTCTGTTATCGACCACGAAACAGAGATTGAAATGGGTAAGGAAGATCTTCAGAAAAAACCTGAAGCTATCAGAGCTAAAATTGTTGAAGGTCGTGTAAATAAACTTATGGCTTCAAGAGTTCTTCTTGAACAGCCGTTCATTAAAAATCCGGACGTAACTGTTGGGCAATTAATCGAAGGCAAATTAACAGTTGAAAAATTCACAAGATATATGCTTGGTGAAGGTCTTGAAAAACGTCAGGAAAACTTTGCTGATGAAGTAATGAACCAGATTAAAGGTTAATCGTTTTAGTTAACTTTTTATAAGATAAAAAACAGAGCCTGTAAAATAGGCTCTGTTTTTATTTGTTTTTACTATTGAAATAATCTAAAAATCTGTTATCATAAGAATAAAGGAGTGTTTTGTGTGAGTGAATTAAAGGTTAAAGAAATAACAACATTTACAGAAGATAATCTTAAAAAGACTAAACTTGTAATTTCGGATTGTGAAAAAGACACCGAAATAATCCTTGAAGGAAACGGTGCCTTAAAAATTGCTGCGTTAGAAGTTTAATTAAATATTGTCTTCACGCCCGAATTTAAAGGTTTCGCCTTTTACACCCTCCTGAACCCAGTGGACTTCAGGTTCATTTGGCTGAAGCGTATTCTGTGTTTTTTGAGGCATGGCTGCCGGTGTTTCCTTCGGAGCTTCTGCCTGCGGCTCTTTAATTCTTTCTGCCGGAATAATTTTGTCTTGTTTGTCAGGTTTTTGTTTCTTTGCTTTTTTCTGTCTTTTTTCTTTAACTTTAACTTCTTTATCGGATTGAGTTGGGGTTTCAACAGCTTCCGGCGCGTCAGGCGTTTCTATAGTTTCTGCGTTTTCTTCGTCTTCGCCTTCAGCTTCCTTAAATCTTAAAGAAAACAAATCGTGCTCTCTGATCTCAAGTTCGCTTCCTTTTTCGATATATGAGAAAGGGGAGTTTTCATATACAGAAACAGCAGAAGATTTAAATCTATTGCCTTCTTCATTTTTAACAGCACCTTCTACGGCATGGTACCCCATACTTATACCTTTTACAAAATGGTTGCCTACAGTTAATGCTGCACTTTTGGCTACATCCATCTTATCAATTTCAAATTTCGGCGAGAACTTTCCGATATATTCAACCGGAATTTCAACCTCATTTCCGTTAACATCAACATAGCTTACCGGAATAACAGAAAAACTCGCATTACGTTTTAATCTTTTCGGTCTTTTAACTTCGGTCAACCTTCCTTTTACTATAACCCCTTCAGGAATAGTAATATTTTCATCCAGAGCAACAGAGCTCATAGTTTTCAAAGAAATAAATTCAGGCGGTTTTGAAGTTGAAAAACTGCTTAGGGATTCAACTTTCAAAACTTCTGCGGCAAAAGCCGGCTGCATAAACAGTACACAAAAAACAGTTAAAATTCCTGCCTTAAAAATATTCTTCATTTTATACTCCTACAAATTTATCTCTCTTGTTTTATTTTATCTTAAAAATTCATTATTTCGCAAGATATTATTCAGAGGCATAGCAGGATTGTAACGATTGCAGGAATCAAAAGTGCTTAAATCAGTCAGCGGTAATCCCGGTAAATATCTGCTGAAAGGACGCTGGGATTCTTCTGTTGCCGGTGTATATGATGTATTTACAATATCAGAAGCTGTTCCTGATACATTTTCAACCTGCTGCTGTTGTTTTGGCTGCACTTCTGTGAAATTTAAGGCAAAAACCTGACCTGTTTTAATTGTTAAAGGAGCTTTTGCTGCAACAATCTTATTATTCACGACCATACCGGCAAATGTAGCATATGCCTGAGGTTCAAATTTAGTTTCTTCATTATGGAAATTTATAAAGCTATAAGGGATAAAAGAAAAAGTTCCATTTTTATTAACTACAATTTTACCTTTAACAACGTAGCCTTCAAAGAGAACTATATCATCAGTTACCTGGATATTACTGCCGACTTTTACAGCCATAGCCTGCGGCGGGTTTGTGCCGACATAATCACTCATTGCGACAACCGGAACATTTTTTGCCAGAGCTGATTGACCGAAGGCAAGCATTAACATCATAAATAAAGCTGATAGAACTTTTTTCATATATATCTCCTGATTATAGTCTTATTATAGCAGAATTCTATCATAAGTTCAAGTGGAGCGTCAATATGATCAGGGTTCAGGCGTCAGCTCAAAACGCCTTTCAAATACTGACCTGTGACAGATTTTTTATTTTTTGCAAGTTCTTTCGGGGTTCCGGTTGCAACAACCTGACCGCCGGCGGCTCCGCCTTCCGGACCTAAATCAATTATATAATCTGCAACTTTTATTAAATCAAGGTTATGTTCAATAATTAAAATTGTATTTCCCTGATCTGCAAGCTGCTGAATTATTTTTATAAGCTTATCCAAATCAGCCCAGTGCAAACCTACAGAAGGTTCATCGAGAAGGTACAAAGTTTTTCCGGTAGCACGCTTATTCAGCTCTGATGCAAGCTTTATTCTCTGCGCCTCACCGCCTGACAATGTTGTTGCACTCTGACCAAGCTTTATGTAATCAAGCCCTACATCATATAATGTTTTAAGCTTATGTTTAATTGCAGGAATATTTTCAAAAAACTCAAGTGCTTCCTTTACACTCATTTCAAGAACATCTGCAATAGTTTTTCCTTTATATTTTACTTCAAGTGTTTCGCGGTTATAACGTTTACCTTTACAAACCGGACATTTGACATAGACATCTGACAAAAAGTTCATCTCGATTTTGTTTACGCCATCACCCTTACAAGCCTCGCATCGACCGCCTTTTACATTAAAACTAAAGCGTCCCGGCTTATACCCCCGGACTTTTGCCTCGTTGGTTTTTGAGAAAAGTTCTCTTATATGTGTAAACAAATCAGTATATGTTGCAGGGTTTGAACGCGGAGTTCTGCCTATCGGGGATTGGTCAATATCTATAATTTTATCTATATTTTCAAATCCTTCAATCAAATCTACGCCCTGCGGTTTAGGTTTATTGCCGCGAAGAGAGTGCAGGGCATATTCATAGATTAAGTCCTGCATAAGTGTTGACTTTCCTGAGCCGGATACCCCTGTCAGAACTACTATTTTACCAAGCGGAATATCTACATTTATATTTTTAAGGTTATTCAGATGAGCATTTTTAACTTTCAGAAACTTACCGTTTCCTTCACGCACTTTTTCCGGTACCGGAATAAACTTTGCACCGCTCAAATACTGACCGGTAAGTGAAGTTTTGCATTTTATAATATCATCAAGAGCTCCCTGAGCTACAATTTTACCGCCGTTAATACCAGCCTTCGGACCAATATCAACAATATAATCTGCATTCCTCATGGTGTCTTCATCATGTTCTACAACAATAAGAGTATTACCGAGGTTGCGAAGTTTAATAAGTGTTTTGATAAGCCTGTCATTATCTCTCTGGTGAAGTCCGATAGAAGGTTCATCAAGAACATAAAGCACACCGGAAAGCCCGCTTCCTATTTGTGTAGCAAGCCGTATTCTCTGTGCCTCGCCGCCGGAGAGAGTTCCTGCCATTCGTGCAAGATTCAAATAACCAAGCCCGACATCGCATAAAAATCTAAGACGTGCTCTGATTTCATCCAAAATTTGTTTTGCAATCTGTAATTTATATTCATCGAGCTCGAGATATAAGTCATTTACAAAATCAAGCGCATCTGTAATTGAAAGTAATGTAAACTCGTAAATATTTTTACCTTTAATTTTTACAGCAAGCGGAAAAGGTTTCAGTCTGGCACCGCCGCAGGCAGGACAAGGAGTTGTAACCATATATTTTTCTATTTCTTCACGCCAGTACTCGCCATTTGATTCATTATAGCGTTTTTCCAGAAAAGGAATAACACCTGTAAATCTGTGATACTTGGTTTCATAGCGGTGAGTCCCGAATTTCATCACGCGGAATTTCATTAAATCATCTCCGCCGTATAAAATAATCTGCTGCTGCTCTTCAGGCAGCTCTTCAAACGGAGTATCCATATCTATTCCGTAGTGCTCGCTTACAGATTTTAAGACATCTTCATAATAAGAAGTAGTTGTTTTTGACCATGGATAAATTGCGCCGTCTTTTAAAGATTTTGTCCTGTCCGGAACTACAAGGTTAGGGTCAATTACAAAATCAGCACCTAAACCGGAACATCTTTCACAAGCGCCATAAGGTGCATTAAAAGAAAAAATCCTTGGTGCCAGCTCTTCAAAACTTAGATTACATTTCGGGCAGGAAAGTTTTTCACTATATATAATTTCTTTATCGCCTACAGCATCAACAATAACTATTCCATCGGCTTTTTTTAAAGCAATTTGCACACTATCTGCAATTCTTGATTGGGCGCTTTCTTTTACAACAATTCTATCAACTACAACGTGGATTGTGTGTTTTTTTGTTTTGCTGAGCTCAATTTCATCTTCATCAAGGTTATAAATCTCATCATCAACCTTAACCCTGACAAAACCTTCCTGGCGCAGCTCTTCAAATGTTGATTGAAATTCACCTTTTTTACCGCGTACAATAGGCGCTAAAATCTGAATTTTAGTACCTTCGCCGAGTTTCATAATGCTGTTCACGATTTCGTCAATAGACTGCGGTTTAATTTCATCTCCGCAGTTCGGACAATAAGGAGTCCCAGCTCTTGCATAAAGAAGCCTTAAGTAATCGTATATTTCAGTAACGGTACCAACTGTGGAACGCGGGTTATTGCTTGTTGATTTCTGGTCAATTGAAATAGCAGGAGAAAGCCCGTCAATATATTCTACATCCGGCTTATCCATCTGCCCCAAAAATTGTCTTGCATAAGTAGAAAGGCTTTCAATATAACGTCTTTGCCCTTCTGCAAAAATAGTATCAAAAGCCAGAGAGCTTTTGCCTGAGCCGGAAACTCCAGTAAAAACTATCAGTTCGTTTTTTGGAATTTCAAGTGATACATCTTTTAAATTATGTTCTTTCGCACCCTTAATCGTAATTTTGTCTAGCATAATTTTATTATTACATGTAAAAAAATTATTTCCACAAGGCTATGGCTCAAACTATTTTGTATCTTTTTTCACAGGAAAAGAAACCAGATAGTTGCCTATTACAGGTCCTGCTATGTTACCGGCAAACACCGAGGCTGCAAGAACTGCCAGAATACTTACACCGCTTTTATAATTCTGAAAAATATCAGAAGTTTTTTTTGCAGCTTCTTTTATTTGTTTTTTCAAAACATCTTTTGAATTTTTATAAAAATCAGTTTCTTCTATGTGTTCAAGGTTATAGGAAAGCCCTTTTTTCATTTCTTTTTTAGTAAATATATTTTTCCAATCTTCGGCTTTAATGTTCTTATTTTCTTTGTTCAAGCCTGCAATAGACTTTGCTACTGTTTCTGTTAAGACTTTGCCGCCTTCCAGAGCTTTATTAACCCCAATACGCACCGATTCGCATATGGAATAATACATTGCTATACATGCGCCGGATGTAATGGCTTCCTGATTAACAAGGAATTTTTTTGTATGCTTTTCCATTTTCCTGTCACTCAAAAGCATGCCTATCTGTGCAGATGCGCCGATAACAGTAACTCCGGTTCCGACATGTACAAGAAGCTTGCCGGAATCTTTTGCATAGTTATTAAATATTTTATTTGTTACTCTGTTCAGTATTGTTCGATGTATCATTTTTCCTGCGGGTTCTTGATTTTTCAAGTTTGTAAAAAATATCTGTGAGTTTTTTTGTCAAAGGAAGCTCAACCGTAGTTTTTATAAATACTGCAACTCCTGTTGCTAACAGAGCTCCCATTGCAAGCCTGTATGATTTATAATCCTTGAGAAATTCCCTTTTTGAACGTGGGGCAAACTTATTGCCGGGGTTTGGCGTAAAAATATCTTTCTTTTGATTTTTGGGAATCAGCTCTTTAACTATATCTTCATCATTTTTCACGTCATTGGTTTTATAATTTGAAAGCTTTACTACTGCAAAAAATGCACCGACTCTGGTTACAAAATCAAAAAAGTTCCCTGCTATATTTTTTCCAATAGAACGGGCAACTGCCATATCTTTCGTATCCTGGTCAAGACGGTTATTCTTTCTGTTTATGTAAGGCTGAAATACTAAGGCTGTTGCACCCATAATAATTGATTGCTGGGGTGCGTTAAGATTTTTACCTGCGTAATTTATAAACTTTTCTATTTTCTTATTGATTATTATCATGGGGACTCTTATACTACCTGTAAATATAAACACAAAAATATATTTTTTTGCTGGTATTTTGTTTAATTTACAAATATTTATATACATGACAAAAAAACAGGAACATAGCTGTTCCTGTTTTTTATTTTATAACTAACTTATCAATTAAGAATTTGCTTTTTCTGCAGAAGCTTCACCTTCAGCCGGTTTAGCTTTCGGAGTTGCTGCATATCCAATAAGACCAGCCACTACTGCAGCTGCGGCACCGTAGATAGCTGCCGGTTTAATTTTCATGTTACGAGCTGTCTTTTTAGCAGCTTCAAAGAATTTTTTAGTTTCTTCTGCTGCATCCTGCGGTAATTCTTTGAATTTTTTACCTGCTTTATCATAAACAGTTTCCAGAGTATCGCTTACAACTTTCTTTCCTTCGTCGTATATAGTTTCTGCAGCTGTTTTTACTCCATTAAAAATAGACTTAACTTCATCATCTGAACCTTCGGCGATAGCTTTTTTAGTTGCTTCTATCTGATCTTCAGCTACAAATTTTTTACTTTTTTCCATAACATCATTAAGGACTTTTTTCATTTTACCTACAGAAGCATCATCGCCCATTTCTGTAATTTTCTTTGATAATTTTAGAGTATCTCTTGCTGCGTCATCACCTGCTGTTGCTAACATTGTTTTGTTAATAAACTCATCTGAGAAATTTCCGTCTTTTAAAATTGATTTTGTGAAATAACCTGCTGCACCACCGCCTACAAGACCAACTCCAGCACCGATTGCGGCATTTCTGCCTCTGTTATCTGTACCGTTTACTGCATTTACTGACATATTCTACACCTCACTTTTTCTATTATCTTTGTTTGATATTTAGTTAAAAACAAAACAATTTTATTTTTGACATAATTTGCGGAAATTTCTTATTTTATTTACAAATGTTTACATGTGTAAACAATATATAAACTCCACACTTATCTATTCATTAAAACGCAAAAAATGATTTTTGCCAACCCCCTTAATAAAAATTCATTACTAATTTTCACATAATATATCCAGAAGACATCTATGAAGCTTTACATTATGAACCCTCAATATATCAGCGCCATGCTCCAGGGCAAGGGTATTCAATGCTAAGGTAAAAGTATCTTTTATATTATTTTCTGCATCAGGCATATTCAACAGGCTTTTACGCGAAATTCCAAGCAGAAGCCTGCATCCCAAGCCTTTAAATTCTTCAAGCCTTCTTATTATTTCAAAATTCTGGGCTCTGGATTTTCCAAATCCAATCCCCGGATCAATTATTATACGCTCTGAAGAAATACCTTGAGAAAAAGCATGATTTACTTTTTCTCTTAACCCCAGATAAATTTCATCAATAAGATTGCCATAGCAGGTATTGTTCTGCATAACATCAGGAGTTCCTTTTGAATGCTGTATTACAATCTTTACCTGCGGATTTGCAGCAATAACACTGCACATATTCTTATCATAATCAAAGCCTGAAACATCATTAATTATAGAAGCTCCCAGTTTAATACATTCTTGTGCAACTTTTGCACTTCTGGTATCTATACTTACAGGCACTGAAATTCCTTCTTTTTGAACGAGTTCAAGCACCGGTATAATTTTTTTAAGCTGTATATCCGGTGGAACTGCATTTGAATACGGTTTTGTAGATTCTGCACCTATATCAATTATATCTGCACCGTCTTTAACCATATCAAGGAGGTGTTTAAAAGCTTTTTCAGCAGTGGTGTATAACCCTCCGTCAGAAAACGAATTGTCTGTAACATTCAATATACCCATAATTTCAGGTTTTGTTCGCTGTGTTTGTTTCAGAAAGTCATCGATTTTTCCAGCTAATTCTTTTAAACCAAAAGGCTGCATTTTAAGCTTTTCGGCTATTTTTCCAAGCTGTGATATACTCCCGCCGAGTATGCAGTCGCTGGTTTCCACCTTCGCAGTAATTGTTTCCCGATGTGTAGCACAATCTGCACCTACAGAAAGTGCTGTTTGTTTTAGAATATTTGCCTGTGGAATTGAAAGTGAATAGATTTTTATATTCTTATAAGCATATTTCTGTACAGCTCTGTTTATATATGTTCTGTCAAAGCCAACCGAACTAAGTTCCAATGCTAAATCCGCATTACATATTTCTTTTAAAACAAAATCGTGCATAAGTTAAACTTAGCACGATTTTTATATTTAAACAATATTTTTATACCAGTTCGTTTTTAAAATTCTTATATCCGTCAGCAAGAGAGTTCATTTTATCTGCAACTTCAGGGGCATAATGATCAGCTATTTTGGTTGTATTATTATACAAAGTTCCTATACCGGATATTAATACACAGCCTGCAAGAGCACCGCCGACAATACCGCAGCCGAATTTTACAACTCTGTTATTCAGAATCGGCTTTATATATTTTGAAGTTTTTATCGCTGTAAGTTTATCGAATAATTTAGTTTTATAAAGTTTGCAATTAGCTTTGAAACTTGCCCAAAGCCCTTTTGCTTCTTCTACAGGCTTGGCTGTTACTGTAGTTACTTCCCTAACCAGCTGCTGACCTTCTTTAATCTTTTGTGTTGTTTCAGCAGTCAGCTTGGAAGCATTTCTAGCATTCTTGAACATCTTCAAACCACCGCCGGCAGCACCACCGGCAACTGCGCCGTCGCGGAGATTTTCTTTCTGCTCATCGTCAAGCTTGCCGGCAGTAAAAGCTGTATTTTGTCTATATAAACTTGTTGGCTGAACTGTTAACATTTTAACGTCCTATATTGATTCTTTTACTTTTTCAGGCTCAAGGTTTGCTGCAATACCAGTTGAAACACCGGTTGCCAGACCAAGTACATCACCGGTTGCTTCTTTAACCTGTGCAGGTTTTACATCTCTGACTTTATTAATAAAATCTTTTGTTTCCTGCACCGGACCGCTTTTAACAAATTTTTCATACAATTTCACAAGTTTCTTGCCAAAACCTGTCTTTTTAAAGTTTTCAAAAGACTTTTTCATATTTTTAAATAGGTCTGTTGTCTTAAAGTTTTTGTATTCATCTTTAAAGAAGGTCTTTATTCCCTTCCATAAAGCTTTGAATGGTTTTACAAAATTTTCGCCAAATTTTTTCATAGAAGGTTTATTAAACAGTTTACCAAGGATTTTATTAGTTTCATTGAAACCATATTTAACACTGATACCGCTGACCGCAGCTGCACCTACCGTAAAAAATCCGTTCATGAGTTTTTGTGCACCCGCTGGCAGCTCCTTCTGGACATCTTTAAGATTGTCCATTGTTGCATTTATATTATTTTTTATATCATTCAAATTTGTATCATATTCATCTTTTGGGTCTTTTTTCGGAATTACGGCAAGGGCTGTTGTTCCGGCAGGATTTTCCTCATCAAAAACCTCTTCATAATCAACATCAACTATTTCTCTTTCAAATTCATCTTCATAACGTCGGGATGATTTTGCCAGCGCTTTTTTATCTTCAACAGAAGGCATATTACTCTCTTTTGGAACGAGTATTATTGCAGATTGGCTTCCAAAAGCCTGACCCGAATGAATGCGTTGAGAAAAATTTGGTTGAACTGTTAACATATTTATCACTCCGAGATTAATCTTTTTCAAAAGCTTTAAGGGCTCTCAAAAATTTTTTTTGCGAAATTTATATATTATCTTTAATAATTCTTTACAATACACTTCTGCACGAGTTCAGTATGACATATTTTACGTTTTTTGTAAACTGTTTATTAACTTTTTATACCCTGGTATGAATTTCTGCGAAGAAGTTCCCTGTCTATTTTATTCAGGCAGTCCAACTTTGCGCCAAGCCAGCGCGGAGCTATTAAATTTTTCTTTAAGCCGTTGCCTGCAAGTCTGTGAATTGTTGTTTTTTGGGGAAGATATTCCAGAAAATCACAAACAGTATTTACATAATCTTCCTCGGACATAAAATCAATTTCACCGCGGTCATATATTGATGCAAGTTTTGTATCTTTTAAGGCGCAGAGCATATGAATTTTTACACCGTCAACTTCAAGTTCAGCAAGCTTTTGTGCTGTCTGCATTATCTCATCATGAGTTTCCCACAGACCAAAAATTACATGTACGCAGACATTAATTCCTTTTTCTTTTGTTTTTTCATATGCTTTCAAAAAACAGTCAAAGTCATGCCCGCGGTTAATACGTTTAAGAGTTTTGTCATGTATAGATTGCAGCCCGTATTCAATCCAGGTATAGTAATCATCTTTATAATCTGCAATAAGATTAAGCTTGTCCTCATCAATACAGTCCGGTCTTGTCCCGATTGAAAGCCCAACTATTTTATCATTACAAAGCGCTGAGTTATAAATCTTTTCAAGCTCGTTTACCGGCTTGTATGTATTTGAATACGCCTGAAAATAAGACATAAACTTTTCCGCCTTAAAACGGGTGCTTAATGTTTTTATACCTTCTTCAATCTGTTCTTCAATAGACAAAAGATTTGAGTGCGCCTGGGAAAAGCTTCCGCCGTCATCACAGAATATACAGCCGCCTTTTGAAATTGTTCCATCGCGGTTTGGACACGAAAAACCGGCATCAAGAGTTATCTTATAAACCTTGACGCCGAACTTATTTTTCAAATATGCACTATACTGATTATAGCGTTTATCAGTACCGTTGAACATTTTTATTTATTTTCATCATCTTCCGTAATCGGGTAAACATAGTGTTCACCGCAATTAGGACATACAACTTCCTGCTGTTTGCCATCTTCAAGTTTTGCTACTTCAAACAAGGTTTTGCAGCCTGATTGAACGCATCTGATTGCCCATGTTGGTCTTATTAATCTTGCCATAATTCCCTCTCTTTACAGTTTATCTACAATTTTATATTAGCATTTTTAATGCTTTCTTGCAAGTTATTTTTCTCTTATTGCCTCTAAAGATAATTATTTCGTCCGATTATTTTATAAAAAATACAGACTAACATGAACTAGAACAAAGGAGAATTTCAATGAAAAAATACCTCATAGCAATGGCAGTAACTGCGGTATGTGTTGTAGCCATTGCTGACACAAAAGCACGTATTGAAGAACTTGATGAAATTTCTGCCAACACACCCGCCCAGGTTGAAATGAAAAAGAATGCACCAAAGTCAACAGGAGAAGGTGTACAGGAAAAAATTGACAATATTCAAACACAAAAACAGCTAGATAATCAAAAATTTGATAATATGATAAATAAGCCAACTACACAAACACCGTCACAAAACGGCAGCAGCAGTGATAAAAGACCTAGTATACCTACTTTCCCTCAGATGCCGTAAATCATTTCGCCGTAATTATCTTCTCTATTTTGTTTTTCTTCTTCTTTTTCCTGTAACTTATTTAACGTCGGGGTTGTACTTTCGTAACGGAAGTATGATCCCGATGGTTTTACGTCCTTTTTCTCAATTACCGGATTTACTGTTTTCGGGAAAAATCGCAAAACTACATTTTGAGCTATAGTTTTGGCAAGAATGTCTTCTGAATATGCTCTAAGATATGAAACCTTTGCATAACTCCGCGCAGAGTTTTCTGCTGTAAAATTATCATTATTATCACTTATTTTTTTTGTATAACTTCCGCTCCACATAACAAGGTCATTAACCGTATCAATCAGAACTGCATTTGTTTCCATAACATAAGGGTAGGAAATATTTAAAGCACTGGAAAGTTCAAGTATTTCCCACACATTTCTTTTTACGCCGGCATTTTCAATAACAACGCTGTTTGACACAAGCAGTACCGAATTTGCAGAGAATTGACGGGCAATTGCTTTCATTGCAGGAAAGTCGATTACTTCAGTACGTCCGAATTTTTTTAGAGCATTTTCCGTTGAACTTTTCAATGAAGCATTCTGAGCCAGAGTTTTGCGGACTTCAAAGAGTGCCGGCGAATGAACCTTAGCTCCTGAGTTAAAATATGTTATTAAATCCTGTGCAACAATCTCTGAAACTTCAGGATAACAGTAATAGTTTTCACATATATTGTTCAGATCTACCGGCAGCACTACCACATTAAAAGTAAGAGCATCTGCAGGCAATAGTGTCATAAAGCTCCACATTAACCAAAATACTGTCCCGAATATTTTTTTCATATATTTATTGTAACACATATTTTTTCATACGACTAACGGATTATTTTTTTAGTTATATAGAATAAACTTATATAACAGACGGGTTATATACACATGAGGGAAAAGGAGAACCGCATGGATTACAAGGAATTAATGGAAAAAGCAAAAGAAGCTGCCCAAACAGCTTATGCACCGTATTCAAAGTTTAAAGTCGGAGCCTGTCTGGCAACTCCGGACGGGAAAACTTTCTGCGGATGTAATTTTGAAAACTCCAGCTTCGGCCTCACTATTTGCGCGGAAAGAAATGCTGTTGGAACAGCAATTGCAAACGGAGAAAGAAAAATTTCTGCTATTGCAATTTATTCTCCTAACCTTGAAAACTGTCTTCCTTGCGGAGCTTGCAGACAGGTTCTGCATGAATTTAGAAGCGAAACCGGTATTGATGTTATTACAGAAGCCGGAGGAGAGCTAAAGATTTACAAACTTGATGAACTTCTGCCCGGAGGTTTTGATTTATAAATGTATTTCATAGAACTTCTTGTGAAATATTTGAAAAAAGACCGGTTGATGGAAATTCTTGATCAACACGATGAAAAAAATGCACTCAACCCGCTTGAACAAATTCCTGAAGAAGAAAACTATGAAGCGTGCGAACATATTTTTATGCCTGTTGACAGCACCGGAGAAACCCTTGCTTGTTCTAAATGCGGGCTTGTCGTACAGAAAAAAGATTTAAGGTATAAAAACTTCTTTATGAATAAAAGTCTTTAGTTATTATTCTGGCTTAACATTTTGGAAAGAAGAGTTTTTGCAGTCTTAAGCTGAACATCTTCATGGTTTTTCAAATCATTTTCTGTAAATTTAACTTCTATATCAGGATTTATACCTTTCTTATTAATATCAGCCCCTGATGGTGTAAGATATTTTGCAACAGTGAGATTTAAACCTGTTTCATTAGGAAGGGGAATAATTTTTTGCACCATACCCTTTCCAAAGGTTTTAGTTCCGAGTAATTTTGCTTTTTTATAATCTTTCAGTGCTCCTGAAAGGATTTCGCTCGCTGAAGCTGAAGCTCCGTCAACAAGAACTATAACAGGTTTTTCTATGCCAAAATCAGTTTCCTGTGCTTCAATATTATATCTGTAGCCATTTCTTCCTACAATACTTACAAGGTTGCCTTTAGGAATAAACAGATTAGCTATAAAGATTGCATTCGGAAGAAGTCCGCCTGTATTTCCTCTTAAATCAAGGATAAGCCCGTCTGTGTTCTTTGTTTTTTCAAGAGCTTCCAAAAACTCATTCGGAGTAGTTGAACCGATAAAGCTGGAAATCTGGATATAACCTATATTTTTATCAACAGAACTCTTTACAGTTTTAATTTTTATTTCTTTACGTACAACTTTTTTAACAAATTTATCTTTGTTTCGCAAAACAGTAATTTGAACAGCAGTATTTTCAGGACCTCTTACAAGAGCTGCAACTTCTGCAAGCGAAAGACCATTTATATCCTTTCCGTCAATATCAAGGATTATATCGCCTGCCTGTAAATTTGAAAACTGTGCAGGAGTTCCGTCCATTACGTTAATAATCTGTGTTTTGCCGGAAATTGTAGAAATATTCACGCCAATACCGGTAATCTTTGAATTTATTGAGGTATTCTGGTCAGAATACTCTGCCTTATTCATATATCTTGAATACGGGTCATCAAGACTTGCAAGCATAGTATCAACTGCAACTTTCACATCATCATCGTTTTTAATTTTGCCATGGTAATGCTCTTTCCAGCGGCTCCATGATTGATGGTTCATTGATGAATCATAATAATTAGACTTAACCTCAGACCAGACTTCATCAAACAATTTTTGAGAAGAAATATATTCTTTATTGACCATCTCATCATTTTCTGTGTAAAGCGGGTTGCTTGAGTGCATTACAAGCAGATTCAAACCAACCAAAACAAAGACTGCGGCAATAAAAATATATAGTTCTTTTCTCTTCATACGAATATTTAACATCAAGTCTTTTGTATAATCAATATACTTTATGATTAACCTATGTAATTATTCATAAAAGTTTAGAATTACAAATCTTCAAATCCCGGAGAGGTTGCAGGAAGGTTTTTATAGCCTTCATTTGCATGAACGGTCTTTTTAATATATTTGTTTGAATAGTTACCTTTTTCAAATAATTTTTTCAGTGTATTCTCACGTGTTACCAGAGGGTGAAGATTTTCATCGCTTTCCGGATAAACATTCAAAATTTCGCACCATACAGAAGCTTCCATTGTCCAGGCATAGGTTTCTTCTGCCAGAGAATTGTATTCATCCTGGTGTAACGCTTCATGGGATAAAAGTGCTGCAATTGCTCCCGGAGGGGCGTCTTTATGTCTTGGATTAATATAGATATAAAGCTGTTTGCCGCGTTTCCAGCCTAGTGCATCAAAAGATGAGTAAGCCTGGTTTATTGTACCTAAATCTTTAAATTCAATTTTTACAGGTCTTTGCGACAGGTTATTTCCGAGAATTGCCTTACGGGAGAATTCACCATTTGTCCCTTTCAGCATATCCAGAGCAACATAGAAAATAAAATCATCGCCCACTGACTTGTATTCAGGGGTAATTCTTTTTATATATTCTGCATTATATTTTTCGGGAAAATTCTTTGGTACAACTATAGGCTTTTCTTTCCCGAATGCGAAAGCCGGTGCAATTAACATCGATTGCGCAAGCGCAACTGTACATAAAATCTTTTTCAAATCCATAAGCATAACTCCTCTTATTCCGTCCGGCTCCCTAATCAGCCCGATAACTAACATTATAATTATATTATTTTCAAGGGCAAATTTTTTTATAATTTTCTGTTAAGTGCTGCAAGTTCCCTGTACATAATCTTATATTCAGTTGAGTTATCTATGCTTTCAGCCTCTTTAATATATTCAAAAGCTGTTTTTATATCTTCTTTTAACTTATAAATATTGCTCATCTCAGCATAATATTTTGCATTATTAATATCATACGTAATTGCACGCTTCATACATTCAATAGCTTCTTCGTAATCTTTTTGGAATACCCTGACCAGAGCCAGATAATAATAGCCTTCCGAGCAGTTAATATCAAGAGATATTGCATCCTGCGCATACTTTTTTGCAAGCTCCATGTCAGCTTTAAGGTATGCTGCCTTTGCACCTAGTATACATCCGCTGATATATCTTTCATTTGCTGAAAGAAGCTCTTTTACAATCTCCAGCGCCCGGTCAAACTTCTTTTCCTTAATATAAATATCCGCAAGAGAGCTCTTATAATTCAGGTTATCTGGGTTACGGTCTATAACTTCGCTTGTGACACGCTCTGCCTTTTCAAAAATATCAAGCTCACTATAGACTTTGCCGAGAGAAATCAGGGTGAAATCATCCTGCGAGCCGTCTTTTATATTTTCTTCAAGAATTTTTTGTGCGCCGAGAAAGTCTTTATTTTCAAACTTTAACAAAGCTGCAAGAACTCTTGCCTGATAGTGCTTAGGGTTATTTTCAAGAACAATATCAACCTCTTTTTTGGCTTTATCAAATTCTTTATCTTCAAATAACAAATATGCAAGTGAATACCTGTAATCCGCATTATCCGGCTTCAAACAGATTGCTTTCTGGTAAGCATTAACTGCCTCTTCATGCCAGCCGTTAAAAAAGTAAGCATTACCAAGGTTATAGAAATATACAGGGTTATTTTTATCAATATTTGATGCTCTTGAAAAGAATTTTATTGCTTCTACAAAATTGGTATCTTCAAGAGCAAACAGCCCCAAATAATTCAAAACATCTGCATCCTGTGAATTTTTGCCAAAACTTTCAAATATCTCTCTGGACTTGTCAAATTCACTTTCGTCAAAATAGATTTTTCCGAGAAGAACTTTACAATCAGCATTGTTATTATCTAAAGAGCAGGCTTTTTCTATAAGCTCTTTGGCTTCTTTCACCTTCCCTGACTTATATGCTGCTTCTGCCCACGCGTAAAGGCAGCTGCTATCCATACATTCATCATCTTTATATTTTTCTATTTCATCAAAATCTTTCAGCTCACCCAAAATTTTAACTAAACTTTTTAAATTCGCCGGCGACTTCTCAATCTCATATGCCGATAATGCGAGCTTTTTAGCATCTTGAAGCTCATCCTGCCTTAGATAAACTTTTAGAAGAAGCTTCAAAGAAGGAAGGTGTTTCGCATCAATCACAAGAACTTTTTCAAGATATTGAACTGCCCTGTTATAGTTATGCAAAAGAACATAAAGTTCTCCTATCTGAAAAAGTATTTCTATATTATCACTCTCAGTTTCCAGAACTTTATAAAGCATTTCGATTGCCTGCTTATAACACTCATGTTCTTTATATTCAAACGCTTTTTTTATATAATTTACAACTTCGTTTTCCTGCATAAGTCACCGTCTACTTTTTATGTTTCTTTTTATTGTGGTGTTTTTTATTTTTATCAGCCGGTTCCTGGTTGTTATTGATAATAACCAGCACTTCATCCTCTCCGGCCATTTTAAGATTATTTCGTGCAATTTCTTCAAGGCTTGCTGTTTTGGAGAATTGTTTTATATCACTCTTTAATTCTTTATTTCGGATTTCAGCATCATCACGAACCTTTTCCATTGTATTTATTTTAGCTTTATAAGCAATAATTTTAGAGATATTTAAGATTACGCCGAAACCTACCTGAACAAGACAAAACAACAGTACTATCGTAAGGAAAGAATAGTAAAATCCTATTTTCCTTTTATGCCTGCGGCTTTTAGCTTTTGTTCGTGCTGCAAGATTTTTCTGCGGCTGAACTGCGGCGTCCTGATTTAGATTTTGACCGTTGTTATCTTCCAAAATTGAAACTCCTTGAGAATTTCTGCCTGATTAAATTATAGTAAAAATATAGCTTATATACAATTATGTTTTTATAAGTTTACAATTTTAATTTTGTTGAAAAATTCAGCTGGGTGCCGTAAAGTGCATTATTCTGATCAATAGTCTGCTTAGCCCCGACTTCAAACCTGAAACGATCGGTTCCGTTCAAACCGTAAGGAGAAACTGAAAATATTAACTCGCTGCTTTTGCGGTTTCTTGTAATATCTGCACTTAGGACTTCCCTTATTGAAAAATAATTATTAAGCTTAAACTCAGGTGCAAGGTAGAAAGTATCATAAAGCCTTCCTATTGTTGTATTCATTGTTTTTTCATAGGCAGAGCTAAGAGCAAACCTCTCACGTTCGTATCGGGTAAACAGCTTTGTGGAATTTTCGAGCATAGAAATCTTATCAATACTGGAATCATAAGTTGTTCCTATTGAAAACCCGCCGTTTTTATAAATACTGTTAACAGATTTTCCTGAAATATTATATTCCTCTTTAGAATACTTGGACAGGTTCAAAAGCCTTTCATTATGAATTTTATTTTCAAGCTTTAGAGAATGGTTAGATGTAATCTTCTGCGGTACGCGAAGATTTACAACATAGTTGTCGCACTCATCTTTCAGAAAAATGGCATTTGCATCCTCTACAAATTCATCATAATCTTTATCGTTTACCTGTTCGACAGACGTGAAAAGAGGAATTTCTTCATCTGCAAAAAGTTCTTCATCTTCTGCTGATTGAGGAGAAACATACTCAAGCTCTTCCGGTACTAAATCATCCTGACCTTCCTCTTCATTATCCGGCATAGAATATATGAAAATATTTGGAAGTTTTACATCACTTTCTTCTGCAAATCCGGGAACTCCCAGCACAAAAAACAACAAAATAAACAAAGCTCTTTTCATAATAGTATTATAGCACAACAGCGGAAACTAAACTAGTTATTTTCATCTGCTAGCTGGCTAAGTGCATATTCACAGCACTGCTTAACCAGATTATTTAACGAAACACCCTTGTTCTGGGCAACATTATAAAGCCTCTCAACCAGACTAACAGGAAGCCTGAATGTTTTATTTATCATTTCTTCTTTTTCTACTCTAAACATAGTTTTACTATACAATATCTTGCACCCTTTTTAATACCTCTTATTTTTACACTATTTTTAAAGTGCAATTTACACTTGTAATAATAAGTGTAATGTGTTAATATTAAAAAAGGAGGCTATATGAAAAAAGGATTTACACTATCAGAAGTCTTAATTACACTCGGCATTATTGGAGTAGTCGCTGCTATGACACTGCCTGCAGTTATCAATAACACTCAGGATAAACAGTTCAAAGCTATGTTCAAGAAGCAGTATTCTGCTTTAGCCCAAGCGATATTAATGGTCTATACAGACGGCAACGACATACCTAATCTAACCCATGAAAATTGGATGGACATGTCTTTTTACGTTTGTAAAATATCCTCTCAGTTGAAATATCTTAAATCAGGTATTAATTGCAGCACGATTGAAAAGCTGGGTGACTCACCTGATTTAAACAAGACTGATTATTTTAACGACAGTACAAAATGGCATAACGATGGAGAATGGTTTAATAAAAAAGGAGAACCTCAAAAATTAAATTCCGGTTATCTTAATATGACATTCCTCTTACCGGATGAGTCAATGATAAATTTTAACTGCTTACGCGATATATTTATTGATGTAAACGGATATAAAAAACCTAACACTATTGGCAGGGATATTTTTTTCGTTACATTACCGCCCGGAAAATTAAATTTAAACTTTTGGGATAGACGAACTTTTGAAAATGACAAAGTAAATAGCTGTACCAATTCTTACGCGGTTTCAATTACACAAACTAACTACGAGGACGACTGCAAAAACGGTTCCGGCTGGGGCTGCTCGCCTATGTATATTCTTGATTAAACCTTGAAATTAAAAATTGCGCGTGATACGATTATAGGTGCGAAATATAAAAGAAATCGAGGATTTAAAATGAATGAAGTTAGAGTTAGAATAGCACCGTCACCAAGCGGAAACTTGCATATCGGAACTGCAAGAACAGCTTTATTTAACTATTTATTTGCAAAGAAAAATAACGGAAAGTTTGTTTTAAGAATTGAAGATACTGATGCTGACCGTACAAGTCAGGCATATATCGATAATATCTTTGACAGCTTAAAAGCTTTAGGGCTTAACTGGGATGAAGGACCGGATGTAGGCGGACCTTACGGACCTTATACCCAGTCTGAAAGATTTGATATTTACCCTAAATATGTTCAGGAACTTTTGGACAAAGGCTTTGCATATGAATGCTTCTGTACTCCGGAAGAACTTGAAGCAGAAAAAGCCGAAGCTACTAAAAATAAAAAACCTTATGTTTACACTAAAAAATGTGAACATTTAACAGAAGAAGAAAAAGAAAAACTACGTGCAGAAGGAAGAAAGCCTGCAATCAGATTTAATATTGCAAAGGCTCAGAAAACCTTCCATGATTCTTCTATTTTGAAGTTTGATGACCTTGTAAAAGGTGAATTGCATATGGATACAAGCCTCCTGGGCGATTTTGTTATTATGAAGTCTAACGGAGCTCCAACATACAACTTTGCGGTTGTTATTGATGATATGCTTATGAAAATTTCCCATGTTATCCGCGGGGAAGATCATATTTCTAATACTTTCAAACAAATTTTAATATTTGAAGCATTAGGCGCTGAAGTTCCAAGATTTGGACACTTAGGTATGATTTTGGCACCGGACAGGAGCAAGCTCTCAAAACGCCATGGTGCTACTGCGGTTTCTGAATTTGTTGAAAAAGGTTATCTGACAAATGCGCTTATTAATTTTGTTGCATTGTTAGGATGGTCACCTTCTGACGGACAGGAAATTAAAACAGTTGATGAAATTGCTGCTGATTTTAGAATTAACGAAGTTTCATCATCAAATTCAATTTTTGAATATGATAAATTAAACTGGATGAATGGTCATTACATCAAAATGCTTTCAATTCCCGAGCTAAAGGAAAGATTGAAACCTTATCTTACTAAATACGACCTTTCTGAACTCACTGACGAACAGTACACAAGAATGGTTGAGGTTACTTATGAACCGTTAACTGTGCTTTCTGATATTACAGATGCAGTGCCTTACTTCTTTGGCGAGAATGTTGAAATTGACGAAAAAGCAAGAGAAACTCTTGATACAGAAACTTCACAGGATGTGTTGAAAACATTCATTGAACAGGCAAAAGACTGGGAATGGACTGAAGAAAATCTTCACGAAAAACTTGAAGCTTTCAGAGCATTCTATAAAGAAAAAGGTGTTAAACCTAAAATTACAATGTGGGCTATAAGAGCGGCAGTTACTGGCAGAATTTGCGGTGCTGATATGACGGCAATCTTAGCTATTATCGGCAAAGATAAAACATTTAACCGTGTTAACAGTGCTATCAAACAAGCTGTATAGTCTAAAGTACAAAATGAAAGAGCCGGGAAAAAATTCCCGGCTCTTTTTATGTAACAATTTTGTAACAATCATTGAATTTTATTAAAGAAATCATTAATCAATGCCGTAATCACCAACGTAAAGTTAATGGTTATAACTCAAGGAGTTTTACAATGGCAGCAGCGACAAGAACATTTCAGGAAAAAGATTTTCACTTTTTAAAAAGTGTCACTGTAGAAGATTTAGAGGACGAAATCTTTGTTACTGCAATGGTTGATTTTATGATGCATTTGGATTCAAAAATCGGTAACGGCAGAATACTGATTATGGACCAGCAAAAACCTGAAAACACTCAGATTTATACTTACGCAAAATTTCTTGAAATATATGACACGCATGGGCTTGACGGGTTTTTAGTACATTAACCGGACCAGGAGAAGAATTATGGACATTAAATTTATTTCAACAACAGAAAGAGAAAATGACGCTAATGAAATTGACAAAATGATTAGCGCCGTAGAAAACAAAAATCAGAACGACGTTATTGAAATTTTCGATGAAAATGGAGAAGCGCAGCTGTATACTTATGATAAATTTTTAGAAATAATTGATGAATACGGGCTGGAAGGTTTTGCATTTCAATAAAATAGTGTAAATTTTTTAATTTAATTTATGCTAAAATTCTTTTATGGATTTTAAGCATTATACTGTTATGAAAAATGAAGCTGTTGATGCACTTGAATGCAAAAACGGACTTATTTATGTTGACTGTACGCTTGGGGGAGGCGGACACAGCGAGTTAATTCTGAAAAGGATACAGCCTGAAGGGCGGTTAATATCTTTTGATGTCGATGATGACGCCATTGCGGCTGCATCTGAAAGATTAAAAGATTACGATAACTTAACAATAGTAAAAAATTCTTATACAAATATTAAAAAAGTTTTACATGAACTTGGAATTGAAAAGATTACCGGCGGCGTGCTTTTTGACCTTGGAGCGTCTTATCATCAGTTCAATAAAGCAGAAAGAGGGTTTTCTTTTACAAAAGCTGCCCCTTTGGACATGCGATTTAATCAGGACGCAGATTTTTCTGCCTATGATGTTGTAAATACTTATCCTGAAGAGGATTTGGTAAGAATATTCTCAGAATACGGAGAGGAAAGATTTTCAAAAAGAATTGCAAAAGCAATCATTGAGCAAAGAAGGCTGAAAAAGCTTGAAACAACAATAGAGCTGGCTGATTTAATCAAAAATTGCACCCCTCATATAAAATCATCAATTCACCCTGCTACACGCGTTTTTCAGGCAATCAGGATAGAAGTTAACCATGAGTTAACAAATGTAAAAAATACTCTGAATGATGTGTTGGATTTACTGGACGTTGGTGCTATAATAAGTGTAATAAGTTTTCACTCATTGGAGGATAGGATAGTGAAACACTTATTCAAATACCACTCACAGCGGTGTCATTGCGATAAAAACCAGATGATTTGTACATGCCCGCCGCCAAAATTGGAGCTGGTAAACAAAAAGCCAATAACGGCGACAGAACAGGAAGTAAAAGAAAATCTGCCGTCACGAAGCGCAAAATTAAGAATTGCAAGATGTATTAGAGGGTAGTTAATTTAAACAGTAAAAGTTGGGGAAGAAATTGAATACAGCAAGAGTAAGTGAAGAAGCTATAAATTATTCTTATGTAAATACAGGTTATGCAGAACGCCCGATACAACAGGCTCCGGTTATTGAAGGTTATTTTCATAAAGAAAGTTCGGTAAAAGAAATGGCTATAAGGAAGGTAAATTCAACATTATGTGCGATACTTGGAGTATTCGTATCTGTTGCTTTTATCAGCTATTACTTTGAGATGTCTAACGAGATTACATTAAACACTCTCAGCCGTCAGGTGACAACACTTAACGATGAAAATGCAGAACTTCAAAATAATTTAGACAGACTTAAATCATTCAATAACGTAGACAACAGAATGACGGAATATAATCTTCTTCAAAAAGCTGCTAAAGTAATTGAAGTGCCTGCTGTGACTTCCACAATTGCGGTTGAACCTAAAAAAGATTTTGCGCCATCAGTAAACTGGGCTATCGGATATTAACAGATTTTCATAAATAAAAAAAGGAAGATTTTTAATCTTCCTTTTTTTATCTTTTATAGACTTCTCCCAGGAAATCAGTCCAGTAATCTTTAGCTTCTTCCGTAGGGTGCGTATTGGTTAGTGCATAATAAGCACATGAAGTATTTTTCGATATATCGGATACTTTGTTAGAGCAATATTCAGAACCTATATTATTAAAATTACCACAAGTTCCATTGCTACTATTGCATGCTCGAGGGTTATTTTTATGCTCCTGACCAACAGGAAGAACTCTTCCATCAACCGTAAATATAAACATAAAATAGTCTATTCCGTATCTGTTTGGTTTCTTTTTCCCGTTTACATCTACACATATAACAGGACCGTTATCTCCTTCTTTTGGAGCATCATTTAATATCATCAACGCGCCTGACAGGTTATTTGTAAAAGCACTATTATCGCACAAAAAAGAAGAATTTGTCCCCGAGTTGTTTGCACCCCCAGAATAGCCGCTTCCGTTTAAATTCGCCATATTATACCAAGCTAAAAAATTGCCTTCACCGTCAGACGTTCCCTGTCCGCCTTTTGTTAAATTTCTAGAACCTTTATAATAGGCAAATATCTTAGATGCGGTGTCTGATTTTATCCCTGCTCCACCGCCGCCTGTAGAACCCTGCGCTTGCGCTACATATTCCGATATAGATATACCGTAATCTGCTTTAAAAAGCCCTGCTACTTGATTTAACTCAGAATAGGTCTTCAAAAATGCCGTATGAAGTTCCTTATTATTCGTTTTATTCATCCATGTCGGCATTGTCATTGCTGCGACTACGCCGAT
>HF989697.1:0-8638 GCA_000431315.1 Brachyspira sp. CAG:484
CTTAACCGGTATTGGTGCAGGTATCGAGCCATTTCGCGCAGCCGGGAACCCATTCATTAAACCAGGTTTTACGTTAGCCGAGGTATTGATAACCTTAGGTATAATAGGTGTTGTTGCGGCTATGACTTTACCTTCTTTAACCGCTAAGTATCAAAAAAAGGTTACAGCTGTCCAACTGAAAAAATCATACTCAACTATTCTGCAAGCATTTACAATGGCGCAGAAAGATTACGGGGATATAAGCGGTTGGGAGTTTGTACCATCTCAATCCGTAAATGGTGAAGATTTATCTGAACTGAGGGATTCTCTCAATGTTTTTGCGCATAGGTATTTAATACCTTATATAAAAATTGTTACTGATTGTGGAGCCGGTAAAACATCTTCAAAAAAGTGCTTTTATAATTGGTATTACCATGATGGCACCGTATTGACATATGCCCCGAACGATAATACATACAGATTTATTGTTAATAATTCAACTCTTGTATCGCTTGTTTATGATAATTATCAAGGTAATTACGGCGGTAGAATTTTATTATTTATTGATATTAACGGATTTAACAAGCCAAATACTTTTGGAAAAGATATTTTTGTAATGGGATTAACACAGTCTAATTCAAAGTTTAATATGTTTGGATATGAACATAAATCAAGAGATACCCTTATGAACCACTCCGGCTGGGGATGTGCATCTTCAAGGAATACCTATTACTGCGGAGCTTTGATACAGCAGGATGGATGGGAAATTAAGGATGACTATCCATGGTTTTAATTATTTAACATTTCTTTAGAAAACTGTATTTTCAGAACCATGTTTTATTTTTAGTGTAAAATGTTATAAGAATTTATTACAAAGAAAGAGGTATTGATGAATACAGTTGTCTTAGTCGGTCGTGTCGGCCGCGATGCAGAAATAAAATACTTTGAATCAGGAAAAGTTAAAGCAAATTTTTCTGTTGCAGTTAACCGCTGGGATTCCAAAACAAAATCAGAAGTTGCAGACTGGTTTAATGTTGATGTTTGGGATAAACAGGCTGAATTTGCCGGTGAGTATGTAAAAAAAGGTATGCAGGTTGCAGTAGATGGCAGAATTGCACAAAATCGCTGGACTGATAAAGCTACCGGCAATGAAAGAGAAAACTTCCTTGTAGTAGCTACAAGCATAAGATTGTTAGGTTCAAAAAGAGATGCTGAAGTATTATGATAATTAACTCTACAACAGTTGCTATTATTGCCGATGATCTGACCGGAGCAAACGATACTGCTTTACAGTTCCATTTAAAGGGTGCAAACACCCAAATTTTGCTCAGTGAAGATATTGATCCGGTAAATGCTAAAAATACTCAAACCTGGGCGCTTTCTACTGAGTCAAGAAATATTGAACCGCATGAAGCGTTTGAAAAAGCTCAAAGAGCAGCGCAGTTTTTTGTTGAAAAAATCAATCCGGATTATTTTTATAAAAAAATTGATTCTACAATAAGAGGTAATATTGCGGTAGAAGTGCTTGCCATTCTTGATACTCTTGAATGGGATGCCTCTATTATTATACCGGCGTTCCCGGCAGAATCCAGAGTAACAGTCGGCGGCTATCATCTTTTGAAAGGTGTTCCTATTGAACGAACCGAAATGGCAAGAGATCCGCATTCTCCTATTTTTGAATCACATCTGCCTACACTGTTGAAATCCCAGCTTCATGATGAAAACAAAGACTTAGTCGGGTCAATCGAACTTTCTACCATTATGAAAGGTGCCGGACCTATTTTAAGAGATTTGAATAATCTTATTAAATCAGGCAAAAAACTCATTGTAATGGATGCGGTTTCTACAGTTGACATTGAACAGATTGTTCTTGCTATGGATAAATCAGAATATAGAATTCTACCAACCGGTACAGCAGCGGCAGCACAGGTTTTAAGTGACTTGTGGTTTTCTGATTTTAAATCCGAACATATTACAAAAACGCTTCCTGAACTTCCAAAATTTGTTGTTTCCGGCAGTGCTACACAAATTACAGCAAATCAGATTGAAAAACTTGAAGAAGCTGATGAGTTTGAAAACCTGCTTGTTATAAATCTTGATATGAAAACCGTTCTTGCCGGTGTAAGTGATGAAATCGTTAACAGAATTGTTAATAATCTGGGGCAGAATAATATTGTTGTTGTTCATACATCAACACTTGTGAGAGATTTTGATGGATTTTCCGAGGATTCACTAAATGCCGAGCTTACCAAGGCGAACCTTGCGAACGTAATTACAGATTTTCTTGCTGAGCTGACTCAGAAAGTTGTGGCGCAAAAAGAGTTAATTCTTATTACTCTTGGCGGGGAAACCTCATATAAATGCTGTTCTGCAATAGGAGCAACCCAGTTGCAGCTTATTGATGAGGTTGCGCCGGCTATCGCATTAAGTCTTGACCATAATGCGCAGTGGATTGTCACAAAATCAGGCAATCTTGGCGGGGTTAATACTCTTATTGATATTTTAAAATATTTTGAGCATCATGAATAACTACAGTAAAAAAATTGCAATTACTACAGGTGATCCTAACGGTATTGGTGCAGAGATTACCATTAAGGCTCTGAATAAACTTGATTTGCCTGAAGATAAAGTTGTACTTGTTTCTAATAAAAAAATATTAGATTTTTACGGTCATTTAAAACGTGCCTATGAAATTATTGAAATCCCTTTTGATGCTGATAAGATTGAACCGGGAAGGATTACGGCTGATGCCGGGGATTTTTCTTTCAATACACTGCAAAAGGTTTGTGATATAAATCCTAAGGCAATTGTTACGGCGCCGGTAGCCAAAAACGCGCTTCACCTTGCCGGACATATTTTTAACGGGCAGACTGAAGTTTTGCAGAAATTTCTTGCACATAACGGACAGCTTGCAGAAATGCTTTTTGTTGCCGAAGATTTTAGGGTCTTGCTTTTGACAAGGCACTGCGCTCTTAAAGAAATAAGTCTTACAAAAGAACTTGTTATTGAAAAAATCTTGAATTTGAAAGAGTTTTTCTGCAAGCATTTTAGCATTGAAAATCCTTCATTTGCACTGTGCGGCTTTAATCCGCATTCAGGTGAGGACGGAATATTAGGACAAGAAGAGATTAAAATATTAACTCCTGCATCAGAAGAACTTTGCAGATTAGGCGTTGATATTACAAAACCGCTTCCTGCAGATACTTTATTTGTAGGTGCAGGAAAGGCATTTTATAACAAAGAACGCTGTCCTTATGATTGTTATATTGCAAATTACCACGACCAAGGTTTAATCCCGATTAAGACTGTTGCCGGTGACGAAACAGTTAATATGACAATTGGTTTGGATATTATAAGAACCTCTCCCGGTCATGGCACAGCTTTTGATATTGCCGGGAAGAATATTGCTTGTGAAGCTGGCATGATTTCAGCAATCAGGGCAGTTATTAATTAGAATTTATACGGATAGTCTTGAGGAAGTTTCCAGCCGTTTGACTGTATAAGCCTTGCACAATATGCTTTTGCGTGAACCGGATTTTTTGTGTAGCATCCATAATTTGAATTGAATTTTAATTCTTGTTCATCTTTTTGTTGACTTCCGTAAGTGTTGAATCGTTTGGAGTTTGATATGTTAAACCCGAATATAAAATCATCCACTCCCTCTACTGTTTTTTCTTCAATAAAAGTCTTATAATTCGGATAATAGTGAACATGTATATACCCGCCGGAAAATCCGCTCATATTTGCTACGCTGCCATCTCCCAGTATAAAGGTTATTCCTCCATCTGCAAGTTTATTATCTTTTATAATTTTTCTGTCTATTATTCTGATGTTATTAAGATAAGGTGTCCAGTATTTGTTAAACCAGTTTAGTAGTATTTTGTTGTTACTCTCTCCATCCGCAGGTACCCAATCCCAGCAGTCAACATCTCCATTGTCATTTATTGAACGAAGCTGGGCCTGTGCCATTGTAGAATTGAATTTCTGTAACTTAGTTATTGTAACATTTGCACGATACTTACTCATTAGTGCAGGTAATGTCATTGAGGCAACAATTCCTATTATCCCGAGTGTTATTAAAACTTCTGCTAATGTAAATCCATATATCTTCATAAACAACCTTTCAAATAAAATAATTTAACAAGTAATTTATAAATAATTATAAAAATTTATAATATATAGTATAATTATATATTATTTTATAAAAATTGTCAATATAACGAAAATAACGATTATAATGTTATAATGATAAAAATAAAGCTACGACAATTAATATGGGATAATGATACAACTGCAACTGATATTCATAAGGCTACCGGGATAAGCCAATCTATTTTGTCAGATATTGTCAGAGGAAAACGAACAAATGTCGGTCTTGATATTATTAACAAATTATGTATTTATTTTGATTGCAGTATAAATGATATTCTGGAATTTGTTCCGGAAAGAAAATAAAAAAACACAGATTATTAATCTGTGTTTTTTTATTATTGTTATTTATTTTATTTATTAAACAAGTGCAGCAGATTTTGAAGCCGGAGTCTTGTTGTTTTTCTTGTCTTCCCAGAAGTCAACAAGGACTGAACAGAAGAATATACTTGAGTATGTTCCGATTGCGATACCTAAAATCATTGCAAGTACAAAGTCTTTTGTTGTAACACCGCCGAAGAAGTATAACGCCAATAATGTAATTAGAGTTGTTAATGATGTATTAATACTTCTTGCAAGTGTCTGGTTAACAGAAGCGTTTACAATTTCGCCAAAAGACATCTTTTTGGAATAATATCTTAAGTTTTCTCTAATTCTGTCGAAAACAACGATAGTATCGTGAACTGAGAACCCTACAACCGTTAAAATCGCTGTAATAAACAAACCGTCAATCTGAACGTTGTAAAAAATTCCAAGTAAAGAAAACGCGCCCACAACAAATAACACATCATGAGCAATCCCAAGTATGGCAGCCAGTGCATAGTCAAACTTAAATCTTATTGAAAGATAAATAACTATGCCTAAAAATGCTAAGCCTAAAGCAAGTAATGAATTTTTAAATAATTCCTTACCTAAAGTTGGTCCCACAGAACTTACTGAAATAAGTTCCGGATTTGTATAATCTTTTGATAAAACTTCAGTAATTTTGTTTACGCCATCAGTGTTTTCGCCGATAAATTTAGTTCTGATTGAAATAATATTTTGAAGATTACTATTTTCTTTTGAATCAGCCCCGGCATTTGCATGTACAACCTGAAGAAGCGGATTTTCTACTCCTGCAGCTTCAAGGTCTGCACGTGTTTTTGCTATATCGTTATTATCAATTTTCTGGTTTACTCCATACTGGAGAATTGTTCCGCCGGTATAATCAATACCAACTTTCAAAGGAATATGGTGCTCGTTATGTATTGCCGAATAGATAAGGGCAGCAGTTCCCGGCAGAAGTAAGATTGCCGAAATACAAAGCCATACTACTCTGTATTTAACAATATCAATTACGTGTTTTGCTATATCTGTCATTTTTAATTACCTCATTTTCCTAATCTAAAATTCCGAAACGGGCATTTTCACGTTTTGTTTCAGTAGCTTCAAAACTTTTGCCGATTTCATCTTTATGCAAACCGAATAACTGCGGATATTTAAGCTCGCCGGTTCCGAAGATTAAGTGCATAAAGTTTTTAGTGATTGTAATTGCACTGAACATTGAAACAATTACACCCAGAGCCAGAGTTAAAGCAAAACCTTTAACAATACTTGTACCTAAAAGATAAAGAATTGCGCAGGTGATAATTGTTGTCATGTTTGAATCGAAAATACTTGTAAATGCTCTGTCAAATCCGGAATTAATAGCAGTAAATAAGTTTCTGCCGGCTCTTAATTCTTCTTTAGTTCTTTCAAAAATAAGAATATTCGCATCAACTGCCATACCGATACTTAAGATAAAGCCTGCAATACCTGCAAGAGTTAAAGTAACAGGAATTGCTTTAAACAGAGCAAATAGTATTAAACTGTAAATCAGCAAAGCCACATCGGCAATTAATCCAGGAAGTCTGTAGTAAGCAATCATAAACAGCATTACAATTGAAAGCCCTATAATACCGGCAACTTTTGATTTAGCGATACTGTCTGCCCCCAGAGTAGGACCTACGGTATTTTCTTCAACTATTTTTGCCGGAACAGGAAGAGCACCTGCATTTAAGAGGTTAACCATTCTTTCGGCTTCCGAATATTCAAATCCGCTATCTCCGCCTGAAATTTGAGCTTTACCGCCGTAAATAGGCTCTCTTATAACAGGTGCAGATTGAAGTTCTCCGTCAAAAAAGATTGCCATCTGCTGTCCAACCAGATCACGAGTTAAGTCCGCGAATTTTTTAGATCCGGCTCCGTTAAATTCCAAAGAAACAACCCATTGCCCTGTAGAATCAGTGCTAAGTGTTGATTTAGCCAGATCCTGACCGGTAAGCCCTGTTTCAAGCCAAATTTGTTCTCCGTTAGGACCTTTACCTTCTTTTTTAAATTCAAGCTGAGCAGTTTCACCTAAGAATGCTTTTGCTTCTTTTAAGTCTGTAACGTTTGGAATTTCGATAAGTAATCTTTTTTCACCTACCTGTTGAACAACCGTTTCTGCAACACCGAGTTTGTTTACCCTGTTTTCAATTGCGAACTGTAAACGGTTCATAACATCCTGCGTAATCTGCGGGATTGCTTTTGTTGTTTCGGCTTCGATTACAAGTCTTGACCCGCCGACAAGATCAAGCCCGAGTTTTGTTGGTTTTACGAAAATTGTAACTATTGATGCGATTACAATAAGTACAATTGCCCAAAACATGATAATTTTGTTTTTCACTTTTTTATCCTCTTATAAATGTTCTTGTTTTTAATTTTATTAAAGACTGTTATAAAATTTGATAGCCTGAGCGGGCTAATCATTTGTTACACTATCTAAAACACTGAATAAATCAGCTTTTTCCTCTTCATTAAGTTCAGCAAGAGGTCTTCTTACATATTCTTCAATAATACCTTTATGAGCAAGTGCTGCTTTAACCGGAACAGGATTTGGCGCCATAAAGAATTTTCTAAAAGCCGGATATAATTTTTTGTGCATATTTAATGCAGCTAAAAATTCTCCTGTTTTGTAATTTCTAATCATAGATTTAATTTCCGGTCCGAAAATATGCGAAGCAACAGAAATTACCCCTCTTGCGCCCAGCGACATCATTGGAAGCGTAAGGCTGTCATCTCCGGAATATACTGAAAAATCATCAGGGCAGGCAAGTTTCATTTCAGTGACTGCATCCATATCAGGATAACTCTGCTTAATGCCTACTATGTTGTCAAATTCTTTTGCGAGCTTTGCAACTGTTTCCGGCAGAATATTAACCCCTGTTCGTGACGGGATATTATAAATAATTACAGGCAAATCAGTGCTTCTTGCAATTGCAGAGAAGTGTTCAATCATACCTTTTTGATTTGGCTTGTTGTAATAAGGAACAACTGAAAGAATTGCATCAACATCTTCTTTTTGAGCAAGTTTTGCAGTTCGGCAGGCGGTCATTGTGCAATTTGAACCTGCATTCATAATAACTCTTGCTTTATTTGCAGTTGCACGCTTGACGGTACTCAGTACTTCGAGGTCTTCCTCATGGGTAAGAGTAGGACCTTCACCTGTAGTCCCGGCAACAAGAGCGGTGTCGCTGCCATGTGTAATTAAATATTTGGTAAGTTCTTCCACTTTGTTGTAATCAACTTCTCTGTTCTTATCAAACGGCGTAACCATTGCCGTTATGACTTCCCCGGCGTCATATCTGATAGCCATAAATACCTCTTTTCTTAAAAACTAAGATTCTCCTTTGTTAATTATATCTCAAACATAATATCCGTGCGATTTATATTAAGAACATTGAAGTTGCAGAACTATAGTCAATATGTTATAATAAAAAAGCAGAGGAAAAAACTAAACATCAGTAGTGGCAATCAGAGCGCCAAGCTGGTAACGGAAAAGAAGCAGTCAGCACATTTAAGTAACAAAAACTTTTTTCGGACACGCTCTCGCGCTGCTTCTGCAATCGCCTCAAAAAGTTTTATAGTTACTTAGAATAAAAAGCAACAAGCAAAGCCAAAGAAAAACAAATAGAAAAATAAGGGAAAATATTTGTTTTCGAAACGATAGCGGGAACGGAGTGAGAGCGTGTTTGAGAAAATAAATATTTTCCCTTAAAAAAGAAAAATAAACATTACAACTAAAAAAGGAGATTAAGTTATGAAAAACTCAGTAATAGCAAGACTTTCCGGGGGGGGGGCAACCTAATCATAGTGTCATACCTGCAAAAGAAGAGGAAAGAAGTCAGCAGCCTTAACTAGCGAGCTGATTTTTTAGTGGCAAAATCTTAAGTAAATATAAGCTAAATATTGAAAAAGTATAAGTTATAATATATAATAGATAATAAAAAGAAAGGAAATTGCAGGTATGAAAAGAGGTTTTACGCTTGCGGAGGTATTGATAACTCTGGGAATAATAGGCGTAGTGGCAGCCATCACGCTTCCGACTTTGAACGCAGCGATAAACAAGAAAGTACGCGCGGAACAAATTCGAACAGTGAAGTATAAGTTTACGAAAGCAACGGAGAAGATGGCAGCACAGGGTCTGATAGGACCATATGATAGTACAGCC
>HF989697.1:8730-39266 GCA_000431315.1 Brachyspira sp. CAG:484
GAGATTGCTGGCCATATGACACAGTAACACTTTTAGACGGAAAAGAGTGGGAAATATCTAAAACCCAAACAGGGAAGCATCTAAAGATGGAAGACAGTGACACAGCAGACTATAGTAGCCCTAATGTGGGGATAATAACCGGTGATGGCACGCCTATGATACTATCTTATAACACAAAATGCGAAGCCCTAGACCCTTTTGGCTCGGCATTCACACCAACGCCTTTAACAAGAGCAGAGTGTGAAGCCCAAAAAGATGAATTGGGAATAAAAAACTGTTACTATGACAATGATTACTGGGCAGACCCTGTGAAGAGCTATACGTGGAGTACAGAGGATAACAAGCCAGTGAGTAACGCGACAGCAAGCTGTGTAGCAGCAGTATTTGAGATAAACGGCAAAAAACGTCCAAACAAACAGAATGATGATGTGGCGTTATTCAACGCGAACGGCTTAGGTTCAAGCTGTGCAATAGAAATAGATGGTAAATGCTTTGGTTCGGCGTTCACACCAACGCCTTTAACAAACGCAGAGTGTGAAGCCCAAAAAGACGAATTGGGAATAAAAAACTGTTACTATGACAATGATTACTGGGCAGGCGCAGTAAAACAATGTGGTGGAGTAAATAATTTACCTACAATGGCAGATTTAGGAAAACTGGCAAGCGCAATATACAAAGGAAACCCAAGTGTAGGAGCAAAACAGGATGTGAATAATCTGGCTTATGAATCAGGCACCGCAACTTCTTTAGGCTTACCAGAACCCAGCTTCTCCTTGTGGTCTGGTGAGGAGACCAATAGCAGCTACGCTTACTTACGTTACTTCTACTCCACGGGCACGTTCTGGCGCAACAACAGCCGCAACAACAGTTACATTCAGGCGGTGTGTTTGGGTGATTGATTGTTCAATTGTTCATGTGTAAAAGGGCGGTGCTTAGGCGCTGCTTTTTTACTTGATATTTTTTTACAAAACATGTCTTTTAATGTTTTTCGTGCTACCATTTTCTTATGAACTGGAAAAATCTGAGTAAAAAGAAGAAGGCTTATATTATAGCATTTTCCGGAATTGTCGGGATATTACTGTGGGCTTTTATTTCTGCCGGAATTATCACCCATAATTTTAACCGCAGCCAGCTTTCTGTAAATCAAGACAGGCAGGAAGCTCTGATTAACGGTATTATTCTTACTGAAACCAAGGATGAAAAAAAATACTGGGAAATTTACGGTGAAACCGGCACTTATGACAGCACAAACGGCGTTGCTCTTCTTGATAACTGTATCGGAAATTTTTATGATGAAAATAATGAAGTTTCTATGAGTTTTGAATCCAGCAAAGGAACTTACAACTCAAAGAAAACCCAGATTATTATGTATAATGATACAAGGGTTGTTATTAAAGACGGAACTTCCCTTGAAGCTGACAGGATTACCTGGACCGGGTCTGATAATCCTATTGTTGCAAAAGGCAATATAAGAATTACCCGCAATGGTCAATTCCTTGCCACTGCCGATACGGTTGAAATAAGCCCAAGTTATGATAACTTTAAAATTATAGGTCATGCCCAATCTAAAATGTATGATGTTAAGGAGAAAAAATGAAGAAACTCTTAATTAGTATAGCTGTTATAATGTTTTCTTTCGGTATAATCGCACAGGCGTCGGATCTGGTTATCGAATCCAAAACCCAGACTTTTTCCGAAGAAGATAACAAGATTAAGTTTCAAGGCGATGTAAAAGTTTCCGTTGACGATATGAAAGTTGTCGGGGAATCTGCCGATATTAATATGAATGAAGAACAGAAACTTGATACTGCAACATTTTATGACAAACCTTACGCATACGAAGTTAAAAAGAACAAAAAACGAGAAGTTAAAGCTAATATTTTAAAAGTTTCTTTAATTACAAAAATCGTCAGGGCTGAAGGTGATACCCAGTCAGTAGTTTTTGACGGCAAAGTTCCTATTGTTGTTATCAACTCGGATGTTCAGGAATACGATACAAAAACAGGCGTGATGACTGCAACCGGTGCTGTTACAATTAAGTACAAAGATATTGAATCTTTTTCAAATAAAGCCATAATTAAAACAAATAAAAACGGCGATTTGAAAGACCTGGAACTCATTGGAAATGCCAGAGTAAAAGACAAAACAAACGAATCTTTTGCTGATAAATTTTATTATAGCGAAGCAACAAAAATGCTTACAGCAACAGGCAACACTACCTCTAATGCAACAATGGAGGACGGGCAGAAGCTTATATTGAAATCTAATGTGCAAGAATACAGCCAGGATAAAAATACTTACAGTGCAAGCGGAAATGTTCGCGTATGGTACCAGGATTACTACGCTGTAGGTCCTAAAATTACTGTTTATCCGGATAAAACTACAAACAAGCCTAATGATATATATTTTACCGGTCGTTCAAGTATTACTCAGGGCGTAAGAACTATTTATGCCGATAAGATTAAGATGATGCTTAAACCGAAAGACTTCCATGCAGAAGGTAATACACGTACTGTAATAAGAAATATCGGTTCAGGCGACAGCAGCGACGGAGAAATGACACTCGGATTATAAGGAAAATAAAATGAGCGCAAAAATTGACAAAGCTGTAGAGCTGTATAATAAAGGTGAGTATGACAAAGCTATTGATATTTTCAGTTCAGTTTCTGAAACTGAAAATCCAAGTGCCGAGTTATATAATAATATAGGCTTATGCTATTGTAAGAAGGGTAATATAGAAAAAGCGGAAGACAATTTTCTGAAAGCTATTGAATTAAACCCGAAATTGCCGCAGGTTTATCTAAATCTTGCTGACATTTATTATAAGCAGAGAGATTTTGAAAACGGACTTGAACTGCTTTCACAAGGAGTTTATGAGCTTCCTGACAATATGGTTTTGAGGCATCTGCTTGCAAGATTTTATATGGAAGATGCAAGGCTTGATATGGCTATAGATGAACTTGAAAAAATCCTTGAAACCCAGCCTGAAAATTATGATGCTTATTATGATTTGGGTAAGGTTCATTTTGAACTTGGAAATTACGCTGTTGCAATAGAAAACTTTGAAAATGTTCTTGAATACAAAGAAGATAATGTCTGGATTTATTATTATCTTGCTCAGGCTTATGAAGCAAACGATGAAATAGACAAAGCTATTTCAAATTACCTTAAAGCTATTGCAAGAGATGACGGCTTTTATCAGGCTTATAAAAAGGTCGCAATATTGTTCCTTGCAAGAGGTGATTACGAAGATGCGGTAGAATACTTTGAAGACTATGTCACTCTTGGCGTGCCGCAGGAAGAAATAAATAACGTTAATAAGCTTATAGAAAGAATTAAGAAGAAACAAGAAAATGAAAGATAAATACTGGATTGCGTTTTCGGCAATTGAACAAATTGACAGCGCATTTGTTCAAAGACTTTATAACTATTTCGGAGATGTAGAAGAGGCTTATAATGCAGGCTTGAATGATTTGGAGCAAATTGACGGGCTTAGTGTAAGAAAAGCTGAAACTTTTCTTCGTGAGCGTGACAAAATCAATCCGGATAAAGCGCTTGAAGAAGTACAAAACCGCGATATTAAATTCTTAGCCTTTGAGGATGAAAAATATCCGAAAATGCTTAAACAAATTTCAAATCCTCCTGCCGTTTTGTATTACAAAGGAGATATAGAAGCCTGTAATTTTGAAAGAACTCTTGCCGTTGTCGGCTCAAGGCGAGCAAGTTACAGCGCAAAGGAAGCTGTAAATAAAATTCTGTCAGAATTAAAAGATACTGATATTTGCATCGTTTCCGGTCTTGCTGCCGGAATTGATACCGCAGCACATCTTGCGGCACTGGAAAATAATCTAAAGACAATCGGTGTTATAGCAAGCGGGTTTGATTATATTTATCCGTCCTCTAACAAATATCTTTATCAAAAACTTGAAAACGGCGGCGGTGTTGTTGTAACAGAATATTATCCGACTTTTCAGCCTTTAAAGTTCAGATTTCCTCAGAGAAACAGAATAGTTTCAGGACTTTCATACGGTACCCTTGTTGCCGAGGCTTCACTAAAAAGCGGGGCTCTTATAACTGCAAACCTTACTCTGGAACAGGGAAGAGAGCTGATGTGTATTCCGGGGCTTATTTCAAATCCTAATACAGAGGGTATTTATAAGCTTCTAAAAAACGGGGCAGCTCTGGTTACAAAAGCCGATGATATTCTTGAAGCACTTAACTGGGAAATAAACCCTGTACAGCAGCTTTCTATAGATTTAACGGAAAATTTGAACGAAGCTGAACAGAAAATATATAAAGCTCTTGATGTTGAAGAAAAAGGTTTTGATGAACTTTCGGCATTAACAAAAATCAGCACGGCTGATTTGCTGACGAACTTGACAACCATGGAGCTTAAAGGCATAATAAAACAAGTAACCGGTGATAGATATAAGAGGGTGTAGAATATAAATGGCAAAAGCAGCAGCGGCAGAAAAAGCAGACAGCACACAGGCAGCTTCTAAAAGTAAATCAAAAAAAGAAAAAGCTCTTGTAATAGTCGAGTCTCCTGCAAAATCCAAAACAATAAGAAAGATTTTAGGTGACAGTTATACAATTGAAGCAAGTTTCGGACACATAAGGGATTTGCCTCAGAATGTCCTCGGCTTTGATGTTAACAAAGGTTTTGAACCGTCATTTGTCGTTATTCCTGAAAAGAAAAAAGTTGTTACTAAATTAAATGACTTATCTAAAAAAAGTGATAAAATTTTTCTTGCATCCGACCCTGACCGGGAAGGAGAAGCAATTGCCTGGCATGTCAGACAGGTTCTGAATGTTCCTGATGATAAAGTTTTTAGAATTGAGTTTAACGAAATTACGCCAAAAGCCGTAAAATATGCCGTTGAACATCCGCGTGCCATTGATATGGACAGGGTAAAGGCACAGCAGACAAGACAAATTCTTGATAAGCTTGTAGGTTATAAATTAAGCCCTGTTTTATGGAAGAGGCTTGGTAATTATCACCTTTCAGCCGGCCGCGTTCAATCAGTTGCCCTGAGGATGATTTGTGAAAGAGAAGAAGAAATCGAAGCTTTCGTTCCTGTTGAATACTGGTCAATTCATACTGAACTTGAAAAGGAAGGCGGAGTTTTTGAAGCCGAGCTTTCAAAATATAAAGATAAAAAAGTTGAAATCCATAACGAAGAAGAAGCGCAAAAGATTGTTGAATTTCTTGCTGATAAATCAACAGAATATAAAGTTGCAAAGATTACAAACCGCGAAACAAAGCGTAAACCTACTGCACCTTTTATAACCTCAACACTTCAGCGGGAAGCCTCATCAAAGCTTGGCTATGGTGTGCAAAAAACAATGCAGATTGCGCAGAAACTTTACGAAGGGATTGAACTTGAAAATGGCGCGGTCGGTTTGATTACCTATATGAGAACCGATAGTACAAGAATTTCCGATGATGCTCAGGCAATGGCAAAGGATTTTATTCTCAATAACTACGGTGAGAAATATTATCCGGAGAAACCTAATATTTATGCAAAGGGGAAACAAAATGTTCAGGATGCTCACGAAGCTATCCGTCCGTCTTATCCTGAAAGAACTCCGGACAGTATTAAACAATATCTTTCAAATGAGCAGTATCGTTTGTATAAGCTAATATGGAATAAGTTTATGTCATCACAAATGACAAATGCTACTATTGCCAATAAATCAGTTGAAATTACAGCCGGAGATTACACTCTGAGAGCAAGTACAAGTAAAGTTATGTTCGACGGTTTCTTAAAGCTTTACAACGAAACAGCAGACGAGGACAATGCTCCTAAAGAAAAAATACCTGATCTTCAAAAAGACGATATTTTGACATGTCGTAAAGTTACGCCTAAACAGCACTTTACCCAGCCGCCTCCAAGATATTCCGAAGCTACTCTTGTTAAGGCTCTGGAAGAATACGGTATAGGACGTCCGTCAACTTACGCTTCTATTATTACAAAAATCCAAACGCGCGGCTATGTTGAAAAGCTTGAAAAGGCTCTTGCTCCAACTTTACTCGGGCGGACTGTTTCCAAGCAGCTTGTGGCTCAATTTACGGATGTAATGGATTATAAATTTACAGCAGGTATGGAAACCAAGTTAGACTTGATTGCTGAAAAGAAGGCGGTCTGGAATAAAGTCCTGGAAGATTTCTACGGTCCGTTTATAGAAGTCGTTAACGATGCTATGAAAAACGGCGAGCGCGTTCGCATTGAAAGTAATGTTATGTGTCCAAACTGCGGTAAACCAATGCTTGTAAGAACAAGCCGGCAGGGAAACCAGTTTTTGGGATGTTCCGGTTATCCGGAATGTAAAACCGTCATGTCGATGAACGCAATTTCTGAAAACGCTCAGGCGCAGCCTGCCGGGGCTGAGAAATGCGAAGAAAAGTGCGAAAAATGCGGTTCGGATATGGTATTTAAAACAGGTCCTTACGGCAAATATATGGAATGTACAAATGAAGAATGCAAATTCCGAAAGCCATACCGCCGCTCTACCGGCGTTAAATGCCCTAAATGCGGTAACGGGGTTATTGTTGAAAGAAAATCAAAACGCGGAACTGTATTTTTTGGCTGCGATAAATATCCGGACTGTGATTTTGTTCTCTGGAATGAACCAACCGGTGAGGAATGTCCTGATTGCGGGGCGTTACTTGTGAAAAAGGTTCTGAAAAAAGGAACAACAATAGAATGTTCAAATCGTACATGCGGATACAAACGTACGGTAGAAGAAAATACGGAGGCTCAGGCTGATGAATAAATTTGGTTTAATCGGTTATCCTTTAGGACATTCAATTTCAGCAGTGATTCACAAGGCAGGTTTTGAAAGCCTTGGTGTTGATGCGTCATACGATATTCTGGAAACAGATCCTGAAGATTTGGTTGATAGGGTTAAATTCTTTAAACACAACAATTATAGCGGTTTTAATGTAACTATCCCGTTAAAACTTCCTATCTCTCTTTTTGTTCAGGAAGTTGACAAGTATGCAGATATTGCAGGTGCGGTTAATACTGTAAAGATTAATCCTGATAAAACCTTTAAAGGATATAATACTGATGCTATGGGATTTAAAAAAGCTATACCTTCATCAATTAATCTTGAAGGAGCTTCTGTTGCTCTTCTTGGTACCGGCGGCGCAAGCAGGGCTGCTGTTTTAGGTTTATCTGAACTTGGCGTTAAGGAGATTGGCGTTTATACTCGAAATATTCCTAATGCACTTGATTATATGGCATATATGCGCCGGAAATTTCCTGCAATAAATTTCACAGCCTATCAGATTGATGCTGTAAGAGATTTGTCTAAATATGACATGCTTGTGAATACAACCCCTATAGGAATGCTTGGGCGTTCTGCTGATATGACACCTGTAGAGGCAAATGTTTTGCAGACAATGCGTGAGGGGAGTGTTGTTTACGATGTTATTTATAATCCTAAAAAAACTGTATTGTTAACAAATGCAGAACGGCTTGGTCTAAAAATTATAAACGGGCTGGATATGTTGATTTATCAGGCAATTTCAGCTCAGGAAATATGGCTTGGAAGAACTCCTGATTTTAATGCAATGAAGATTGCTGCACTTGAGAGTTTGTAATAGCAAAAAATTTTATGTGCAAGGTTTTGGTATCGTATGGCTATAAGATTTTCTTCTGTTGCATTTACAGGTTATCATAAACCAGATAATTATAAACGTATAGATAAAAATGTGGTTCGTTCTGCTCAACCTCAGGCAGAGGAAATTGTCTGGCTTAAAAAACACCGGAATATTACAGATATTATAAATTTCAGAACTCTGACCGTTCCAGCAACAGATTTTAATGAAGAAAAACTTGCTGATGCTTTGAATATAAAATATCATTCTATTCCAACTGAGACGAAAAAGCCTAAAATTGAGGATGTGAAACATTTTCTGAATATAATAGATGATGTTAAGAAACGCGATGGAAAAGTATTAATACACTGTAGAGCCGGTGCGGACAGAACAGGATTTTATTCCTTTATTTATAAAGTTCTAAACGGACTTGATAATATAGATAATGCAGGTAAAGAAATGCTTGAAATGGGCTATCACAAAGACCGCTATCCTTTTCTTCAGGAAATGGCAAAAGACTTTATTAAAGTATTGAAAAAATAATTGTCCGGGAAAATTCTGCTATAATTGTATACGAGCGGACTTTTAGAGCGGTATTTGGGAATGCGGACAGGAGCAGGACCGGGTTGATACAATGGAAAACTGCGGCGTAGATTATGGTTATTCATATCTTAAAGCATCAATCGGGTTAAGAAGTGATGCTTTATAAGCAGGGTAGTATCCAAAAAGTACTCCTATAGCACCTGAAAATCCTAGCGAAAGTGCAATGGAAAATCCTGATATGGAAATACTCATATCCGAGAATATTTGTATTGCCTTAGCTCCGGTAACACCTATCAGAACCCCTATTACTCCTCCGATTACCGAAAGCAGGAATGATTCAATCAGGAACTGAATGCGTATGTCACTGCCTTTCGCTCCTATTGCCATTCGGATACCGATTTCTTTTGTTCTTTCTGTTACAGATACAAGCATAATATTCATAATTCCGATGCCGCCTACTATCAATGAAACCGAAGCAATTGCACCGAGAAGGATTGACATTGTTTTTGCTGAAGATTTTATTGTTTCCTGCATTTCTGCAAGGTTTCTAATCTCAAAATCTTTTTCCTGAGTTTTTCCTATGTTATGGCGTTTGGTGAGAATTTCGTCAATATCCTCTTCTGTTGTTTGCATAACTTCATCGCTCTGGGCTTTTACATTTATCATTTTTATTGAGCCTGGAAAGTCTGTTCCGAAAACTTTTTTCTGGGCTGTTGTTATCGGGATGAATACCAGATCATCCTGATCCATTCCCATTCCGCTCTGACCTTTTGTTTTTAAAAGTGCAATAATTTTAAACGGAACATTACCTATACGCATTGTTTTATTTATAGGGTCAACATCTCCAAAAAGTTCGTTTGCAACTGTGTTTCCAATAATTGCGACTTTCGTGTTGTTTTTTATATCTTCCGGAATAAAATTTCTTCCGGTCAGGATTTCATAGTTTCTTATAAAAAGATAAGGTGCAGTTGTTCCTCCTATGGTTGTAGACCAGTTCTGATTACCGTAAGTAAGCTGTGCTGTTCCGGAGGAATAAGGTGCAACAGCAAGAACACCTCTGGCTGATTTTTCAATTGCATCTGCATCTTTTAGAGTTAAAGATGGTTTTGTTCCAAAACCCATTCTTACCCCGCCTGAGGTTGCAGAAGCGGAACGGATCATAAGCAGGTTGCTGCCCATTGATTCCATATCTTTTGCAATTTTTTTGCTTGCGCCTGTTCCGACTGCAAGCATTATTATAACCGCACTCACGCCTATGATTATGCCGAGGCTTGTTAATATTGAGCGCATTTTGTTAATCTTTAACGAACGTATTGCCATTACAAGTGTAGATTTGAAATCTATCATAGTACATAATCCTCCATTTTTGTATTTACGGGGTGAGGATTTTTGTTTATTTCATCAGAAATAATATTTCCGTCTTTAAATCGTACAATCCGCCCGCAGTACTCTGCAATATCCGGTTCGTGGGTTACGAGTACGATTGTTTTTCCCATTTGTCTGTTGAGGTTCACGAAAAATTCCATAACTTCAACGCTTGTTTTTGTATCAAGGTTTCCGGTCGGCTCGTCTGCAAGTATAAGCGGCGGGTCGTTTACAATTGCCCGGGCTATTGCGACCCTCTGCTGCTGACCGCCTGACATCTGGTTTGGCATATGGTCTTCGCGTTTTTCAAGACCGACAATTTTAAGGGCATTTTTTGCTCTGACTATTCTTTCCGGTTCCGGAATTCCTTTGTAAATCATTGGAAGCTGTACATTTTCAAGTGCACTTGTTCTTGATATAAGATTGAAGCCCTGAAATACAAAGCCCATTTTTACATTCCTTACTTCTGCAAGTTCGTCGGCGTCAAGGGTTAGCATATTAATCCCGTCGAGAAAATAGCTTCCCGAGTTGGGTTTATCCAATGTGCCGAGCATATTCATAAATGTTGATTTCCCTGAACCTGAAGCGCCCATTATTGCGACAAATTCACCGCGTTCGATTGAAAGCGAAACGCAGTTTAGGGCATTAAAGCTGTCCTCTCCTGTTTGATATGTTTTTATAGCATCTTTTACTTCTATCAGGCTCATTTTACCTCTAACTTTGCTGAAAATTCTTCAAATTTATCTTAAGCTTGTATTCTCTGCTGCGGGTGGCGGTATTCCGCTTTACTACTGCTAGAATGGTCCGGGACCTCTGCGTCTTTTCTTATCTTTATTTTTTGAAAGTGATGAGTCTACTATTATTCTGTCACCTTCTTTTATTTCTTTAGAGATAATCTCTGTATTTGTATCATCGCTCGCGCCTGTTTCAATATTTATACGCTTAGGGCGTCTTTTTTCCATAATCCAGATACCCTGATTTTTGTAACGTGTTCCATCTGTATTAGGGTTAAATTTAAGTGCAATACTCGGCGCGCACATTACATTTTCACTTTTATCTGTAATGATTGATACATTAGCGGTCATGCCCGGGATAAGTTTTAAATCATCGTTTTTAACGTCTACAATTACAGTGTAAGTTACAACATTTGAAACTGTTGTAGGTGAAATTCTTACCTGTGTAACTTTTCCTTTAAATACGCTGTCAGGATAACCATCGAGAGTGTAGGTTACGTCTTGCCCGTCCTGAACCTTTCCGATGTCGGCTTCTGAAACGCTTACTTCAATTTGCATTTTTGTTAAATCCTGAGCTATTGTGAAAAGTTCAGGAGCCTGAAAGCTTGCTGCAACCGGCTGACCTACGTCAATTTCTCTCGAAATAATTGTTCCGTCTACAGGAGCTATGATTTGGGTATAGCCAAGGTTTGTTTGAGCTGTTTTAAGGTTTGCTCTGTATTGGTTAACCTGAGCCTGGGCTGCTCTTATCTGTGCTAAATCAGAGTAATATGTACTTTTATATTGATCAAGCTCGCTTTTTGCTACAAAATTTTTAGCATAGAGGTTTTTGTAGCGTTCATACATTTTTTTGTCATAATCTGCAATGGCTTGAAGTTTTGATACGTTTGCCATAGCATTATTAATTTGAGCCTGATTTTGCTGGACGGTTGCTTCAAAGTTTCGAGGGTCAATTTGAGCGAGGATTTGCCCTTTTTTCACCTGTGAATTAAAGTCCACATATATATCCTGAATAAGACCTGATACGGTTGAACCTACAGAAACAGTGTTAACCGGATTTATTGTCCCCGAAGCTTCTACCACCTGTGTTATTGTGCACCTTTCAAGAGGTTTTGTTATATATTTTACTCTTGATTTGATGGAACTGTAAGCAAACCCTGAGCCTGCCAGTGCGATTAATACTGCTCCTGCAATAATATAACTCTTTTTAGCTTTCATTATCTTTCATCCTCGACGTTTATTGTAATTTCCTGTTTTAATGCAATCAGTTTTTCAAGATTTGCTCTTGCTACGTTGTAGTTATAAACAGTTTGAACGTATGACTGCTGTGCATTGTTGTAGTTCACCCTTGCGTCCTGTAGTTGTATGTAATCACCTATTCCTACTGCATATCTGCCATCTGCAAGTTCGAAGTTTTCGTATGTTTGCTTTACTTTTACAGCAAGAAGCGGAATTTGTTTTTCAAGCTGTACCATATTTATGTAAGCATTTTGTACTTCAAAGTAAATATTTTGTTCAAGTAAATCTATCTCATTTTTTGCAAGTGCTACTTGTAATTTACCGTTATCAATTTCATATTTTTTGCTTAGAATATTCACCGAACTTGATAAATTTAAACCAACATTAAAAGAATTCATATTATACTGGTTACGATAGTTATATCCAGCGCTTGCAGAAATTTCCGGATAATACTCTCGTTTAATATATAACAATGCCTGTTTCATTGCTTCCAGAGTTGCATTGTAAGCTTTCAGGTCCGGACGGTTTTGTTTTGCCTGTTCAACGCATTCTTCAAACGTATATGGGAAAGGCTTGAATTTAAAGGTTTCTATTACGTCCATTTTTTCTACTTTGGATGTTAATGTAGCATCTGAAACAGGATCCGGAGTTCTGCTTATGTCCCTTTTTTCTGAAATTTTTTCAAGATTTACAGGGATTTCTTTTTGCTTAAAGTTAAATGTTTCGGTTGATGAAATTTCATAATTCGGCGTATATGCAACATACATGGAGTTATTAAGCTGTACAATGGCATTTTGGTATGCTTTGATTGATTCTACCAGAGTAACTTTTGAATCACTGAGATTTACTTCAGCGTTAACAAGGTCGATTTTTGATTTTATACCTTCATCAAAATAAGCCTTTGTTCTCTGGTAGTTTCTTTCATTTATCTGTACGTAAGCTCTGTTTATATCAACTGTAGCTTTTGCTGCGAGTACATTATAGTAATTAGTTTTTACACTGAAAATCGTATCAAGTACAATATCATCAAAGTTAAACAGTGCTGAAATTTTGTTGAACTTCTGCATTCTTATTTGTGCATTTGTTTTGCCAAAATTCCATATGAGCTGGCTTAATGAGGCTTGTGCGTTGTATGTGTCATTAGTGCTGCTAAATCTGTTTGACGTATTGGAATTGTATGTATAGCCTGTACCAACACCTATTGTCGGGAAATATGAGGCTTTTGCTATTTTTTCATCATTTTGTGAAACTTTATAATTGAAATATGCCTTGTTAATCAACGGGCTGTTTTTCAGTGCTATTTGAATACAGTCATCCATTGTAAGCTTGGAGCCCTTTTGAATTACAGCATATTTTTCAACCGCATATGCAAGGTTGAAATTAAAGCTTACTAAAAGTGCTCCAACCAGTGTAAAAATTTTTAGTTTATCGATAGTTTTCAAGCTTGTTATCCTCAGATAATATACTAACGATTAAACCATATTATTTGTTCATTTTAATCATTCTTATAATGTAAAATCAGCAGGTTTTTTCTATACAGTATGGCTAATCCGTCAGGTATAGTAATGAACATCCCCACCCGGTGCCGGTTTTACAATCTTCTTCATAATTATCTATGGTTAATTCCGGTGTTGAGTTTGCTCCATCTACAGAACATCCATTAGGTCTGATGGAGCTGCCTGTTTTTGAGATTATAGTTGGTACCATATTTTTGGTTTGTACGGTCATAAAAAATATATCTCTGCCTATTGTGTTGGGCTTTTTGTAACCGTTTACGTCTATAAATATTTGATTATAACAATTATAATTCACTATAGCCCCGTCAGGCAGTATATATGATAAATATTGATAACCAGTGTTTACGTGTTGAGGTTTTCCTTTTTTATCATACCATTTGTTAGATTGATGCCAGTAGACTTTTCCTGTATCAGGCCAATTATCATTTGAATCATAATTTGTGTCAGAAAGAACTTCTTTGCAATTTATCCCGGATTTAATAACTCTCAGTTGATTTTGAATTTTGCAGAAATACACAGGCATTTGAAGCCAGTCTACTTTTTCGAAGGTTTCTCCGTCTTCTATATAAACTCTTTGCATAGCTTGAGCAAATGCTGAATATTGTTTTTTGAATGCAGTTTTAAATTGCTTATCCTGTATTTTGTTAACCAGTGAAGGCAATGTCATTGCTGCAACAATACCAATAATACCAAGAGTAATTAAAACTTCCGCTAACGTAAATGCGGAACGGGATAATCCCAAAGCGCGAAAATGCCCGCCGGCGTTATTTAAGCCCCCCCCCCCGCTGTAAGAATTTAGTGATACCAATAGTTTTCATAGAATAATCCTCCTTTTTAATTTTCTTTAAAACTCCAAAAATCACGCTGGAACATTACCAGGAACGGCATTAACTCCAGACGACCGACAAGCATTCCGGTAACCATCAGCGCTTTGCTGATTGAATGTATAGAGCTGAAAGAGCCCATAGGTCCTACTATTTTTCCAAATCCCGGACCAATATTACCGAGTGCTGTAATTGAACCTGTAAGACCTATTGTAGCATTTTGTTCTGTAAGTGTTATTATCACTGCTATAAGTGCAAACACCAGAAAATAGAAAAATACAAATACTATTATCTGTCTTACAACTTCAGGCGGAACGTTGTTGTTATCAATTTTTATATTGAAAACTGCATTAGGGTGTAATATTCTCATTAATTCGGCTTTCATTGACTTTGCGACAAGAACCCATCTTGTCATTTTAATACCGCCGCCTGCTGAGCTTGAGCAGGAGCCCATAAACATTACAAGAAATAATAAAACTTTTGCTGTAAAATCCCACTGTGCAAAATCTACACTGGCACTTCCTGTTGAAGTAGCTATGCTTATAACCTGATAGAGTGCATGTGTTATTCCGCCGAATATTGAATAGTTGTTTTCAGTTATCAAAACTATTGCTATTAGTGATGAAAATACAAGCGTCATTATGAGATAGGCTCTAAATTCTTCATTTTTGAAAAACAGGAGCGGATTTTTTTTCATTATAACTTTATATTGCAGGTTAAAGCTTGAACCTGCAAAGAACATAAATATAAGTATAATCCAGGTTATATAATTTGAATGATAGCCCATTGTACTTTGCGCGTTTGGTGAGAAGCCGCCGGCTGCAAGGGTTGAAAATGAGTTACACACTGCATCAAAAACAGGCATACCTGCTAATACAAGCAATATTACCTGTAGCAGTGTAAGACCTGCATATACTTTCCATAAGGCAGACGCAGTGTTTCTTATCCTTGGTGTAAATTTATCTTCGGTAGGTCCGGGTGCTTCTGCGAAAAACATCTGTCTGCCGGCAACCGCAAACTGAGGAAGGATTGCAATAAATAATACGATTATTCCCAAACCGCCTAGCCATTGTGTCAGTGATCTCCAGAAGAAAAATGCTTTTGGATAATCAAAATTTGTCAAAATAGTTGCGCCGGTTGTGGTTATGCCGGAAACAGATTCAAACAAGCTGTCAAGAGGCGACAACCCATAAAATAAATAAGGAATTGCGCACATAATACCGAAAATTATCCACGAAACTGCCACGATAAAAAGTGCTTCTGCTTTTTTTATGTCATTAAGGTTTTCGAGCTCTTTTGATTGCGGAACCAGTTTTCTTATAATAAAACCTCCGGCAGAAGAAATTATACTGGCGCATAAGAACGGAATAACAGAGTAAAAATCATGGTATATTAGAGCAATAATTATAGGAGATAGTATTACCATTCCTATATACATCATTATTAAACTTATTGCATTTGCCAGATAGCTTAAGCGCATTTTTCTCCTACCTTAAAGAAGGTTTTTATAGCGGCTCCGTCCTCTGCTCTTGTAAATATAATTAATGTATCGTCATATTTCAGTTCGGTATCGCCTTTAGGGATTATAACTTTGTTCCGTCTTTGTATTACACCGATGATAGCAGGAATAGGAAAATGCAAATCCATGACTTTTTTCCCGTCAAATTCAGGTTTTACTCCTATTTCAAGAACTTCGCCCTGCCCCTGCTCTACTGTTGCAAGTATATCTACATTATTTTCCGCAAGGTCGTTTTTAACCTCGTTTATCGCGGAATTTTTCGGTGAAACAGCCACATCTATTCCTACTTTTTCAAACAGCGGAATATTTACAACTTTGGCTACCCTAGCGATAACCCTTTTTGCTCCTAACTGTTTGGCAAGAAGGGAGCAAAGAAGATTTTTTTCATCATTATTTGTAACGCTGATAATTACATCAGACTGACCGATTTGTTCTTCATCCAAAAGCTTAAGGTTTGTCGCATCACCATTTATAACAAGGGTATGTCTTAATATTTCTGTTATATACTCGCATCGTTCATAATCTTTTTCTATAATTTTAGTTTTAATCTTCAAATCTTCAAGATATTTTGCAAGCATAGTGCCAACAGTTCCGCCGCCGATTATTGAAACATTTTTGACAAATTCTTTTTCGTGGAAAAATGTTCCTGCCAGAATATCCAGTGAATGAGATGTTCCCATAAAAATTAATTTGTCGTCCTGCAAAAGAACTGTTTCCCCGTTAGGAATAAACAGCTCTCCGTTTCTTGTTATGCCGACAATTAATGTATCTTCAGTAAAACCGCAGTCTTTAACTTTTTTATTTACAATACTCAGGTTAGGCGTAACCTTATATTCCAAAAGCCGGGCTCTGCCATCGGCGAAATTTTCAACATCCAGCGCCTGGGCAACAGTTACAATTCTGAAAATATCCTGAGTTAAAAGCTCTTCAGGCCAGATAATGTAATCAATAAAGAAATCTCCGCAGTTCAGATTATTTTTTTCAAAGCAAAGAGTATTTTTATATTCCTCTTTACTTACAAAACATATTGTTCTAATACCGCTGATTTTTTTTGCCGTAAGGCAGGCCACAATATTTGCCTCATCAATTGCCGTACAGGCAATAAATATATCTGCATTTCTTATATCTGCGTTCTTTAATACCGAAATATCGCAGACATTCCCTTTTACAAAACTAATATCCAGCTTATTAAATTCATCAGTTCTGTTTTCTTCTTTATCAATTATAGTTATATCGTGGTCTTCAAAAAATTCTGTTGCCAGAAGGCATCCGACTTCTGTTGCTCCAAATATAATAATTTTCATAACAGTTAAACTCTACATTAAATAAGTTTCATTTACAAGCCTTGTCCTAAAATTACCAATATAGTGATTATTACATACTGAATAATCTGGAGCACGATAATTGCAATAATTGGTGAAGCATCCAGCCCGCCTATAGGCGGTATAAATCTTCTGAATATATTTAAATAAGCGTCCGCAACCTGCCTGATTGTAAACCAGGGCTGTCTGGTCCAGTCAAGACTGGGAACCCAGCTCAACAGGCATCTTACAAGAATTATTATCAAAAATAACAGAAATATATTGTTTACTGCATCAATTAATGCTTTTGTCATTTTTTACCGTCCTTATAATTGTGATTTTGATTTTGTTAAAGCACATTCACAGTTGTGTCTGTCTGCCGGAATATTCTCGATCATCTTAAACAATAAGTTCTTTAAGTTAGCAAGGTTTGAATTAAACACCTCAATAACTTCGTGATGTGAAACCGGAGGAACATCCCCTACTAATCCCGCATCATAATCTGTTATTAATGAAATATTCAACGGACACATGTCTAATTCTTTAACCAGATAAGCTTCAGGGAAAGCTGTCATATTAATTACTTCCCATCCCTGATTTGTGAAGAATTTAGATTCAGCTTTTGTAGAAAATCTTGGACCGTTAATTACTACCACAGTTCCTTTTTCATGAATAGTAATGCCTAAATCTTTACCTGTTTTTATTGCAAGTTCTCTTAATTCAGGGCAATAAGGGTCTGCTGCTGAAGGATGTGTTACAATAGGACCTTCATAGAATGTAGATTTTCTTCCGTCTGTCCAGTCAACAAACTGATCACAGATTACAAAATCCCCTGGCTTTACATGTTTTTGCAAACTTCCGGCAGCACAAGGTGAAATAACTCTTTCTACACCGATGGATTTCATTGCCCAAACGTTTGCTCTGTAATTTAACAAATGTGGAAGGATAGTATGATTTCTGCCATGACGCGGCATAAATGCAACTTTATGTTCTCCAATCTGTCCTATAAACAGGTTATCGCTTGGCATTCCATAAGGTGTTTCAACTCTGACTTCTTCTATGTTATCCAGAAATTTATAAAATCCTGAACCTCCAAATACACCTATAGTTGCTAATTTTTTATTAGTCATATTATCCCCTTTCATTTTTTGTTTAACTTTTATAATTTTATATGTTATCAGAAACAAAATTCTTTATCAATTAAGATCCATTTATTGCTACATATATAACAAAAATTGTAAAAAATACACTAAAAATCAAAAATTTACAAATGGCGAAAAGTATTGCTGTAAGCGGGTTTTCAGACTTGGTAAAGCTGCGGTTTTCGAATTTAGACTTGAATTTTAATTTTTTTCGTTCTAGAATGTTGGCATAAATTTCATTCTTAAAAGTTAAAACTTGACACAAAAGAGAGAGTGCACTTGCTTTTAAGGATTTCAATTTACAACCAGAGGATTACATTTTGAGAAAACTATTACTATTCACTATTACGCTAGTGTTAATGTTGACTGCGCAAGTTCAGGCTGCGGACACAAACACCGTAAAAGCGACAATAGTAAAACATGCTATTGAAATGGGAGTTGATCCCGCTATCGCTTTAAGTATTGCCAGAACAGAATCAGGTTACAGACATGAAGCACGAAGCAATCATGGTGCAGTAGGAGTATTTCAATTAATGCCTTCCACTGCCAGAAGAATGGGGTTAAATCCTTATTCTCTGAACGATAACATCAAAGGTGGTATTATGTACTACAAAATGATGTATAAGATGTTTGGTTCTATGGAGCTTGCTTTAGCAGCTTATAATGCAGGGCCGGGAAATGTAAAAAGATACAAAGCAGTTCCCCCTTATGCTGAAACAAAACGTTTCGTAAGCAAGATTATGACTGATTATCATCGTCTTAAAGCAAACCCTGATCCGGCAATGGTAAAAGCAGCTGCTGCTAAAAAAGCGGCTTCAACACCTCAGGCTAAAGTGAGCGCTGCTCCTAAGCCTATAGCTCCTGTGCCGAAGGTGGTTAATGTAAAAGAAGTTAATGCAGCTACTATTGAGGTTATTGATGAAACTCCTATAGAACTCGAAATAGAAGCTACTTCATTAGCAATCTGATGTTTTGGGTTATGAAAAGGAAATCAAAAAGGCAGTGTTTAAATTTTAAACACTGCCTTTTTATAACATAACTTTATTTTTTATTATGAGTTGTATGATTTAAAAAATTCCAAAAGAAGCTCTTGACCTTTTATTATTGATTTGTAATCAACGTTTTCTTCAACAGAGTGCATGCTGCAAACATCTGCAAGACCTGCAAGGTATGGAGAGAAAGCCTCGCCTTGTGCATTTACATTGTTTGCATAAATATGTGTTTCCGCACCTGCATGGAATGATGAAATTTCCGGCTCTACACCAACTTTTCTTGCTGCGGCTTCAAATAAAATAGGAATGTAATCATCGTCATTTTTTTCAAATGGCGGAAGATGTTCTTCAAATTCTATTTTAGCTTTTGCAACGCCGGCATATTCATTATTGAAGTCATTAATTTCAAAGAGCATTCTCTCTTTTAATTCTTCTTCATACTTTCTGCTTGAGCTTCTTATAGAGTAAGTAGCTTTTCCATATGTATTAATTACATTTGTTACATCAGGATTTCCGGATGTAATTCCTCCAAGATTACAGGAGGTAACTACTTTGTGGTTTTCTGAATAATAAACACCCTGCGGAAGGTTAGCAACTATATCTGCTATTAATTTTGCTGCATTTTCGCGTGTTTTATCCGCAATGTCTATTCCTGAATGACCGCCCTTAAATGAATTAACTTCGATTGTTGCAAGAGTATAGCTTGCGCCTGATGTCATAAGCTGTCCAAGGCTGTCGCTGTCTAGAACAAGAACATATTTAGATTTTAATTTTGAAAAATCAGTGTTTTTAATTCCTGACATACCGGATTCTTCATCTCTTGTAAACATAATTTCCAGACCGCCATGCTTAATATCCTGATTTGCAAGCGTTTTAGCAAGGTAAAGTGCATTAGCAATTCCTGCTTTGTCATCAGCACCTAATGTTCTTCCTTTTGCCCGGATTAAATCACCGTCAAGGTAAGTTTCAACAGGACTATCATCACCTATAACATCCATATGGGAAGAGAGCATTAAAGGTTGTTTTGAGTTGTCAGTTGCCGGAATATGAATATAAACATTATTATAACTATCAAATTCGCAAGGAATTTTATTCTGGTCGCAATAATTTTTTATATAATCGGCGACTCTCTTCTCATGCAGCGACGGGGACGGAATTTCTGCCAGATTGCAGAATAAATCTATCAGTTCGCTATCTTTTCTTATTTGCTTTAAATCCATTTTTATCTCCTGATTAGTAATTATATATTAACACATATTCCAAAATCTACAACAATTTTAAATATGTTATTTTTTAAGGAAGATTTTTCAGGAAAATGTTTTGGCTTTCGTTATAATTTATCTAATTTATATCAACGATGCTAACCCCGTCGCCGCCTTCACCGTCTTCACCCGGTCTGAATTTTGCAACATACGGGGATGATAAAAGAAAATCCCTTACAGCGCTTTTTAAGGCGCCTGTGCCATGTCCATGGATAATTGTGACTGGAGAAAGATTTGCAAGGCTGGCTCTGTCTAAATAATTTTCCAAATCATCAAGGGCATCTTCAACTCTGTAGCCGCGTAAGTCAAGCCTGTTTGATATATTAATTCTTTTATACTCAAATTTTTCAAAACTTGAAGGTTTGTAACCTGAAGATTTATTTTCAAAGGATTTGTCATACGGCGCAAGTTTGTCCTTTTTCATTTTTGTTTTTAAATTGCCCATCTGGACAAAAACATTATTATTTTTATCCGGCAGTGATAATATAATTACCGGCTGGTGAATATCTTTTAAAATCAGTTTGTCATTAATTTTAACTTCATCCCAGTTAATTTCTTCATAGCGGTTTTTGTCTTCGTGTTCTGATAGTTTTTCTCTGAAGCCCTGTTCAAGTTTTGCAAGTCTTGCATATGAACGTCTTGCTATTTTTTCTGATTTTTCACGCCTTAGTTCATCCAGAATATCTTTGATTTCGGCTTTCACTGCAAGAAGTTCATAATCAAACTTATCTTTTATCCTTTTAATGGTTTTCTTTTTGTCTTTTTTGACAGCAGAAAGATTTTCTTCGTATTCTTTTTTTATTTGTTCGGAATCTTCTTTGAGTTCTTCTGCTTCTTTCAGGTTTTCAGACAGCTTCTGCTGGGTTTCCTGTAATTTTTCAACAGCAATTATTGATTGGTCTTTTCCGGAATTTAAAAGCTCTTTTGCTTTATCTGTTATGGATTTATCAAGTCCAAGGTTTGCTGAGATTGATATTGCATTGCTCAGACCCGGAATTCCTATCAACAATTTATAGGTAGGTTTAAGTGATTGGGTGTCAAATTCAACCGAAGCATTTTTAAAATATGGATTATTATATTCAAGTGTTTTCAATTCTCCGTAGTGGGTTGTAACGGTTGAGTAAACTCCTTTCTGTGCAAGATTTTCAAGAATGGATTTTGCAAGAACTGCGCCTTCCTGCGGGTCTGTGCCAGCACAAATTTCATCGAGGAGAACAAATGTTTCGTTGTCGCTTAAGTTTACAATTTCTATAATATTTGTCATATGTGATGAAAATGTAGAAAGGCTTTGCAGAATATTCTGCGCATCACCTATATCAGAAAAAACTTTTTTAAAAGGATAGACTTTTGCCATTGTGCATGGAAGAAACATCCCTGCTTTTGCCATGAGAATAAAAAGCCCGATTGTTTTTATTGTAACTGTTTTCCCGCCGGTGTTTGACCCTGTAATAATTACGGATTTGTAATCTTTGCCAATTTCAAAGTTATTTGTAACAATATTTTCTACTGTTCCGATAAGAAGCGGATGCCGCATATTCTCTATGCTAATAATTCTCTCCCGGGTAATCTCGGGTTCAGAGGCTTCTGTTTTTACTGCATATCTGGCTTTAGCAAAATGAAAATCAATTCTTGCAAGTATTTCTTCGCTTTGTTTTATTTCTTTCATTTCAAATTTAACAAGACCTGTGAGTTCTGCAAGAATTTTTACATATTCAGAATTAATTTCTGATTGAATTTCCCGTATTCTGTTATTCAGCGGAACAATGCTTTCCGGTTCAATATAGAAGGTTTTGTTTGTTGCTGAAACATCATGCACGATACCTTTAATTTTATTTTTGCTTGGAGCTTTCACCTGAAATACAATTCTTTCATCGCGGGTTGTGTAAATTGTTTCCTGCAGGTGTTTTGTAAAATCAGCAGAACTTAAAAGTTCGCTAACTTTATTTTTAATATTTTTTTCTGTATCTTTTAGTGCCGTAAAAAGACGCTTCAATTCCGGAGTCGCGTCTTTTTTTATTCTCAGTTCATCATCAAAGGTTGAGAATATTTTATCTTCCAGTTCTTTATTGGAAACTAAACAGGATGCCAAACCTTTTAGCAATATTTCACCGTTATCGTTAAGAAAGTTTTTTACAAGTCTTGAAGAACGCATTGTTTTTGCAATGTCAACAAGCTCTTCTTCCGATAGGTAACTTGCTGATGCACTGTTTTGAATTCTCGTAATATCTGCTACAAATTCTACAGGAATTTCAGCCGGCATATCTAATATTTTTTTTGCTTCTTTTGTAAATTGTATTTCCTGCAAAATTGTTCTATATTCATTGTGCGGTTGGAGGTTTAGGCAAAGCTGTCTGCTTTGCATTGTTTTTGTAAAACCTGCAAGTTTCTCCAGTACTTTATCAAATTCTAATGACTTTAAACTTTTTGATACAATATCCATAATTATACTTTACTATAAACATAGAGGTAACATATATTACGTAAAATTTAAAAATCTTGCGCAGCGGAAATGTTTAAAGTACAATATATGTAGCGATAAATAATAAGAAGGGGATATAAGATGGCTATAGAAAGACAAAGAGTTATAGAACAGGATAAAATGCAGAGAAGACATAATTTTGATCCTGTAGAAAGTAATTTGACAGAAGAGCAGGTTAAGCTTGAAGCTTCAAGGTGTTTAAACTGTAAAAATCCCAGATGCGTTCAGGGTTGTCCTGTAAATATTCAAATCCCGCAGTTTATTCAGGCTATAAAAGAAAATAATTTGGAAAAAGCCGGTGAAATCATCAGAGAAACAAGCATGCTTCCATCTGTTTGCGGTCGTGTATGTCCTCAGGAAAGGCAGTGCGAAGGCAACTGTGTTCTTGGAATTAAAGGCTTGCCGGTTGCAATTGGTGCTCTTGAAAGATATGTGGGCGATAATACAAAAGCTGATATGCCTGAAATTAAACCATCAGGCAAAAAAGTTGCAGTTGTCGGTTCCGGTTGTGCCGGTATTACTGCCGCAGCTGATTTGAGAAAAGAAGGGCATGAAGTTGTTGTATTTGAAGCACTTCACAAACTCGGCGGGGTTTTAAGATACGGCATTCCTCCGTTCAGACTTCCAAGAACTGTTCTTGACAGAGAAATTACTAACCTTAAACAAATGGGTGTTAAATTCCATACTAATGTTATTGTTGGTAAATCAATTACATTAAAACAATTAAAAGATGACGGATTTGATGCAATCTTCATCTGTTCAGGTGCAGGGCTTCCTAAGATGCTTCATGTTCCTGGTGAAAATCTTAACGGTGTATTCTCAGCAAACGAATTTTTGACACGTGTAAACCTGATGCACGCAGGACAGCCTGACAGCCCTACTCCTTTAAAAGTAGGCAAGAAAGCTGCAATCTTCGGCGGTGGAAATGTTGCTATGGATGCTGCAAGAACTGCTGTAAGAGTAGGCTTTGAAGAAGTTTATATTATATACAGACGTACAGAAAAAGAACTTCCTGCACGTTTGGAAGAAATCCGCCATGCCAAAGAAGAAGGTGTTGTATTTAAATTTTTATACGCACCAAAAGAAATTATTGGGGAAGACGGTTATGTTAAAGCTGTTGATCTTGAAGTTATGGAGCTTGGCGAACCTGATGAAAGCGGCAGACGTAAACCTGTTGCAACCGGCAAAATTGAAAGAATGGAGCTTGATACTGTAATTGTAGCTTTAGGTACAGGTCCAAACCCTATTATTCAGCGTTCTGCTGAGGCTGAAGGGTTGGAAATTATTACAGACAAACGCGGATATATTACTGTTGACGGTGAAACAAGATGTACAAATATTCCTACTGTTTATGCCGGCGGTGACGTTGCTCCTGTTGGAGAATCCAATGCTATTAACGCTATGGGTGCAGGTAAAAAAGCAGCTAAAGCTATTAACGAATTGTTAAAATAGTCAAAAGAAAGTTGTGAACATATGAATTGTTCATTTTATACAAAACTGTTATGTCTGGCAATGTCAGCTTATATGCTGGCATTGCCCGCATTTTCTCTTGAACTTGATATGTCTGTTGATGAGGAGATTAGAAAAAACTATAATCCTTCACAGTTGGAGCTTGATGCTTTGCCTCCTGTTCCAGGAGTTCCTGCCTCAACTCCTCAGCCGCCTAAGAAAACAACCGCACCGGTATCTTCCTCAACAAATAATAAACCTCCAAAATCACTTCCGGTCGGGGAAACTTCTTCAAGAGTCGGAAGAGTTCAGAAGACTCTCCCGAAAACAGATGCAGCGTCCGAAAGCTTTACTGCTATTAAAATCAAAAAAGGTACTAAGTTTAAAGTAGTTTCTAAAACAAAAGTGTCTGACTGGTCACAGGCTGGCGCAAGAATGAGTTTTGTTTCTCTTGCCCCTGTAACGCAGCGGTATGTCACAATTCCTCAGGGTACAATCTTTAAAGCTGTTGTAGTGGATTCCCATCCTCCGCAGGGTACCGGCAACGGTGGTTTAATTGTTATAAAAGCTGATCAGATGATTTTCAGAGGAGCAACTTATTATATCAATGCAAAAATTACCAAGGCTAACAGCAAAAAGATTTTCTTTAATAATATAAAGGGTAAACGCGGTTATCTTAAAGGTATTGCAAAATCTATTCAGCCAGGAAGCCGCTTTTATAAAAAGGCTATGCGCGGCACTTCAAAACTTGCACAGAATAAGTGGACATTAATTCTAACACCATTTACTGCTGTTGCCGGGGTTGTTGTTTATGGTGTAAATATTATCGGCTCTCCGCTGTTTGCAATGTTTTCAAAAGGAGGACATATTACAATTCCTGCAGGAGTTCAATATGAGATTAAGCTGCTGGATGATGTTTATATGTATTAATATCCCTGCATTGCTCTTTCTGCTGCTTCATAACGTTTCTGTCTTGCCTGCTGTACAGCATTGATAGTTTTTTCTTTTTGTATTTCCTGAGTGATGCTTTCTTTTGTAATAGTATGTTCATTCACAAACTGGTAGCTTAATGAATATATAAAAACTATTATTACAAGAAAAATCAATCTTACCATACAAAATCTCCAAATTTATTCTTTTATAATTAATTATAACATATTTATATCTAATTTTCCATCTTTAAACTTATCTTTAATATAAGTGAATGATTTATTGTTACAGTATTGTTTAAAATGCGGATTTCGATTATAATATTATCCGTAAAAATTTCACATTTAATGAAGGGAGATACTATGATTAACAAGTTGACTGCTCCAAAAACACTGCTTGCTTCTTTGGCAGCGTTGTTCTTGGGTGTTGTTCCTGCTTTTGCAGGTGAAGCTGATTTGGTAGTTCCAAGTATCAAAACAATCAGCCCTCATAGTTATAACCTGCTTTTAATCGGTATGGTTATTTCTGTTATCGGCTTGATATTTGGTTTTATCGAATTTTTACGTATTAAAAAATTAGATGTCCACAAAGCTATGGCTGAAGTTGGAAACACTATTTTTGAAACATGTAAAACTTATCTTATACAACAAGGTAAATTTTTGCTTGTTTTAGAAGTTCTTATTGCGCTGTGTATTGCATTTTATTTTGGATACCTTCAGCATATGGGACTTAAAGGTGTATTGACAATTCTTGCATGGTCAGTAATTGGTATTCTTGGTTCTTATGCTGTTGCATGGTTTGGAATCAGAATGAATACTCTTGCTAATGCAAGAACTGCTTTTGTTTCTTTAAAAGGAAACCCTTTAAATATCTTAAATATTCCGTTAAAGGCCGGTATGAGTATCGGTGTTTTGCTTGTATCTGTTGAGCTAATTCTGATGCTTACAATACTTTTGTTTGTACCTGGACATTTGGCAGGTGCATGCTTCATCGGCTTTGCTATCGGTGAATCTTTAGGTGCTTCTGCTCTTCGTGTAGCAGGCGGTATCTTTACTAAAATTGCCGACATCGGCTCAGACTTAATGAAAATTCAGTTTGGTATTAAAGAAGATGATCCTCGTAACCCTGGTGTAATCGCAGATTGTACCGGTGATAATGCGGGTGATTCTGTAGGTCCTACGGCTGACGGTTTTGAAACTTACGGTGTAACAGGTGTTGCGCTTGTTTCATTTATTCTTCTGGCTGTTTTAGGTCAGGAAAATCAGGTTCAGCTTTTGACATGGATTTTTGTTATGAGATTCTTAATGATTGTTACTTCAGTTGTTGCATACTGGATTAACAATATCGCAGATAGAATTTATGCTAAAAAAGCAGCTAAATTTGATTTTGAACAACCTTTAACTAACCTTGTATGGTTGACTTCTATTTTATCAATATTGATGACATTCGGCGTAAGCCACTGGCTGTTATCACCTTTAGGCGGAAATTTATGGCTTGTACTTTCAATAATTATTTCATGCGGAACTCTTGGAGCTGCATTAATTCCTGAATTTACAAAAATATTTACTTCACCTAAAGCAAAACACACTGCTGAAGTTGTTACAGCTTCTAAAGAAGGCGGTGCGTCACTTACAATCCTTTCCGGTATTGTTGCAGGTAACTTCAGCGCATTCTGGATTGGTATGGTAATCGTATTGTTAATGGCTCTTGCTTATGTTGCAAGTATTCATATTCCGGCAAGTGTTATGATTTATCCGTCTGTATTTGCATTCGGTCTTGTAGCATTCGGCTTTTTGGGTATGGGTCCTGTTACAATTGCTGTTGACAGCTATGGTCCGGTTACTGATAATGCCCAATCAGTTTATGAATTATCTTTAATAGAAGAAATTCCTAACGTGTCAGAAGAAATCGAAAAAGAATACGGTTTCAAACCTGATTTTGAAAATGCTAAACAGTACCTTGAAGAAAACGATGGCGCAGGTAATACTTTCAAAGCAACTTCAAAGCCTGTTTTGATTGGTACTGCGGTTGTTGGTGCAACTACAATGATTTTCTCATTGATTCTTGTAATCCAGAATACTCTTGGTATCAGACCGGAAGACATTTTAAATATGTTAAATCCTTACACATTGCTTGGTTTATTAACCGGTGGTGCCGTAATTTACTGGTTCAGCGGAGCTTCTATGCAGGCTGTTACAACAGGTGCATACAGAGCTGTTGAATACATTAAAGAAAATATCAAGCTTGGTGATTCAGATTCTAAGAGTGCTAATGTTGCAAATTCAAAAGAAGTTGTAAAAATTTGTACACAATATGCACAAAAAGGTATGGTAAATATCTTTGTTGCATTGTTTGCATTTGCGCTTTCACTTGCATGTCTTTCAGCTCCGGCTCATGGGGCTAATGCTCCTGTAGCTTTCTTTGTAAGCTATTTGATTGCAATTGCAGTATTTGGGCTCTTCCAGGCTGTATTTATGGCAAATGCCGGCGGATGCTGGGATAACGCAAAGAAAATCGTTGAAGTTGATATGAAGGAAAAAGGCACTCCGCTTCACGATGCAACAGTTGTGGGCGATACTGTGGGTGATCCGTTCAAAGATACTTCATCAGTTGCTATGAACCCGATTATCAAGTTCACAACATTATTCGGGCTTCTCGCAATGGAGATTGCTTTGAGTGAATCTTTCAGAGATATTGCTCCTATTGTAGGTGCAGTATTGTTTATCGTTGCATTGATTTTCGTAATTCGTTCATTCTATGCAATGAGAATACCTTCAAATAAATAGGGAAATGAGTATTATCTCATAAAAAGAAAGCGCTCCGTTAGAAATAGCGGGGCGTTTTTATTAACGTTTGTAAATTTTTTTGCAGCTTCTGAAATCAGGCGTTATAAAAATACTTTTTATTGGTATGTAACTAATATAAGAGGAGATTTGTTATGACAAAGATTGATGGATTTAACGGTGATTTTCATAAAGGCGGACAAGGTCAGACTGCGAAAGCAAGTGGAGAACACAAAGCTGCAAATTCTTTGTTTGGCAAAGATACTTTCGGAGATATTGATAATAAGATGAGTTTGTTTGCTAATGCCCAGTTTAATAAAAATCTTAAACCTGACGGCGGAGGTCGTGATTTTGGTTTCTTTGATAATTTGAGAACATAATAAATAAAAAGCTCCTTCCTGATTGAAGGGGCTTTTTTATTTAGAAAGTATATGTTATAATAAAAAGAGAGCATTGGACAGTCTATAGAGCAGATCTTTTATTTTCTCGGACCCGCTCTCGCTATCGTTTCAAAAATAAATATATTTCCTTAGATAAATAAAGAAAGAACTAAAAGTAAAGCTAGAAAAAGGAGGCGAAAGTATGCAAAATACAGTAATATCAATGATTTCCGGGGGGGGGGCAGAGTAGTTTAAGCTCCTTAAGAGGCATTGGCGCAGGCAATGAGCCATTTTGCGCCGCCGGAAGAAGAACTATTAAAGCAGGCTTTACCCTTGCCGAAGTATTAATTACGCTGGGTATTATTGGTGTTGTTGCTGCTCTAACTCTTCCTGCTATAGTTGGTAAATATCAAAAGATTGAAACAATAAGCAGATTGAAGAAGGCAAATTCTGTAATTGGCAGCTTTCTGCAAAAAGCAGAGGAGGATAACGGCTGCCTTGCAGATTGGAGCTGGGGTACTTCTGACTACCATACTTATGGTTTGGATGCAGTTAATAAATTTATAAAACCTTATTTCAATGTTTTGAATGATTCTGAGACTTATAACTCTAAGAAAGGCTTGAGCTCTCCCTCCTCATTTATGTCTTCAATTGGTTATGAAATGTTTAGTTCAAAAAACGGAGGTTACCCGGAACCCTTTAAAACAATAAATGGCGGGGACTTTAGTGGTTACAACTATATGAATATATACTTTCTTACAACTGATGGGTTTGTTTATGGATGGGGATGGCATCAATCCCAATTAACAGGACGAAGAGAGATGGAATTTTTAGTAGATATTAATGGCCCAAAAAGACCTAACGTTGCAGGAAAAGACGTATTTATGTTTAAGATAGGCGGCGAATATTGCCAAAGCAAGGTTTGGCCGTACAAACTTGGAAACCAGAGTTGTGACGGGAAAGGTCATTGCACTTATTTCCCTCATAAGTGCGGTTCGGGGGAAGATTGCAGAAGGAGTGGATTTGATTGTACCTGCAAAATTGTTGAAGACGGCTGGCAAATAAAAGATGATTATCCATGGTAGTTTGTTTATGTTAAACTTATAATATAGAATTTTGAAATAGAGGAAAATGTATGAGTTTAACAGTATATTTAGGGATAGACGTTGGTTCTGTTACGACAAAGCTTGCACTCGTTGATGAAAACGGCAAGTATGTAGACAGTTACATGCTCAGAACCGCAGGTAAACCTGTTCTTGCCGTTCAAAACGGACTTAAGGAATTATATAAAAAGAAGCTGACTGATTATGATGTAATGGGTGTTGGAACAACCGGCTCAGGACGTAACCTTGCCGGAGCTCTGGTTGGTGCTGATATTATAAAAAATGAAATCACCGCCCATGCTGTTGCCGCAAGTATAAACGTTCCGGGAGTACAGACTATTCTTGAGATAGGCGGTCAGGACAGCAAAATCATTATTCTTCGTGACGGTATTGTGACAGATTTTGCAATGAATACTGTATGTGCAGCCGGTACAGGAAGTTTCTTGGATCAACAGGCAAACAGGTTAAATGTTCCTATTGAAATTTTTGGTGAAACTGCTTTAAAATCAACCAATCCGGCTCGTATCGCCGGAAGATGCGGTGTGTTTGCGGAAAGTGATTTAATCCATAAACAACAGCTCGGGTATCCTGTAGAAGATTTGTTGTACGGGCTTTGTCAGGCGCTTGTAAGAAACTATCTTTCTAACCTTGCGCTTGGTAAAGAACTTTTACCTATAATAACTTTCCAGGGCGGAGTTGCTACAAATTCAGGTATGGTTAAAGCTTTTGAAGAAGCCTTAGGTACAAAAATTGTAGTTCCTGATAACCATCAGACAATGGGGGCAATCGGTGCAGCGCTTCTTGCAATGGAAAATCACCAGTATACTGAAGCTGAAACTAAATTCAAAGGCTGGCAGGTGGGTGATATGCACTTCCATTCAATTACTTGCGACTGTAACGGCTGTTCTAACAACTGTGAGGTTATAACTATTCTTGAAGGAGCTGATGAGGTTCCTCATTATACAAATATAAAAGATATTAAAGGCAATATTATCGCACGCTGGGGCGGAACCTGCGGCAGATGGGATATTTCATAGATTATATTAATAAACAAGCAGGATTTTATTTAAATCCTGCTTGTTTATTTTTATTTCATTTTAAAGTCATCTCTGTCAACTTTATTAAATAAATCTTCAAAAGATTCGTACACTGAGGTTGATTTTTCATTTTTCATTTTCAGTATAACTTTGTCATTTTCTGTATAAGCTGTGCCTGCATAATCTCCGTTAATATCAAATCCATATATTACGGTTTTGGTTTTGCCGTCAGAGGAGGTAACAGTATACTTTTTAGGCTGCATATTTAAATAGTATTCAGTATCAATTGTTTTCATTGTTTTATCTGCATAATACATATCAGTATTACGTC
>HF989697.1:39300-64788 GCA_000431315.1 Brachyspira sp. CAG:484
GAACACGAGTGGTATGCCTGCATTATTTTTTTCTAGTGTTAATATGTCGGATTTGTATAATTTTAAGTTTTTGTCTTTATCAAATATTAAGAGCTCTTTTATCTCTCTTCCATCATCTTTTGTGCCTTTATATTTTAATTTTATATCTCCATTTGGAAGTGTTTTTGTTTCCTCAAGAGGTATTTCGTAATCAGATAAAAGATTATCAAAGGATGTTTTTGCTCTTTCAACAATTTTATCAAACGGCGTTAATGCTTTTGTATCTTCAGGTTTTATAGGAAGTTTTTGTTCTATATTTTGAATAGTTTTGTTAGCCGCGTTTTTATTTTTTGTTATATAATAGGCTGCTAATGCGCCGCCTGCAAGGAGCACCCCGCCTAGAACTGCTTTTGCGGTTGTTGGGATATTCTTTGATGTATCTGAATTTTTTTGTTTTATTTTATTTGTATTCTCGGTAAAATATGTATTGTAAACAGCACCAATTTTCATATGAAATATTAATTCCTTTAACGTTATCATACGTTTGTAATAATTTATTTTTGTTTAATTACTGGAAAATTTTTACAATTTGTAATAATTGCTTTAATTGAGTAAATTTTTCCTCGTAATACATCTTTATATTTATAGAGTACTTACGAGGATTTATTCATGGTAAATATATCAGTCGGCAATGGACAGGGGATAACACAGGCTATAGCTTCGAATTTGGGGCTTAGCAGCGCAGACTGCAAAAAGATTAACCTGTCAACATGGACTAAGGTTATGACACTTGTCGACCAAAATAATCAGCAAAATAAGGCTGAAGGTAAAGATAGTATATTTACAGGCGGTAATAATGTTAATAATATAAATAATAAAGCTTCATGGAAAACTGACTTTCAGGTAAAACCAAATCAACAGTTGAATTTTGATGAAAGTATATGGAGCAAAATTAAAGAACTTTTAACAGGCAAGCCTCAGGAAGTAAAGAAGGATGAACCTACACAGCATAATACTTCAAAACCTGAAGCTAGTTCACCTTCTGTAAGCGCTCCCGAAGCTGCTAAGCCTGTTGCTGTGACAACAAAAGTTGAAACTCCTGCACCAGCGCAGCCTGTTTCTTCAGCACAACAGGTAAAGGAAACAGGAGAAGCCCAGCTTTTACAGAAGGGAAAAGAAATGGCTGAAACTTTTAAAGCGATGCCAAATCTTGATGATGTTGATTTAATTAACGAAGATGTTGAGCTCCAGATTACAGACGATAACTGGAGGGCATTAGCTGGTAAAAAAGATAAAACAGATGCGGAAAAACAACAACTTGATACCCAATATAAAACAAATATTAAAACCTTAGGCAAAGCATACACAACATATATAGATAAAACTTACGGCAACGGTGATGGTGTTTTAAGCCAGGATGAATATACAAAATTTGAAGAAACAATGAAACCGGAAATTCTCAAAGATGACCCTGAAGCCGCTCAGTTACCATCAAATGCGTTTAAACATCTTGATTTAAATAAGGACGGAAGTATTGACCATGAAGAAATGTCTTCATACCTTCATGCAATAGATTTCGGTACCGAAGATGGCAAGTCTAACGGTTTAAACGGTAAAATCAGTGCATATGATTTTATGTCAAACTCCATTGCGTTAGGAAAATCTGAAAAGAATATGATTGACCAAAAGCTGGCATATACATATAATGCTTTGTTTGGCAAGAAGCCTGTTGAATAGAGTTCGTTTTGTGATATTATTTTGGTATGAACAACCTGAGCTCATCCGTAGATGATTTACGCAAGAAATATCGTGAAATTTTTGAAAAATCTGTAGAAGAAATTCAAACACGTGTTGATGAAATCAAACCTGACAATTTGTCCGGCGACGTCTTTGACTGTTATGATGCAGGTAGTAAAGGCAGACAATGGCAGCGGCAGGTGCTTGATATGCTTGAGAATGATATTTCAAAAGAAATTTATCGTAAATTTCAGGAAATTCTTGCTTATAGAAATAATTTTAGCTGTGTTGGCTGTGCAACCTGTTGTAATCTTGCCTGTAGCGAATTTTCTCCCGTAGAGCTTAAGCAAAAGGCAGAGCAGGGAGATAATTTTGCATCACAGTTTTTGAGCGTGTTTATACCTTATAAATCAAAGGAAGAAGCTAGGAAGGTTTATCCGGAATATATAGCAATGCTTGATGAAGCAAAGGAAGATAAGGTTTATTTTTATCATTGTCCAAAATTAACAGCCGACAAGCGGTGCTCTGATTATGAGAACCGCCCTCAAATATGCCGGGACTTCCCTGATAATCCGCTGAGCATTCTTCCAAAAGCGTGCGGATATAAGAAATGGAAAGAAGAAGTTGAACCTGTTACACTTATGCTTCATTCCATGGTAGAAATTATTGAGTATTATATTGATAAGATTAAATTAAGTTTAAGGTAAAAGGGATTGTATGAAAATTTTATCAGGTCTTAGCCTAAAGGAAATAGAAGAAATAACTGATGAGTTAAAAGCGTCAAAATTCAGAGCGCGGCAAATTCATAACTGGATTTACCTAAAATCTGTTAAAGATATTGATGATATGACTGATTTGTCTGTAAAATTCAGGGAAGAATTAAAAAAAGCTGCATGCGTTTCGGATGTGAAAATTAAAGTTAAACAGGTTAGTTCAGACGGAACGATAAAATATCTTCTTGAATATCCTGATGGTGAGTGTGTTGAAACTGTTCTTATGCGTTTTGACAACAGAGCCAACCTTACGGCATGTGTAAGCTCACAGGTCGGGTGTGCAGTTAATTGCTCATTCTGTGCAACCGGAAAGCGTGGCTTTATTAGAAATCTGTCTTATAAAGAAATTATTGAGCAGGTTCTAACAATTCAGCGAGATACAGGCTTAAAAGTAACAAACGTAGTTTTTATGGGACAGGGAGAGCCGCTGTTAAACCTTGATAATGTTTTAAAGGCTATGGAAATCTTCAATGAAAACTTTCAAATAGGCGCGCGCAGGCTTACTGTTTCTACCAGCGGAATAATACCGCAAATAAATAAACTGGCTGAACTTGATATGCAGTCAACTTTAGCAGTTTCTCTGCATGCTCCAAATCATGATATTCGCAGCCGTCTTATGAAAATTGAAAATAAATATAACATGGATGACTTGCACAGAGCTCTGAAAAATTATGTAGATAAGACCGGCAGAAGAATTACAATTGAATATCTGCTGATAAAAGATCTGAATGATACTGTTCAGGCTGCAAAAGAACTTGCACATTATCTTCAGGATATAAAGTGTAATATAAATTTAATTCCTTATAATCCGACCGCAGAGAATGATTACCAGCGGCCGTCTAACAATTCTGTTATGAAATTTAAATATCTCCTGGAACATTCCGGCAAAAAGGTTACCGTCCGTCTTGAGCGCGGAGCTGATATTGATGCGGCCTGCGGTCAGTTAAAAGGGAAGATTAATAGTTAATATCTGACCTTGAACGGGTAGTCTTCAGGGATTATCCAGTTATTTAGCTGGATAATAGCTGTACAGTATTTGGCTCCATCTCTTGCTTTTGTATTGCAGCCTATTCTTGAATCATTTAAGAGTGTATTTCGGTTTCCGTCCCAACCCACTTTTACAGGTTCAAGCCCTTTGTTGTAAAGGTATTTCCAACCTGTGCTGCTGTCTATCGGATAGTATTCAAATTGAAACTTACAAATTCCATATCCATCTTGAGGGCATTTATCGGGATGCCCGGTGAAAAATACGATTTCTCTTGAAGTTAAAACAGTATCATCGTTTCCAAATTGAAAACTGGAGCCATCGCTTAAATAATATCTTAGCACTCCGTTTGTTTTAATAACTTTTTTTATAACTATAAGATTTGAGAAGTATTTTTGAAACCATTCATCAATTTTGGCAGTGCCTTCAATTGGTTTTCCTTCTTCATCCAAATCAACTCCGCCGGTATCACTGTACCAAATTTTTCTATCGCCATATTGAACTTCAGCCATTCTGATTGCATTATTAAAGGTTGAATAAAATTTTGCCAATCTGGTTTCTACTACCTTATTCCTATGATTTTGCACCAGTGTTGGTAATGTCATAGCAGCGACGACCCCAATAATACCTAAAGTAATTAAAACTTCCGCTAAGGTAAACGCGGACCGGAATAATCCCGAAGCGTGAAAAAGCCCGCCGGCACTATCTAAGCCCCCCCCCCTTCTTTGAATTTGCAGCTATAATTGTGTTTTGCATGACTATCCTCCTCTTTTGTGCTACTTTATAATTATAAACTAATTTTAGTAAATTTCAACTGTCCGGGAATTTTCCGCGATTAGGATTTAGAACGGAATTTTATAACGGCGTTAAAAAAGTTTAGCAGCTGCGCTGCGGCGTATAACCGGTGAAATGCTGCAACGACGGATTAGACGAAAACAAAGGAATATCTATGAAAGCATTAATACAAAGAGTTAAAGAGGCGTCAGTTACAATTGACGGCGTACTTTATTCAAAAATCGATGCAGGGCTTCTTGTTCTGCTCGGTGTTGAAAAATCTGACGGCAGTGAAAATGCTGAAAAGCTTGCACAAAAAGTCATGAATTTAAGGATTTTTGAAGATGAAAATGACAAGATGAATTTGTCTGTTCAGGATATAAAAGGTGAAGTCCTTGTTGTATCACAGTTTACACTGTGCGGGGATTGTAAAAAAGGAACAAGACCATCCTTTGATAAAGCTGCGCCGCCTGATAGAGCAAACCAGCTTTATGAAGAGTTTGTAAATAATATAAAAAACTCCGGTTTGAAGGTTGAAACAGGTAAATTCCGCGCAATGATGGATGTTGCGCTTATAAACGACGGACCGGTTACCTTTATGCTTGAAAAATAATTATTTATTTTAAGAAATCTACTTGCGAATATTTACTTTTTATGTTATAGTATTAATATTAAGTATATTGAATGAATTTATATTACCGAGGAGTAATAATTTAAAATTTAAAAACTAGTTGTTATTTTATGTTTATGAAATTATTTTTTAATTAAGAGGCTTTAAATATGTATGTAAACAAGTGCGTCAAATGCGGTCGTGAATTTGAGACAAAGAACCCCAAGAGAGTTATCTGTCCGGATTGTTTGTATCCTGATAAAAAGATGATGATTAACCCTCCATCAGAATCTTCAGCAGATGGTGCGGCTTCTCAGCCGCAGGTTTCAGCTCCATCGGAACCGTTAAACGGATATAGTACAGAAACCCAGCCGCAATTCTATAGTAGTTACAGTGCAGGCGAAGGGCGTCCGCAAAGACCACAGCGTTCTTATAATCAGGGTTATAGCCGCCCGCAGCAGGATGGATACAGAAGTAATCAGGGCGGTTACAATAGAAACTACAATCAAAACCGTTCCCAGCAAGGCGGATACCGCAATAATCAAGGCGGCGGATATAACAGAAATTATAACCAGAATAGACCGCAGCAGGGGAATTTCAGGCGTGATAACAGAGGTTATAACCAAAATCGTCCGCAACAGGGCGGATTTAGACGCGATAACCGCGGTTTCCAGAAACGTCCTCAGATGAACAGGAACAAAGCTCCTAAGCAGCTTCTGGTAAGCAAAGAACAGCTTGAACAAATTGAATTGCTCTATAAACCTATGCTTCCGCTGCCAAATCCGGATGCTCATGAAGTTATCGGTGAAAAAATATCTTTGGAACCAAGAAAAGTATTCTTCGGCATTAACTTAATCAGACAAAAGATGATGCTTCCGAAACTTCCGTTCCCAAAACGTAAACTTGCAATATCACCGGACCAGCTTTTTGCTATAAAAAATTTATATGAACCGCTGCTTCCGCTTCCGCCTATTGGATGCCACAAAATAATTGCAGCTCAATTGAAAATGGATGAGTGGAGAGTTCACGTTGGTATTGGTTTAATCCGTTCACAAATGGGGCTTCAGCGCTGGAACCAGGATAGAGAAGATTGCCCTGAAGAGTTTAAAAATCAGAATACAGCAGAAGCTGCTCCTGTAGAAGAAACTCCAAAAGCAGAGGAAAAGACTGATGCTCCTGCTGAAAAACCTAAACGCGGAAGAAAACCAAAGAAGGTTGAAGAGCCTGAAGAATAATGAGTAAATTCATTTCAGTCGGTAAAATCCTAAATTTTCATGGTATTCAGGGTGAAGCCCGGGTTGGGTTTTCAAAGAATCAGCAGGATTTTTTACTCAGTTTGAATGAAGTTTTTGTTAAGACAGGCAATGAATATAAGCCTTTAACAATCATAAAAAGCCGTATTCATAAGAATTTTGCTATTATGAAATTTGAGGGCATAAATGCAATTGACGAACTTTTACCTTATAAGGGCGAACTTTTGTTTGTTGAAGAAGCTACGATAAGAGAAAAGCTTGAAGAAGATGAGTTTCTGATTGATGAACTTGTCGGGTTAAGTGTTTATGATGCAGAAGATAACAAACTTGGCTTTGTTGTAGGTGTATCTAATAACGGCGCTACAGATTTACTTTCTGTAAAAACTAATTCAAAAAAAATTTCCCTTGTGCCTTTTGTGAAAGCTATTGTCACAAATGTGAGCATAAAAGATAAGAAGATTACAATAAACAATCTTGAGGGGCTGCTGGAATGAAGTTTGATGTTATGACGCTTTTCCCCGAAATGGTTGAGAATTATTGCAGTTTTAGTATTCTCAAACGGGCTGTTGAAAACGGCATTGTTAGTGTTAATACTATTAATCCGAGGGAATTTACTCTTGACAAACATAAAAAAGTTGATGATACCCCATACGGCGGCGGTGCAGGAATGGTTTTGATGGCTCAGCCTTATGTGGATGCTTATGAAAGTGTTGCCCGTTGTGAGAAATCCATAACAGTTATGCTTTCTCCTCAGGGTAGACCTTTAGACGATGCGCTTGTAAACGAACTTGCCGGATATGACCAGATTGTTATGATGTGCGGTCACTATGAAGGTTTTGACGAACGTATCAGAGAAATAATTAAACCGCTTGAAATTTCTATAGGTGATTTTGTATTGACAGGCGGCGAGCTTCCTGCTCTTTGTCTTATTGATGCTGTGAGCCGTAAACTTGAAGGTACTCTGGGTAAAATAGAATCTGCTGATGAGGACAGCTTTTCAAACGGGTTAATTGAATATCCTCATTATACAAAACCCCGCGAATACAGAGGACTGAAAGTTCCTGAAGTGCTTCTTAACGGCAACCATAAGGATATTGCACAGTTTAGGATGGAGCAATCTTTAGAACGCACAAAACAGAAACGTCCTGATTTATATAAGAAATACCTGGAAAGTCAAAAGTAAGTCTATTTATATCTGGAATTTAAATAGTGTTTTTGCCCAAAACCAAGAATATCTCTTACAAATTTGACGCCTGCATAGGCTGCCAGCCCGATACCGCTCCATTTTACAATAGCCGGATGTTTTTTAATACTTGCACATAATGCTGTTAAACCAAGTCCTAGCGGTACAACATTAGACACCATCATTTCGAGCGCTCCGCCGAAATAACCTACTGCGGAGTTGAACATATTTCCAAAGTTGCTTTCCATTCTCATATGGTGTATTTTATCTTTCAGCTTTGACTGGACAATGCTTGGCTCTGATAAATACATTGAATTATCAAATGTACTAGTACAGTAATCAGCCATTTTTGTCTGTGAGTAAGTATCAGCTTTAAGCTTGCCGATTGTATGCGCGTCATACGCTACAAGTCCGACGGCTGCGGCTCCTGCTGCTTTAGCCAGATATTTACCATAATTATTTTTTATTGCTGAAAAGATTTTCATTGTTATTTAGCCTGTGTTGTTGTTTCTTTCTTCGGAGTATCTTTTACTTCAAATTCTTTTTCTACGGTCTGACCTGACATTTTCAACAGAATATTTGTTGCCTGAAGAGCATCCTGTCCGTAACCTTCTTTTGAGTTCTGCATATTTTTCAATACGCCTACAGTGTAGTCATCTCCTGTAACTGTTCTGGATTCAAGCATGCTTAATGCCATTATTCTGATTTGCTGTGCCGGATCCTGAAGCATTTTGTTTATCAAAGCTGTTAATGCTTTGTCATTTTTTCTGGAATCATCTTCCTGAAGTCTTGCTACAACTTCTTTTGCACCCATCATTCTGACTTCTTTATCCTGGCTGTTGAGATAATTTTCCAAATTCCTTATGTAATCGTCGGTTAATTGTACGATTTTTCTTTTTTCTGTTTTTTTATTTGTTTCTTTGTTTTCTGTTTCGTTAATTGTTTTGTTATTAGTTGTATTGTTAACTACGTTATTTGCATTCTGTCCCATCGGCTGCGTATAATAATTGGCAGGATAGCAAGGTCCCAGCCCTCCGGTCTGATAATTCGGGGAGTTAACATTGTAATTTGTTGTTGCACCAGGTACCCCTACTGACGGATTAAATATTTGGATATTAACCCCTGCATAGTTAGGGTTAGGGCTGCTTGCAACCTGAGGCTGGTTTATTACCGGCTGTGAATACTGTTGCGGCATTGCCATTACCTGTGGTTGTACGTATTGAACCGGAGCCGGAGCTGCTGGAGCTGATGCCGGTGCAGTCGGCGCAGACACAGGAGGTGTTGTATAACGCTGTTGTTGAAGCTGCTGAGCCTGCTGAAGATTATTTCCCTGTTGCACATAACTTTGCATATAATACTACCTTTTCACTACCTATTATATAAAAGTATTAAACCCAAAAATAATTGCTTTTTTTAGTGTTTTTTTAAGAAATGTAACACATGTTTTTTTATATAAGCATGCGATTTATAATATAAATATGGTGAGTTATGAAGAAAGTTATCTTGATAAGCGTCCGCAGCACTTGTGTCATATGTGCGGTAGATGCTGCCGGGTTGTAACGACAACCCGTACTTACGATGAACTCAAAAGTATGGCTGATGCCGGTGATCAGGGGTCTATAGACTTTTTGAAAATATTTGAACCTTACTCCTCACTTGAAGAAGCAAGAGAGGTTGACGCTGGTGTTGTTGATAATGTTATTCAACGCTCTTGTGTTGAGGGAAACCTTGATAAAGAAAGTCTTACTTTTTATAAGTGTAAATATCTTCTTTCTGATAACAAATGTTCTATTTATGAAGAACGCCCTGCATTGTGCCGCCACTGTCCGAGTACACCGTGGGCGGTTGTTCCTCCAGGGTGCGGGTTTGAGGCTTGGCTGTTTTTAAAACGTGAGGAAGCAAAACAAAAAATTAGAAAGGCTAAAGAGGATTTATTAGAGCTTAAGCTTTTAAGAACAAAGATGAAAAAGCCGGAAGATTTACAAAAAATAGATGCCGTAGTTCATAAAATCTACGGCATGATTGAAAGTTATAAAAAATATGGTTCTGAAAACTGGTAAGGTTATTTAATGCAGATAATTCATATTATCATGTTCCAGTATATATTTTGAACAACCCCAGCCTGATTTTCCAATCTCACAGTCATTATTTTGGTCGGGAATTATGCTGTTTTTCTTAATACCAAAAACAAACACATCTTTTCCTATAATATTAGGCTCTTTTTTACCATTAATGTCGAACCAGATTAAACCGCATGCATTTGTTGTTCCGGCATCTACTGAATTACATTCTGTTTTACAAGCTCTCATCCACATATAACTCCCGTCGGCAAGAATCATTTTGTAATACCAAGATGTGTTATAGTCATTCCAATCAGAATTATCAAGCAGTTTATATGTTCCCGGAGCAATACAGCCCGATTTTTGACCGCAGTCTTTAAGAATTTTTAAATAAGGTTTAAAATAACCTGCGAATTTATCGCTTATTTGACTTCCGGTATCTATATCATGTTCTAAAAAGTTCCACTCATCAACATATCCGTTGTCTTTTATAGCCAGCAAAAGTGCTTGATTCATTACAGAATAAAACTTTTTGACTTTTGTGACAGTTTCCCGTTCTTTGTATTTATTAACTATAGCCGGCAGTGTCATAGCAGCGACGACCCCAATGATACCAAGAGTAATTAAAACTTCCGCTAAGGTAAACGCGGACCGGAATAATCCCGAAGCGTGAGAAAGCCCGCCGGCGTTATCTAAGCCCCCCCCCCCTCTTTGAATTTGCAGCTATAATTGTGTTTTGCATAATTTACCTCCTTCTTTTTATAATTTTATCATATTGAGAAAACAAAAACAACCTCTATTCTTGTTGGAGGTTGTTTTTATTGGTGTATTCTTTTGTTAAATTGTAATTTTGTCAAGTTTTGCTCTATAGAAATCTGTGTTGATATTCAGCTTATCGCCAATATCAAGAAGCATTTGCACAAGCTTTTTATCACTTTTGCGTTTTGATTGTGTGCTTAATTCTATTATTTCGCCTATCCTGTGGAATATTCTGGAATAATAAGTATTTTGTGCTTCTGCTATATCAATTTCCAATTCAAGTTTTTCAATATGGTCAAAAAGTTCCAAAATAACATCTGCCTGCTGAATTTCCAGGCTGTATGCAAGTCTGTTGATATTTTGCGTAATCTTTTTTGAAAAAATATTATTAGAAATTGTTTTATCAAGTTTTATCCCGATTTGTTTTGCTTCGTAATTTATTGCAACAGCTTCCTGTGCAATTGAAGGGTCGACAAATCCGCCTGAGTGCATTATCAAGTCATTAAATTTACGGCTGAGGGCGTAACTTGCCGAAATTTTAAATTCATCAGGTACAGCAAGGCTTAAGTTCTGCATATGATATATTGAACCTTTACTGTCTTCATACATTTCTTCGTATGTTTTGGCAAATTTTGCCATTTTACCTTTTAGGAGAATTTGAAGAATTTTTCTTCTCTCTTCAATAAAGATGTCTTTTAATGTAAAGTATTCTTTGCCGAAATACTCATCAAGGGCTCTGATAATTTCAGTAAGCGGGTTTTGCATGAATATTTTTGCCAGTTCATTTTTAATTTTGTTATACTCATTTTCATCAGAAAATTCTTTTAATGCACAATGATAATCTCCGCCGGCATATTGTATTAGGGCAAATATAAGATTTGATTTTTGCTGGGTGATTTTTGATTGTATTTCAATATGCCCGATTACAAAGTTTGAATTGCCTTTTGGTACTTTCTGGTAATCGTGGCGGGTTACTGTATAGCAATATACATTTTCTTCATCCTCAAAATCCTGATAGAGTGACGAAATTGCCCATAAACTTGCTATTTGTTTTAAGGTAACAATTGAAGGTTTAACAAATCTTTCAAAAATATCTTTACCTGTTCCCATTTCAGGTATATTGCTTTTTGCTTCAGAAAGAATTTCAAGGAAGTGTTTTTCAAGCTGTTTCTTTGTGAAGCCGGATGCAAGCTGCATTGCCCTTGCCGCATATTTCATAAGCTGAACAGGTTCAATTGATGAAATTTCCGAGAAGAACCAGCCGCAGCTTGTATACATAAGCATTGCCTGACGCTGGATTTCTAAGAGTTCCATTGCCTTAACTTTTGCTTCATCGCTAAGAGTTGGCAGGAAGTTTTCCTGCTGGAATTTTTCAACACTTAATGAACCTCTGTCAAGGATTACTGAGATATAGTTGTTTCTTACTTCCCAAGGACCGTTTTTGTAATATTTCGGAGCCTCTGCCTCAAATATTTTTGCAAATTCATCTCTAAGATAATCCAAAGCTTCTCTCAGCGGTTTTCTCCACTTCTGATTCCAGCCCGGATGTCCGCCTGTTGAGCAGCCGCAATCTTCTTTCCATCTGCCGACGCCGTGGAAGCAGCTCCAGCTTGACGCCTGTTTTATATCTGCTTCATAATCGCTTCTGTAATTCTCAAGATATTCTGCATAATTTGTTATTTTAAACCCTTCATCTTTTGCTTTTATCTGAAGGACATATGCAAGAGCCATATCGCCAAATTTAGTGTGGTGACCGTAGCTTTCTCCGTCTGTTGCGATATTAACAAGCTGAGGATAATCCCTTAGATCTGATACGCCTTCTTTTAATCTTTTACTAAACTTGTTTCCGTCTTTTAACAATTCATCAAAAGCTACAGATCGAGAAATTGCACCGTCATAGAAGAACAAATCTATAAATTTACCCGGAGCGGATTTGATATAATATCTGTATGACCTTGCAGGGTCAATATTACCCCAGCTTACATCCTGCCATTCTTTTGCTCCCTCTTTTCTGATTTTGAGCGCCTGATAGGGTGAGAGAATTGTAAATTTTATTCCGTTTTCTTCCAAAACTCTCAGGGTATCGTCATCAACAGCAGTTTCAGCCAGCCACATCCCTTCAGGTTTTCTTCCGAAGCGGTATTCAAAATCTTTTATACCCCATTTTACCTGGGTTTGTTTATCATGTTCGTTTGCAAGAGGCATAATCATATGGTTGTAGACCTGCGCAATAGCATTTCCATGTCCATTATGCTCCATAGTGCTTTCAATATCAGCCTTGATAATTCTTTCATAAGTATGCGGAGCAAACTTTTCCATCCAGGAAAGAAGTGTCGGGCCGAAGTTGAAACTCATATGTTCATAGTTATTTACAACATCAAGAATGCGGTTTCTGCTGTCTACAATTTTAGATACTGAATTAGGATTGTAGCATTCTTTATTAATTCGTTCGTTCCAGTCATGAAACGGCAGAGCACTATCCTGTAGTTCTATAGCCTCAAGCCACGGATTTTCGCGCGGCGGCTGGTAGAAGTGTCCATGAATCGTCAGAAATACATCTTTTTTATCTTTATTTTCAGTTTCCATAATCTTAACTCCGTATATTTAAAATTTTTACTTAGCCTCACTATTTGCTTTTGTACTTATGACAGTGAAATTTTCAGCGTCCATCCATACATCGCCTAAGGCGTTGGAGAATACTTTTCCGGATACTTCGATTTCATCACCGGAATTCAGGTCAATATGTTTTTCCGCTTCTGTTCTTGTTAGAAATATTTTCAATTCGGAAAGCGGTACGTTATGAGTTGTTATGTTACCTCTCTGGATGAGGAATGAAATATATTTTTCAGAACTTCTGAATGCCGGTTTATAATCAAGACCAAGCGTTGAAAATTTGTCAAATTTAGCTTTGAATTTTACATTTTTATTTAAGTAAATCTCAGGGTTTTCTACCATTGCAACCGGATTTACAGTTTCATATTCTTTTGACGGACAGTTTGAAATAGCTTTGGTAGCTTCAGGTATTGCCGGGCTCTTAAGCGTTGCCGGTGTCTGCTGGGCATGTGTCAATGAATTAATTCCCAGACCTAAAATTATTAAAAACGCAGCTGATAATGTTTTAACTTTATTCATCCTCAAAGACCTCTTCTTATTTACTTACAATAACATATTAGCACACATATATTATTTTGTAACTACCCTGTAATACTATTAGTTTAAAATGTCCTGATTGTGTTTTTTTCTTTTTGTGCTAGCATAGGAAGTAGAAGGTTAATGTAGATAAGCACTTTGTGTGAGTGTTTAAGAGAAGGAGAAAAATATGGCTACAAAAGAATTTTTTACAAATTCTGAAGAATTGAAAAAGCTTTATTCAGCTGCCCGCGCAACTATTACAGCCCCATTCTTCGGTAACAATGTAGAAGAAGTTAAGTCTGTTTCAGAAGCTTACAAGCTTGCTAAAAACAGCCCGGGTACTATTGAATTAACAGGCATGCCTGTTTACAAACCTGAAAAAGTAGGTTTACCTCAAGGCGCTAACCAGTTATTATTCAACGATGGTACTGTAGTTGGACGCTGCGCTGCTGCAAGAAAAATCGTTGGTGAACCTAACTGCGATTTGAAATACCTGCTTCCTATTATCCGTGAAGCTATCTATGGTACCCGCGACAGATTAATGTATAAAACAGAAGTTGTTGTTGGGTTGGAAGAAGACTTTATGGTTAAAGCTCATTTGATGATTCCGGAAGGTTTTGAAAACATCATGTATTCCTGGATGTTAAACTTCCAATATATCAATGAACAATATGCTCAAATGTATGCTGATTCAAGAGAACTTCCTGAAGGCGACATTTTTGTATTCTCAGATCCTGACTGGTCACATCCTGACTTCCCATATGGTTTGACATTCTTTGATCCGGAACACAATTGTGCAGCTATTCTTGGTATGAGATATTTTGGCGAACACAAAAAAGGTACTTTGACTCTTGCCTGGGGCTGTGCTGCCCGTAACGGTTACGCTTCATGCCACGGCGGTATGAAACGTTATAACCTTGATAACGGCAACTCCTTCCAGGTTGCTGTATTTGGTTTGTCTGGTTCAGGTAAATCTACAATTACACACGCAAAACACAATAATAAATATAATATTACTGTTCTTCACGATGACGCATTTATTATTAATGTTCATGATAAATATACTATCGCTCTTGAACCTGCTTACTTTGATAAAACAGCAGATTATCCTATCGGATGCGATGATAACAAATACATCCTTACACAGCAGAATGCCGGTGCTATCCAGTTAGCTGACGGTAAAGTTGTTTCTATTACCGAAGATATTAGAAACGGTAATGGTCGTGCTGTTAAATCAAAACTCTGGTCACCAAACAGAGTTGACAGAATTGATCAGCCAATCAACGCTATTTTCTGGTTAATGAAAGATCCGACAATTCCGCCTGTATTAAAATTATCAGGTGCTTCATTGGGTTCTGCTATGGGTGCTACACTTGCAACTAAACGTTCTTCTGCAGAAAGACTTGCTGCCGGTGTTGACCCTAACGCTTTGGTTGTTGAACCATATGCTAACCCGTTCAGAGTATATCCGCTTTCAATGGATTACGAAAGATTCAAACAGTTAATCGTTGATGGTGTTGATTGTTATATCTTGAACACAGGTGAATTTATGGGTACTAAAGTTAAACCTGCTCATACACTTGGTATTATTGAAGCTATTGTTGAAGGTAGTGCAAACTTCCATAAATGGGAAAACTTCTCAGATATTCAAATTATGGATATTGAAGGTTTTGATGCTTCCTTCTCTAATAAAGAATATGCTCAGCAGTTTGTTGCTCGTATGAACGACAGAATTGAATTTGTTAAATCCAGAGAAACTGAAAAAGCCGGCTTGGATAAACTTCCTGCTGATGCTCTTGAAGCTCTCGAAGCTGTTGTTAAACAAGCTTCTGCTGTTGCAAGCGTTTAGTTCTTAAACCAATAACTAAAAATACGGACTCATTTCGAGTCCGTATTTTTTTATCTATTTTATATTTAATTCATCTAAAATTTCTTTTGGGAGATCCATTTCCCTAATTTCTTCTTCTGTCATGACCCTGCGAGTGCTGGTAGGCGGCTCCGGTTTAATATGGTAATCCTTAGGTTTCAGGCCGAAGAAACTTTTAACTTTATTTATTTTTTGATGTCTTATTTCTTTTTTTAGAATAACTATTGCTTCATCGTATAACTGTGCAAGCATTTCAGATTTTGTAATGTTTCCTGATATTGAAGCTTGTTCGCCCGAGTTCTGGTATTTTTTGATTTTGCTGTTAATGTAGTTTCTTTCAGCTGTTCCTCCGGCTTTGTATGCTCTTGATTCATCTTTTAAAATAACTTTCAAAGCTTTTAATATTTTAAGATTTCGTTTATCACAGTCCGGCAGCAGAATTTTTTCGCGTATAAGGTTTGTAATCATTTCATGTAATTCTTCTTTTGATTTTAGCCCTGTTTGTTTAAGCAGCCCCTCTATACCTGCTTCATAAGAAGTAAAGCCATGTGTAGCACCTAAGCCTACTTTAGATTTCAGAAGAAGATTTCCCTGCATATCCATATTTTTTTGTTTAGTAATTCTCCATATTTTTTAGTATAATTTTCAAGGAATTTTTTCCCTCTGACTTTCGTATAAAGTTTCTCCATTCGTGCTCTAAAACCTAATCTCTGGTTCAGAACATGTTCGAGTTCATGTGTTGTTATATTAACTATTTCCACAGGTTTCATTGAATTGGTGCGTAAACTAAGCATACTGCTGTTAGTTTTTGGACCAGGAATGACTGCAGATTTTGAGCCGTAAAAGAATCGCTCTGATAGTTCATCCGGAATATCAAGTTCTTTTTTCATAAAAGCTTTAAAGCTCTCTAAATCATCCGTAATTTGTACTTTACCAGCCTTTTTCGCGCCTATATTTTTTGCTAGTATTTCCTGAACTTTTTCTGCATTCATGCTATTTCCGTTAAGCAAGTTTTCAGAAACCTCATTGCCGATTTTCCCGCAGGTTTTCATAATCTGTTTTTTTGACATAATCCCGGTAGCCTTATAGATTATCCTTGATAGATTAATCATATTCACCCCTTTTTATTTTGATAAATATCCCCTATAATTTTATAAAAACATTTGCAGCTAAATAATTGCTTCTGCTAAAATAGTTTTTTTGGTGGAAACAAAAAAGCTATGTTTTATGTTATAATTCTTTAATATTAATAAGGAGAGTTTTGAGTATGAGAAGAATATCTGCATTTACAATCGGTGAACTCGGAATAGGGCTTATAATTATTACATTTATTATCCTGGCTTCCGCTCCGATTATTTCACATAACAATCAGCAAAAACAGCAAACTCAGGCTGAATATATTGCATCGCTAAATAACGGTGCTGAAAAGTCTACTGTTACAAAATTAAAACAGCAGACACTTGAAAATGAACAGAAAATTAATGCCTTAAATACCCGCCTGACCGGTGTTGAAGAATATGTAAGGCAGTATGTAGGGAAAACTGTTACAGGAACTTCCAATAATAATGTTATAAGCAACAGCAATCCCAGAGTTAATGACGGCAGCTATGTATGCAATATTACAGGTTACACTGATGCTGAGGGCAATTCTATAACTCCAAACCCGCAGCAGATGGCTGATATTAATAAAGAAATTGCTAATGGAACAAGAAAAATAATTCTCACATGCGGTACTGTAAAGCGCTAAGATATTCTTTATAAAAAAAGAACCTGGACAAAATTATCCAGGTTCTTTTTTATAGTTGTTAAAAAACTATTCAACTTCGATAGCGCCAACAGGGCAAGCTTCAGCAGCTTCCTTAACGCAATCCATATTATCAGCAACAGCAGCTTCATCTACTACTGCAATATCTTCTACTTTAAATACAGCATCGCAGATTGATTCACAAGCGCCGCATGCGATACAAGAATCGTTAACTTTTACTGTCATTTTACTTTCTCCTTTTATTTGTTTATCAACATATTGTGAAAATCTTCACACAAAAGATTATAAAACAAAAAAATTAAAATATCCAGTCTTTTATAATTTTTGCAATATAATCAAATCCGATAATCTCACCAAGGTCTTTGCCTTCTTTAGTCTTGCTATAAACCAAAACAGGAACCATTTCCCTGGTATGATCGGTACCCGGTACGGTAGGATCACATCCATGATCTGCTGTAATAATTAGCAGGTCATTGTCATCAAGTGCCGGAATAATATCACTCAGATAACAGTCAATTTCCTCAATTGCTTTGCCATAGCCTTTAGCATCATTTCTATGTCCGAATAACATATCAGTATCGACAAGATTTGTGAATATTAATTCAAAATCCGCACAGCAATTAATATTTGGATATGCAATTTTTCCTAAATCCAGTTCCCGTTTAATAGCCTTTAGTGTTAGTTCCAGCCCTTCTTTGTTAGAACCTGTGTGGATAGCATGAGTTATGCCGGACTTTGAAAATATGTCTTCAATTTTACCTATACCTATAACTTTTCCGCCTTTATCTTTTATTTCATTTAGCAGAGTATGCTTAGGAACCATAGAGTAATCTCTTCTGTCCTTTGAAATTCTTGTTGGTTTACCCTCAATAATTTTATAAGGTCTTGCAATTACTCTTGAAACATTGTAGTCCCCTTCATCAAGAATTTTCCTGGCTATTTCACACCATTTGTAAAGTGTTTCGAGAGGTATTAAATCGGTATCAAGCGCGATTTGAAATACACTGTCAGCCGAGGTATAAATAATAGGGAATTTTGTTTTATGATGTTCTTCATTCAATTCTTCAATAATGGCGGTTCCGCTTGCCGGACGGTTTGCTAAAATTCCGCCGCAACCTGTTTCTTCAATAAATTTTTCAATAAGTTCATCAGGAAAACCTTCAGGGAATGTTGCAAATGGTTTTTCTGAAATAAGTCCGGCAATTTCCCAGTGTCCGGTTGTTGTATCTTTTCCTTTTGATTTTTCATACATTGTTCCGTATTGTGCTGTTGGCTGTTCTGATTTTTCAATGCCTTCAAAATCCTGAATGTTTCCAAGCCCCATTTTGGAAAGGTTAGGAACTTTAAGACCTTTATTAAATTTACAGACATTTTTTAATGTATTGCACTCTGGGATGTCTTTAAAATCTTTGCAATCCGGCATTGCTCCAATACCCATAGAATCTATAACAATAACAATAGCTCTTTTCATATTTCCCCCTGTTTTTATTTTTATTTATTTATATTTTAACATGAAACAGAGTTATTATTCACTTTTTCTTTTTGTTGCAATGCAAAAAGAAAAAGTGAACCGAAAAAGAAAAACATGCTTATCAAAAGCAATGCTAATAGCATTGCAAGACCAAATGGAAATTCTGAAAAGCTTTGCTTTTCAGTTATTTGCTCGCTATTGTGCTTTGCACACGCTCGCGTTTTTATTACCGGACTATTAGTCCGGTTGCCGAACAACATGCACATTTTGTGCAATAGTGAGGCTTAAACGGTTAAATGCTTTAGCATTTAACTACTTCCATTTGATTTTGCATTGTTTAGCGATGCTGTTTTCTTTGTGTTTTTCTCTTTCTTTGGTTCATTTCTTTCTCTTTTATTGCGGGTAAAAGAGAAAGAAATGAACTTATAGAATGTAAAAAAAAACGGACATCTTAATAAGAGGTCCGGTATTTCATTTCTGAAACAAAAAGGATTTACATTAACTTAAGTCTAATATTCAATGCCCTGTCTTGCCATAACTCCCATATCAAAGTAATGTTTGATAGGCTTCATTTCTGTAACAAGATGAGCCATTGCTTTTAATTCAGGATGTGCATAACGTCCTGTTAATACTATTTCAAGGTTTTCAGGTTTGTTTAATAAAGCTTCCTTAACTTCACTTACCTTAATCATATTCATTGCTGTACAAATATTAATTTCATCCAGGATAATTAACTGGTATTCGCCTGAGTTAATAGCTTTTTTTGCAAACTCCCAGCCTCTTTTTGCTTCTTTAAAGTCATCCATACAAACATTGTGTGAATAACATACTCTATCCATACCAAACTGAACAACGTCTAAGTTAGGAAGAAATTTTGATGAAGTTACGATTTCTCCGTATGAAGTAGCGCTGTCGCCCTTTGTAAACTGGATGATAAGAACTTTCCATCCATGTCCGAGAGCTCGAAGTGCCAAGCCTAATGATGCTGTTGTTTTACCTTTTCCGTCACCTGTATAGATTTGAATATAACCATGCTCTAACACTCTAACTACCTCCAATAAATAATAGATTATTTTCTCTATCAACATTTTAAACGATATTTGAAATATCTTAATCGTTCTTTAGGTTGATATAAATTGAGGAAAGGTTTTAACTAACCCCGCCTCCCAAGATGTAAATCCATCATAGAACAAATTTTCTTAAAATAAACTTATTTTATGATTTCCATGCCAATCTTTTTACAATAAGTTTTGTTAAAAATCTGAATAAAGCGTAAATATAACACTTTCCAGATATTATAGTTATAGTAAAAAAGTTTACTTAATTTTTGTTAAGAAAATCGAAAATTTACTTGCAAAAACTCAAGGAAATCATGCTGTAACGATTTCAGGCAAATCAAGCATGGTTAAGGTTTGTAAAGCTGAAAAATGCCTTCCGGTGATTTTTTTCTAAAAATATGGGCATAATAATATTAAGGTGAGGAATTACTGTTAATTGACGTGCCTGTAAAAATTTTTTATTAAGGGATTGTAAAGTTATATTACGAAATGGAGATTTAATGCAATTATCAAACCTGAAAAGTTTTTATATATGTAAGAAGAAATTTAAGAGAGAGTACATGGCATGAATGTAGCATTAGACAAAGCTAAAGTTTCAGTAAAGCCGGGCTTCGGAAAGATACCCGACAGGCCGAGTTTTGCTAAAGCAGGTTCCGTAAAGGCAATGTTCGGAACCAAGGAAACTGCTGCTGCTCCGAAAACTTCAAGTTTGAAGAGCACTGTGTCAAGTAATATTGCTACGAGCTCACGTTCCTCTGTATTCTCATCCAGAGCCCGAAGCAGTTCGTCAACGTTTGTTCCTGCAACGAGATTTATGAATGCCAGCGACTTTAAACGAGATCGAACTACTACAGCTGCATGGGGCTCAATTCAGGGCGACCATTATATAGAAGGACAAACCGGTGTAACCAAACGAAGTTACAGACGAATGGTTCAGGCTAATCAGGTTTCGGTTGCTCCTCAATATCAGGGACGGTATACTGATTTTGGCAATATGTACAACCAGAGAATGTCATTTTCTGATGTCTGTACATTGCTTACATCAGGTATTAATACTCTGTTTGGCGGCATAAAAGCTATCCAGGGCAGTGGAGGAACTGAACGCGGTGGCGGAGCAACTCCTGCTTCAACTTCAGCTGCAAGTATTCAGACTGCACAAACACTTGCCGGTAATGTCGGAGGTATTGCAACTGCTACCACAACAAGTGAACTGCAGGCTGCATTAAGCGAAGCCAAAACACAGCAGTCAGATCTTCAAACTTTGTTGAATTCTGATGATTATAAGAATGTTGAAACAAATCTGCAAACAGCTAAAAATGACAAAACTAAAATTGATGCACAAGTTACAGAACAGCAGGGTATTGTTTCTAATCAAAACAAAACAATTGATTTGTTGAGTAATACAAGAATTCCTGCACAGGAAACTGTTGTTGGTAATGCAGAACAAGCACTTGCAAGAGCTCAGAGTATGGCAACTGCCGAAAATCCGAATGATGCAGCAATAAGAGCAGCCGAACAGCAGTTAGAACAGGCTAAAACTACGCTGCAGCAGTTGAAAGACCAATTGAAAACTGCCGAGCAGACAAGAGATGCTGCACAGCAAAAACTTGACGGTGAAGACGGATTGCTTGCAAAGCAGAAACAGGCTGAGAATGACATAACAGCTCTGACTTCATTACAAAGTGACAAGCAGGCTAAAACAACTCAATTGAGTACACTTGAACAGACTATTAACAATGCCGAACAACGTCAGGAAAAAATGCTTCAAAAAGAAGAAAAGAAATTAGACGGCATGTTTGATGATTTGAAAAAACTGGATGAAAAAATAAAGAATGAAAAAGATGATACTAAACGTACGGAATTAAAGCAGGAATATTCTGAGCTTGCTAAAACCTTTAATTCTATGGTCTCAGCATCTACAAGTGAAAAATATCAAGGAGCTTCTGTAAGCACAGATATAACCTTTACAGAATCCCGTGAGGCTTCAAATCAGAGAAGTCTGGAGCAAATGCGTTCTAATGCAGATGAATTTATGAAAAAGAAAAATGAAGAAGCAATGGCAAATCTGTTAAAATAATAAGTTTCAAAAACTTTACAATGCACTTTACTTTTAATAGCCATTAATTTATAATATTAACGAAAGACAGTATTGTCGCAAAAAAGAACGGGAACCCCCGTTCTTTTTTACTCCTAAGGTAAGCGGAATTGTAAAGGAAGGTAGTATTGTGAAGCAGGATATTAACAGACATGAAATTTTAGAAAAAATTACTCCGTTAATAGAAAATACTGCCATGAGATTCGGGTATATTCCTATTGAAATAGAATTTATAAAAGAAAATCACAGATGGTTTTTAAGAATATATCTATATTCAAAGGAAAAAGAAGTTACGCTTGATGATTGTGAAAAAGTAACAAGGAGTGTGAGTGACTTTTTAGATGAACTTATTCCTGTAAAATATTATCTGGAAGTTTCTTCTCCGGGTCTGGAAAGGAAATTTAAATCAGATAAAGAGTTTGTCATTTTTAAAGGCCGCAGAATCAGCATTAAGCTTAAAACTCCGCTTGAGGGGGAAAATGAAAAGATTTTTAAAGGCGAAATTCTGGATTTTGATGAGAATGAAGGTTTAAGATTTTTCAGATTTGATGACGGGCAGGAGCTTTTGATACCCCGCTCAAATATTCAGTCTGCCAAGCTTTATATTGATTGATAATTAATCGGAAAGGATAAAATTATGATTAAAATCGGTACAACGCTATTTGAAGCGTGTGAGGAATTAGAAAGAGAACGCGGAATATCAAAAGATATTTTGATTTCTTCATTGTGCGATGCTATGGTTGCCGCTTATAAAAAGCACATGAGAGTTAAAGAAGCTGCCAATATTGAAGCAATTCTTGACGAACAGGCAGGTGAAATCGGAGTATTTAGTACAAAAACCGTTGTTGAATCTGTCGAAGAAGGTGAAGAAGATACTCAAATTTCAATTGGCGTAGCAAAAGAAATTGATGAAGATGTCGAAGTCGGCGATGAAGTTAAAATTGAAGTTACTCCGGAACAGTTCGGACGTATCGCTGCACAGGCTGCAAAACAGGTTATCACACAAAGAATAAGGGAAGCTGAAAGAAACCTTGTACTTAATGAGTTTTTGGAAAAGAAAGGAACTCTTACAACCGGTATAATCCAGCGTGTTGAAAATCGTAATGTTATTGTAAATATTGGTAAAACTGATGCTATTATGCCTCAGAAAGAACAAATTCCTGGCGAGTACTACAAACCGGGCAACAGAATCAGAGTTTTTGTTCTTAATGTAAAAGAAACAACCAGACTTCCGCAAGTAATTGTATCTCATGCCCATGCAGAAATTGTCAGAGAACTGTTTGAACTTGAAGTTCCTGAAATTGAAGATGGAATTGTTGAAATTAAATCTATATCCAGAGAAGCTGGCTACAGAACAAAAATTGCAGTATGGTCAAATGACCCTGAGGTTGACAGTGTAGGTGCTTGTATCGGACCTCGCGGCAGCAGAATTCAGACAATTGTTTCAGAACTGAAAAATGAAAAAATTGATATTGTAAGATATTCTGAAGATCCTGTAGAATACATTGTTAACGCATTATCTCCGGCAAGAGTTGTTTCTGTTGATATACTTGCTGATGATGAATATTCACATGAAGCAATGGTTGTTGTTCCTGATGATCAATTGTCACTTGCTATAGGCAGAGAAGGGCAAAACGTAAGACTTGCTCATAAACTTACCGGCTGGAAAATAGACATCAAGAGCGTATCACAGATGGAAAAAGCCGAAGCTGCTAATTTCCAAAATTATGAAGAAGCTCCTGAAGAAGTTGAAGAAGATGACACTAATGACGAGCTTCAGCAGGAAATTGAGGAAGAAATGAACCAGCAGGCTCTGGATGAAGAGGATATTCCGCAGGAAGAAGCTGTTGAAGATGCTGAAGAAACAGAAGAATAGTTTTTGCTATCATAGAAAAAGACCGCTATATAGCGGTCTTTTTTTATTAATATAATTTAATATTTACAATATTTCCCGCAAAATAAGTTTTGTTTGTTTTTTAAACCCTAAACAGGAGGGTAAAATGCAGAATAATATTAATTTCACATCAAGTTACAGATTCCCGATGACACAGCCCGGGGTTACAAGGTTCAAACGAGAGAATTTAAAACCGGAGTTAATGAAACACCTCGATAAAATTACGGCTTTTCAGATCCCAAATACAGGGAAAGGTAATGGCAGAATTTCAGTAAAAGAAGCATACGACGGCTTTATAGAAGGAATGTTAAAACGTTTTGGTTTTAAACGTTACCAAAAACTCCCGCTGCATGGTTCATCTATAGAAGATGTGGATGCTGCTGTAAAAAATTTAGGTAAGACAAATGATTATCAGCAAAAGGGCATGCAGAAAAAAGCTATGAAACATAAAAGAAAATAATAATGCTCTAAATTTCTATCCTTGAAAATTTTTGAATTGGCATAATAATGAGATTTGGAAGTCATAATTTTCGGCAATTAAGTTGACAAAAAACTTTGAGCACATATTATGATAATATGGCTTAAATACCAAATTAGTATTGTAGTATAACTAGAAAAAAAGGAGATTAATCTCATGGCACGTGAAAAGTATGAACGTACGAAACCGCACGTTAACGTAGGTACAATCGGCCACGTTGACCACGGTAAAACAACATTAACAGCTGCTATTACTGCTGTATTGGCTGCTGCAGGTCAAGCTGCATTGAAAAAATTCGATGAAATCGACGCAGCTCCTGAAGAAAGAGCAAGAGGTATAACCATCTCTACAGCTCACGTAGAATATGAAACTGAAAACAGACACTATGCACACGTTGACTGCCCGGGTCACGCTGACTATGTTAAAAACATGATTACAGGTGCAGCTCAGATGGACGGCGCAATCCTTGTTGTTGCTGCTACTGACGGTGCAATGCCTCAAACTCGTGAACACATCCTTCTTGCCAGACAGGTTGGTGTTCCTAACTTGGTTGTATTCTTAAATAAATGTGATATGGTTGATGACCCTGAATTGTTAGAACTCGTTGAAATGGAAGTTAGAGAACTTCTTTCTTCTTACGAATTCGACGGTGACAACATTCCATTCATCCATGGTTCAGCTTTGAAAGCTTTAGAAGCTGCTCAAGCTAACTCTGCTATTAAACGCGGCGAAGATAAATGGGTTGATAAAATTTGGGAATTGATGGATGCTATCGATTCTTACTTCCCAACTCCTGAACGTGATTTAGACAAACCATTCTTGATGCCGGTTGAAGACGTATTCTCTATCACAGGTCGTGGTACAGTTGCAACTGGTAGAGTTGAACGTGGTATTGTTAAAGTTGGTGATGAAGTTGAATTAGTTGGTCTTGGCGAAACTAAGAAAACAACTGTTACCGGTGTTGAAATGTTCAGAAAATCACTTGACCAAGGTCAAGCTGGTGACAACATTGGTGCATTGCTTCGTGGTATCGATAAAACTGATATTCAACGTGGTCAAGTACTTGCTAAACCAGGTACAATTCACCCACACACTAAATTCACTGCTAACGTTTACGTATTGACTAAAGAAGAAGGCGGACGTCATACTCCATTCTTCCCTGGTTACAGACCTCAGTTCTACATCAGAACAACTGACGTAACTGGTTCAATTAAATTTGATGGTCAAATGGTAATGCCTGGTGATAACGTAGTTATGGAAGTTGAACTTATCGCTCCTGTAGCTATCGAAGAAGGTATGAGATTTGCAATTCGTGAAGGCGGTCACACAGTTGGTGCCGGTGTTGTAGACAAAATTATTGAATAATTTTATTACAACAGTTTAAATTTGAAAGACGAGTCCATTCTTGGGCTCGTTTTTCTTAATTATTGAAATATTTATAAAAATACCTTATAATAAAAAAAGCAGATGAAAACATGCTAGAAAAGCTATAAATGTTTTCTCAAACATGCTTCCGCTGTGCTCTCGCTTATACTAAGCGGATGCGATAAAAACAAATAAGAAAAATATTTATTTTCTCGGACACGCACCCGCACATGATACATATAGTCACATC
>HF989698.1:0-2088 GCA_000431315.1 Brachyspira sp. CAG:484
AGGTATTGATAACCTTAGGTATAATAGGTGTTGTTGCAGCAATGACTTTGCCGACAGTTATACAACAACATAGGGAAAAGGTTTTAGAAACAGGTCTTGCCAGATTTTATACCACAATAAATCAGGCATTTAAAGCCTCAGAACTCCAGAACGGTGAACAACAATACTGGGAATATACAGACAACTCCTGTGAATTTTATAAAAAGTATTTGGCAAACTACTTAAAAACAATCCGTTGGGAATGCGGTTATTATAATACAATTAGCAATGGAATGATTTCAAAAAATAATGATGAAAGATTTGTCGGAATTTATTTGCCATCAGGTGATATGGCGGTCTTTTCTTACGGAAGAGTTTTTACATATATGGTAAAAGCCCAGAAACATTATAAGGCTTATGATGCTCTTATGAGTGGAGGAGCGACTGATGATAAAATTTTATACGGGCGTAAACTGTTTGTTTTTGAAATACGACGAACCAGAGAAAATCAGGATAGTGATGGCGTTGAACCATTTGATGGATTAAGGATATATTCTGATGAAGAAATTAAGCAGCGTTGTATTCAATACCCGTCAAGGTGTGTTGAAATGATAAGACGTAATGGCTGGAAAATTCCGGATGATTACCCGTACAAAGTAAATTAATAAGTTTGTTATAAACCCCTCTCAATGAATTAATGAGAGGGGTTATTTTTTTATGATGTTAATTTTATTTTTCGGCTTTTACTGTATCTTTAAGCGATTCGCTTTCATTTACGTAATTCGTAACCTGCTTTAATGCCGGTCTTAATGCGTTTACTGTAGCATTACCGCCTAAACATCCTCCTGTACAAGCCATAACTTCGATAAGGTTGCCTAAATCGCACATACCGTTTTTAGCATATTTTTTAAGATCGCGGATTGTCTGTTTATTCAAGCCGTCAATGATAACAGGATGCGCAGGAATTTCTTCCGGAAGCAATGTTTGTACTGCTTTTGCAACTCCGCCTGTTACACAGTAATTTCTTGCTTCTGCAGACGCTTCTGTCTTAAATTCACTTTCTCCGCATTCTGCAACCTGAATATTTAGTGCAATGAACCACGCTCCGACTTCTTCGTAATTCAATACATAATCCACATTTGGATTTTGAAGTGCTTCACGTCTTTTGGCAACACAAGGGCTGAAAAATACTGTTATTGCATCCGGTTGTTCTTTTTTTACAATTTCCGCAGTGTAATACAAAGGTGTTTTTGTATCAGAACGGAAAGGCTTTAATTCCGGAATATGTTTTTCAACGAGCTCATTATAACCTGCACAGCATGATGTTGTCATAAATTCTGCACCATGTTCAAGTCTTTCCTCAAATTCTGCCGCTTCAGTTTTTGTTGTAACGTCAGCACCTTGAGCAACTTCATAAACATCTGCAAATCCTAATTTTTGAATTGCTTCTTTCAGCTGTTTTGGCGTGCAAGGTAATTGTCCCATCATTGCAGGTGCAATCATTGCAATTACTTTTTTGCCTGCTTTGATTGCTTTCAAAACATCAATAATCTGACTTTTTTCATGTACTGCACCGAAAGGACAGGCTGAAACGCATTTTCCGCATGAAATACATTTTGAAAAATCTATCTGTGCGTGTCCATCTTCACCTTTTGCGATAGCGCCAACAGGGCAGGCATTTTCACAAGGAACTATGATTTTCTGGATTGCCTGATAAGGACAAACCTGAGCACACATTCCGCAGTTTTTACATTTTGCAGGATCAATAACAGATTTGCCGTTTTGAACGCTTATTGCTCCGAACTTACAAGTATTAACACAAGGTCTTGCAACGCAGCCCTGACAAAGGTCAGTTACATAAATCCTTGCAGGAACACATCCTTTGCAGGCAGTTGTCAGAACTGTAAGAGGATTTTCTTCCGGTTCTTTTCTTTCCAATGCTTCTTTTGCAAGATTAGAAAGCAGTTCGCTGTCATCTGTTTCTTCAATAGACAGCCCTAAACCTGCAATTGTTCTGTCGCGCAAAATTGCACGTTCTTTATAGATACAGCATCTGTAAGGTACTTCATGACCTTTCGGGCGCATGTCGTAAGGAATCAGACGTGTATT
>HF989698.1:2096-21584 GCA_000431315.1 Brachyspira sp. CAG:484
ATGTCGTAAGGAAACAGACGTGTATTCTCTTCAAAATTATCACTTAAAAAAGATTTTATCAGTCTTACTAATATTTCTCTTTTTAAATGTGATGTTTGTTTTGGGGTGTTAATTGCCATTCTCTCGTTTCCATTCTATTTATTTTCGTACCACATAAATCTATTGTACGGCAAGCTTTTCATCGATTGCCTTCAAAACTTTTTCTACAGTAGCTTCTTTAATTACATCTTCATCAACTTTTACATAAGGAGCTTTTGAAAATTCCCAGTCAATTGAGCATAAACCTAAACAAGGAACTCCTGTAACTTCTACCTTATCACCATATTTGGCAGGTACAGTTTCAATTAATTCCTGTAAATTTGCAGAGCCCATCACAAAACATGTTGTTCCTAAACATACCTTAACACTAACTTTTTTGTTCATCTTTTTTACCCTTCCGAGGTTTATCCTCACATATACTGTACATTTACTTTTTTGAAATATTTATCTTGAAGTACACAGGCGATTTTTTTAATAATGTTTTTTCGGATTTCTATTTCTATTGGTAATGCCGGATCATAATGCGCCTGATTCAGCTTTGCTCCAACCATAAAATTGATGCAATCGCTATCCAATAAAAATTTTACCAACTTTCCGGCTGCGTTGTCAATATCCGGGGTACCGTTTTCTAAGTATTCTAAAGTTTTTGTCAATGTAAGAATACCCTCGGTTACCAGATCAACCCCTTCCATATAAGAACAGGCCGGAAGTTTGCCGATACTGATTGTTGTATCCATTGTAATTGGTCTGTTTAATTCGCGTGAAATAAGATTAGCAGTTGTACCTCCGGCAATTGCTTTTTTGCCTTTAAAATTTGCAAACATTTCTGCATATTCTTTGTCTTTTTGCTGATGGTAAGGAGGTCCTGTAAAAATAAGAGCTTCACGAGGTTCTCTGAAGTATAATACGCAGGCTGAAATATCATCTTTAGGTTTTCTGTCTGTTTCAATATTTCTCGCCTGGTTAACTATGTATTGTGAAAGTTCGGAACTTGAAATATCCGGATGTTGTGCAAGTTTGTCTTTTACAAGAACTATTAAACCTTCTCTTCTCAATCCGAGTTTTAGCCTTCCGCCGCCAAGACCAGCCTGTGTTACTCCGTCTGAGCAGAAAATCAAACGGTCGCCCAGTTTCAGTTTAGGTTTGTAGATTTTCAGCTTTCGGTTTTTAAATGTTTTTGACTGGATAGTTTCAAAAGCAGGTTCCATTATTTCGTTATCTCTAATCCATAGAAACTGCGGATTACCTTCTTCTACTATTTTTGCATTTCCATCATCGTTTACATCAATTGCAGAGAATGTGGAATAACTTATTCTTCTTACTTTACATACAGGAAGCGAGTTCATGATGATTTCGGCAGCCTGTCTTATCGGAATCTGCTGATTTTCGATAAATCTAAGAAGCATTGTAGCTGTCATACAGGAGAGGATGTTAGCTTTTATCCCGCTCCCGAGCCCATCTGAGAGTACTGCTATAAGACGTGATTCATCAGGATACCTCTTGGAAACAAAGTAATCTCCGTAAGCATTCTGATTATATTTTTTCATCTGACTGCAATCAATATCTATAAACATTCAGATTTTACTCCCCGTCTTTTTGTTCATCTTCTTTATCTTCAAAGTCATTTGCGATAGAGCTTAGAAGTGTTTCGGTTTCTACCATGTGTTCCCCTAGCAGACAGGCAATTTCCTGAACAATTGAAATATTTTTGGAGATAACCTCGTGTGCTTTTTGGGAAATTTTTTCTCTATTGGTTTCAGATTGGGTTACGTCAGAAATAACTGCACCTACAATCTCATTTTCTTCAATTGTAAACACGCTTATATCATATAGACGGTTTTTTACTGCATAACGTTCCTTGTGCAGATCTTTTCCGGATTTTAAAATAGTTTTAAATAAGTCGGAAAAATCTATTATTCTGTCTAATGCTGCTCCGGTAAGCCCTTCCGGTCTTGCTTTGAATATGTCATACATGTCGCCGGTAAACATTTTCATAAAACTTTCGTTGGCTTCGATAATATTCATACTGCTGTCAACCATAACAACAGCTGCAGGCATACAACGTACAAGTGCGGCAGCCTTCCTCATTGCTATTTTTCTCATATATGAAACACACATTGATGTTTCAGCATCTCCGTCCAGAAGTGCTTTTGCCAGATCTCGGCAGGTTGCATAGCCGCATCCTCCGCAGTTTAACTCATCATCAACTGTGTGTTTGCCTATTTTCTTTAGTGTTTTCAAAATATCTTCTATCGGATACTGTGAGTTAACTATTTTCTTTTCATGTATTTCATAAGGAACGACTATTGACGGAGCTTTAGGAATGACTTCTCTGTCTTTTACCTTTGTCAGCACATCTGATACAACGCTGATACCTGCTTTTTCTGTAGAAATACAAGGTCCTGCAACGCAGCCGCCTTCGCATGACAGAGCTTCTACAAATATTACCCGGTCGAGTTTTTCAGGATTAAGTTTATGCAGAGCCTTGTCAAAGGATTCCAAGCCTGCAATGTCCATAAGCTGGACTTCTTTTTTTATACCAATTCTTTTTATTGTTTCATTCATTCCGCCGTCAATAGGATATAAAGCTCCTTCATATGCCGTATTAGGCACAAATTTGTTCTGCGGATCTACAGGAACTGTTGATGTGTCTACTATTTCGTCATGAAACCAAACTTTTAACTCTTCAAAAGTAAGGGCAACATCGAATAAGCCGCTGTATTTAACTTCATTTTTCTTTCCAATGCAAGGACCGATGAATACAATTGCTATATCATCACCGTATTTTTCTCTAAGCATCTTTGCATGTGTCATGGCAGGAGAGCCCAGAGGTGTAATATATTTTGTAAATTCCGGGTGGTATAGTCTTACAAAATCAACTATTACAGGGCAGGCACTTGATATAAACAGTCCTTTTTCTGCTTCATTAAGCATTTGTGCTGTTTTAATTGAAACTTCCTGTGCCCCAAGCGCTGTTTCAGATACATCTTTAAATCCAAGCTTTTTTAATAATGAGATCATTTTTTCAGGCGAATATTCAAATACTCCGCTCCAGCTTGGCGCAAGCGATACATAAACATCTTTTTGGGCAAGGATTAAGTTTTTTGCTTTATCAATATCAACGCGCACACGCTTTGCATTTGAAGGGCAAGCTTTTACACAGTGTCCGCATGCTATACATTTTTCAGGAATAACAGAAGCGTGTCCGTTTTCAATTTTGATAGCTTTTACAAGACACTCCCTGACGCACCTGTAGCAGTCATGGCATTCATTTGACAGCGTGTAGACAGGATATTGGTTATTCATCTTTTTTCAAACTCCTTTTTTTGTTTATCAAATTATGCAGAAATTAAAATAATTATTTGGCGGTAGATTTCAGAATTTTTTCCAGTTTTTCTTCATTCATTTCAGTATATTCTACACCGTCAATTATTATATTAGGTCCTGTTGCACATTTACCTTCACAGCGGTTTCCTGCCAATTCAATTTCTGCTTCTAAACCATTTTCTTTTATATATTTTTCAATAAATTCGAGATTTTGGTCATTTCCTCGTGCAAAGCAGGAACTTCCCATACATACTGTTATTTTCATTATTATCCTCTCAATTATACTCTTATTTTAGCGTATTCCGTCTAATATGGCAAGTTATGTTATCTTGCAAAGCTGTATTAAAAATGTTATAATAAAAACAATACAGTGGACTGTCAATTCTTTCAGTATGTGTATATCTTTTCTCAAACACGCTTCCGCACAATAAACCTGATAGGATTTTCGTAAACCCGGTATTGTCGTGCCTCAGGCACCGCTAACGTTTCGAAAACATATACACATACCGGAAGTAAAAAGCAGACACCAGCACATTAAAATAAACAATAAATATTTTTTCTTAAAAAATAAAAATCAACATTACAACTAAAAAAGGAGGATTAAGTATGGAAAACACAGTAATAGCAAGACTTTTCGGGGGGGGGGCAACCTAATCTTAGCGAAATACCTGCGAAAAAACGAGAGCGAAGTCAGCCACAACGGGAATATGGCTGATTTTTTAGTGAAAAGAATTTAGATGAATATAAGTTAAAGATTGAAAAAATATAAGTTATAATATATAATAGAAATAAGAAAGGAAATCGCAGGTATGAAAAATGGATTCACTTTAGCCGAGGTGTTGATAACCTTAGGTATAATAGGAGTGGTTGCAGCAATGACTTTGCCAACACTTAATCAGAAGAATAACGAAAAGGTCATGGTATCAAAATTGAAAAAGAGTTACTCTATAATGCAGCAGGCTTATCTTATGGCAGTCAGAGATAAGGGTACACCTGATCAGTGGGGGCTGGTTAATGATATTAATACTGATCAGGATGTAGATGATATTAATGATGTTAACAATTTCCTTTACCATATGAAAGATTATTTAAAAATTACAAAATATTGCGGCACTAAATCAGAAGGATGCTGGGTTGATACGAAAGGGTTGCATGGACGTCCCGCATTTGACTCCGAAAGCAGAAAGATATATTCAAAAGCTTTGCTGGCAGACGGTTCTCAGATTTTAACTCTTGTGGCTAGTCCAAGCTGTACAGCGCAATATGGTCAGATTAAGGACGTTTGTGGAGTTTATAGAATTGATGTGAACGGTAAACAACCTCCAAATACTATGGGAAAAGATACATTTACCTTTTATATAACAAAAACGCGTATAGTTCCTGCCGGCTCTCAAATGGAAGAAGGAGGCAGTTACAGTTTTACAAATAGCTGTAAAGATGCAAAAACACATGAAGGCAGAGGCTGTACCGCGTGGGTTTTATATAATGAAAATCAGGATTACCTCCACTGTAGTGATTTGAGCTGGGATGGCAAGAAAACCTGCAAATAGATAGATTTAACTGAATATTCGCATTGCTCTGTCAAGAATTCCCAGGCAGTAAGAGATTGTAATGCCGTAATTTGTTACGGGTATTCCGGCTTCATTTGCTTTTAAAATTCTTGAAAGGATTTCCCGCCGGTTTGTCATACAGGCGCCGCAGTGGATTATCAGTTTGTAACTGCTTATGTCCGGAAAATCATGACCTGCAAAGTTTTCTATAATAAGATTTTTTCCTGTTTTTTTTCGCAAAAGAGCAGGAATTTTTACCCTGCCTATATCATCTTCAATTGCATGGTGTGTACAGCTTTCCAAAATAAGCACCTTATCACCGTCTTTCAGATTTGAGATTGCTTCTGCTCCTATGCGAAAAGCGTAAAGATCTCCCTTAAGTCTTGCAAAAAGTATTGAAAACGATGTAAGAGGAATGTTTTCCGGAACTATTTCAGATACTGTTTTAAATGCTTGAGAATCTGTTATAACAAGAGCAGGAGGTTCTTTTAAATTATCCAATGCCTGTTTAAGTTCGCTTTCTTTGACCACATAGCTCAAGCAGCTGCTGTCAAGCAAATCGCGTAGAGTTTGCACCTGAGGTAAAATAAGTCTTCCCTTCGGAGCCTCTTTATCTATAGGAATAACAAGGATTACCGTACTCTTTGGAGGAATTAAATCGCCTGCAATCGCGGGGGAATTTACAAACTCTTCAGGCAGCATTTGTACCAGTTTTTCTTTGAACTTAAATACAATATCTTTGTCATCGTACGCTGAGGTTATAATTATGTTTTCTGTATAATCTTTGATTTGTGCCAGTTTTTTGTCCGAAATCGGCTCTAAATCAGTTTTATTTATAACTACCAGGTATGGAATTTTCAGTTCGGTAATTTGTTCAATAAGTTGTTTTTCATATTCGTCTATACCGTTGTAATCACAGACAATAACTGCAATATCTGTACGGTTTATGACTTTCAGTGTTTTTTCGATGCGTTCATCTCTCAATGCGGTTTTGTCATCTATTCCGGCTGTATCCATAAAGTTGACCGGACCTACCGGCAGAAGTTCCATTGATTTTTCCACAACATCAGTTGTTGTTCCGGCTATTTCAGAAACTATAGAAACATCCTGATTTGTTAATCTATTCAGTAATGCAGATTTGCCGGCATTTGTTTTGCCGAAAATCCCTATGTGCAGCCTCATTGATTTTAATGTTTTCATTTTTTATTTTTACCCTTTTGCCAGTTTCGTCTGCTTGTAATGGTCGTTGGCAGAACATATTCTGTCCGAAAAAATTTCCGCAATAAGGAACGAGAGCGGGATTTTTGAGTGGTATATTAGACAGCGCAGCTGCGCATGGTCCGCGAAGGCGGGGCGTAAGTAGAGCGAAGGTGTCTGCTTTTGACTTACTAAAAAAGGCACCCAAAAATAGGGTGCCTCATAGTTCGTTTTTTGAAAATTAACCTCTGATACCAAGTTTTTTGATAAGCGCTCTGTAACCTTCAAGATCTCTGCCTTTAAGGTAAGAGAGTAATCTTTTTCTTCTACCAACCATCATTAAAAGACCTCTTTTTGTTGCGAAATCTTTCTGGTTAGTTTTTAAGTGTTCTGTTAATTCAGAAATTTTTTGGCTTAACATAGCAATTTGAACTTCTACAGAACCGGTATCTTTTTCGTTAGCACCATATTCTTTAATGATGTCTTGTTTGTTTTTTAAGTTAATTGACATATTTTTTCCTTTACGTTGTTGAGTGACTATTTGGCGTAAGCACTCTACATTGCAAATGATAATATATCAAGAAAAAAAATCAACTGTTCTGTTAAAATCAATTTACAAATTAAGCAATAAATGTATGGGCAATCATGCTTGCTTTATCTAAAAGCAGGTCAGTTGTCATTTCTGCGTTAGTAAAGTTTTTATCAGCTTTTGTGATTAATCCCTGTTCGTAATTACTATCTGAATTTTCATATTTTTTAGTAACGGTTTCACAAACTTTCTTATAGAATTGAAGATTATTTTTTGATGCCTGATATTCAGCCCAGGCAGCTTCAAATTTTTCCTGCTGTTTTTCGTGTCTTTTTATCAGATAATCTACAAATGCTCTTGACGGGTTGCCATTCTGGTAAGCCTCTTTTATTGCTGCTCTTGTTTCGGAATCGCTAACTCCATCCAAGGCATTTTCCAAAGCTTCGGCTTTTTTCTCTTCAGCTTTTTCAGTTCTTTTTCCTGCCGCGATAGGATTAGATGCAAAAATAGAATTCAGTTTTTGCGGTTTAGCCTCTGAAAACTGAGGTGCAGAATATCCTTGTGTGAGTAAATCAATTTTTTCGATTCCTTTAACCATATAGCAATCCCTTGTTTTATTCCTTTATATATATAAAGTATTTACTTTCTGAAAAATTGCTTTTTTCTATTATTAATTATAAAGAAATGTAAAGTATGTTTTTTGCAATAAAAAAGGACGGTTTAACCGTCCTGTATTTTAATTCCTTTTCCTATATTCCTTATTAATTAAAACCTTTTCCTTTTGCTTTTTCCTATTAATTTAAGCAACGACTGTTGATACAAAATTTATAATGTCTTTGAATGAATCTCTAACAAATTCTTTTGCAAGTGTAGACACAGGTCTGTTTTCAATACAGTCAAAAACATAATAGATAGGATCTTTTGCATTGTTAAAACGCATTCTCTTATCTCTTCTGTCAAGATAACCATAGTTTTCAATGCTGAAACCTTTTGTGTTTCTTTTATTTCCTCTTCTTTTACGTGTCAATGAACCAAACTGACCGTTTCCTGAAGTTTCATTATGTGAATCTGCTGTTGCTGACAACATCTTTAGCTCTCTTTCTTCTCTCTTATCTCTTACATATATATAAAGTATATAATTGAGAAAAAATTGCTTTTTGGTGATTGGTTTTGTAAAGTTATGTTAATAAATCTTGCAAAAGCGGACAGCTCAATACTTTTAGCCGTTAGCTTTTAATTCAATAATATCTTCTTCAGGTATAAGGTTTTTCCCTACTGCTTTTTCCAGCGCAGCTCTTGCCGAGTTGTACTGATAAAGTGTTGCGTAATAGTTAAGCTGGGCTTCCTGATACTGGATTTGTGCGTCTTTTAATTCAGTCGGGCTTGCCTCGCCTACTTTGTAGCGCCCGTAAGAAAGCTCATAATTTTCTTTTGACTGCTTAACCTGAAGCATTGAAACAGGTATCTGGTTTTTCTTTTCCTGTAATGTTAGAAACGCATTTTGAATTTCCAGATAAATTGAGTTCTGGGTATTCTGTGCATTTGCAAGTTCTTTATCATAAAGGTATCTTGCTTCTTTAATTTCATTTCTGATTAACATACCGTTTATAGTCGGAAAATTCAGGTAGCCTCCTAAATTGTAACCATAGTTTGAATTCCAGCTTTTACCGCCTCGCTGGTATTGACCTTCAATTGAAATTGTCGGGAAGTAAGATTTTTTAACTAATTTCAGTGTTTGTTTTGCACTCTCTACCTTCAATTCTGCAAGCTGTAGTTCAGGTCTTGACTCTCTTGCAATTTCAACAGATTTATTCAGAGTTACATCAACAGGAATATAAGTCAGCCTCTCCTGAACATTGTATTTATCAATAAAAGGAACTCCCATTACGTTATTTAATCTGGCTATTGCAAGTTCTACAGCATTATCTGCCTGAATTAATTTTAATTTGGCTCTGCTAAGATTAGTTTCTGCAATGGTAACATCGACTTTCGGGTTCATCCCTATTTGGTAAAAAGCTTTTGCCTGATCATAGAACATTTCAAACTTTTTAACCGTATCTTCTGCAACCCGTTTATTTTCAAGCGAGTAGAGCAGATTGTAATAGGCGTCTTTTGTTTGGTAGATTATGTCGTTTATTATACCTGTTAAGGTTGTTTTGTAAGCTTCATAATCTAACCTTTTTATTGTTGCCTGGTTCTGGGTTACGCCAAAGTCATACAGCATTTGCTGAAGTGTAATTTGACCTAATATATAATAATTAAATGTGAGGTTCTGACCTAACGCATCAGACAATTGGAGCTGTCTTATTCTTGTGTAACCTGTCTGCCAGCTTAATTGCGGGAAGTAATTTGACCAAACCTGTTTAATTCTTGCATCTGAGGCAAGTATGTCCTGAAAAGCCGCATTAATCTGAGGATTGTTGCCAAGTGCAAGTTCAATACATTTCTCAAGCGTCATATCAACGCTTTTTTCTACAGACCCTTCAATAACAAAGTTATTATTTTTATCCGATTTCTGCGGCAGTACGGATTGGGAATCCGGATATTCTTTGTTATTTATATCATTGCCGATGTTTTCTTTTGCTAATGCTGGAAAGCCGGTCAATGTAATTATTAAAGTTAATGCAAGTAATCTTTTAAACATTTATTTTTTATCCCTTTTACTTTTAATTAATTTACCCATATGGATTTTAAACTCTTCTATCATTACATAGAATGCCGGAACTAAAAATGTTCCGATAAATGCTACTGCAATCATACCGCCGAATACGGTCATACCTACTGAATGACGGCTTGCCGCACCTGCACCTTTTGCAAATACCAGCGGCAGCAAACCTAAGATAAATGCAATATTTGTCATCATTACAGCTCTAAATCTTAATTTTGCAGCCTGAACAGCGGCATCTTTTATCGGAAGCCCTTCCTCATGTGCATCTTTGGCAAATTCAATAATAAGAATTGCCTGTTTGGTACTTAAACCGATTAACATTACCAGCCCGATCTGGGCGTAAATATCAAGCGAATATCCGGCAACATACTGGAATAATAAGGCTCCGACAAGTGCGATAGGTGATATTAAAAGTACTGCGACAGGAAGCATCCAGCTTTCATACAAGCCAACAAGGAACAGGTATATGAATACCAGTGACATTGCAAGAATCGGACCGATTTGTCCGCTGGATTCCTGTTCCTGCAAAGCACTTCCTGACCAGGCATAACCCATATCCTTAGGCAGTGTTTTTTCTGAAAGTTCAGCCATTGCGTTCATTGCCTGACCTGAACTTACTCCGCTGCGCGCCATACCGTTGATTGTGATTGCAGGATACATATTGAACCTTGTTAAACTGTATGGACCAACTACGTTTTTAACTTTTACGACTGCTGATAATGGAACCATTGTGCCGTATGAGTTTTTAACAAATATTTTATCAAGGTCTGCCGGTTTTTCTCTGAAAGGTGCGTCTGCCTGCATATAAACACGATAAACACGTCCGTATTTGTTAAAGTCATTTACATATGATTTACCGAAATATGCTGCCAGTGCATTATATATTTCTGATATAGGAACGCCCTGCGCCATTGCTTTAGCTGAATCTACGTCAATCAATAGCTGCGGAAGATTTGCTGTAAATGAAGTGTATACCATTGAAAACGCCGGATTTTTATTTGCTGCACCGATTAACTTTATAGCTTCATCATAAAGTTCCTGCGGTGTTCTGTTTCCTTTGTCCAGAAGCTGGTATTCAAAACCGCCGAACATACCCAAACCTGAAATTGACGGAGGTGAGAACGATGCAATTGTTGCAGAAGGATAGGTTGAAAATTCCTTTTGAACTCTGCCGAGTATGCTTTCCATCTGTAAATCTTTTTTCTTACGTTTTGACCAGTCATCAAGCTGTGATACTATTAAGGCGGTATTTTCGCCGGAGTAGCCTACAAGAGTAATTGTTGTTTTGATACCCGGAATTTGAAGCAGTCTGTTTTCAATTTCAGTTGCAACAATATCTGTTCTTGATGCTGATGACCCTTCCGGAAGCTGTATTTGCGTAAAGATTGCTCCTTTATCTTCTGTAGGTAAAAATCCTGTAGGAATTATCTTAAACATTCCTATAATTAATGCCATAATCAATAAGAATGTAAGAATTGTTTTCTTAGGTGAATCAATAAATACCAGTGCACCCTCAAGATATTTTGTTCTTATATTATTAAACCAGTTGTCAAAGTCCTGAATTAACTTAAAGTCGCTGTGTTCTTCCCCTGATTTCAAAATCATTGAGCAAAGTGCAGGTGCAAGTGTAAGCGCTACAAGGGTTGAAAGACCGATTGAAGAAGCTATGCACAATGCAAACTGCCTGAACATTTGCCCTGTAATACCGGACATGAATGATACCGGAACAAATACTGCCATCAAAACAAGTGATGTTGCCAGAACTGCACCGAATACTTCTTTCATTGTAACTTCGGTGGCTTCTTTAGGGCTTTTTCCTTCCTGAATATGGCGCTGTGTATTTTCAAGAACAACAATAGCATCGTCTACTACCAGACCTACTGCAAGCACCAGCCCGAAAAGTATCAGCAGGTTTATCGAAAATCCGAGCAGGCTCATAAATATAAATACACCGATTAGCGAAACCGGAATTGCACAGAATGGTATAAATGCTGCTCTTGCGCTGCCAAGGAACAGATATGTTACGATACCTACCAGTATAATCGCAAGCGTGATTGCGTGGATAACCTCATTGATAGATTCTCTTACAAATTCTGTTTCGTCACGCTGGATTTTATATTCAATACCCTGAGGGAAGCCTTTGCTTAGCTCTTTCATTTTTGCACGTATTTTATTGGATAAGTCTATGGCATTAGCTTCCGGAAGCTGGCTGACAGAGATAATTGCAGACTGTCTGCCGCCAATACGGGAGAAGTATGAGTAACTTTCGGCTCCTAATTCAACTCTGCCTATGTCTTTAATTTTTACCTGAGAGCCGTCCGGTTTTGAACGTACAATAATATTTTCAAATTCTTCCGGTGTTTGTAAACGGCCTTTGGTTCTCATAGTAAGCTTAATCATCTGTTTATTGACCATAGGTTCAACACCTAAATCTCCGGCAGGTGATTGAATATTCTGTGCCTGGATTGCTGTGTTGACATCGCTTACTGAGATGCCAAGGTTTGCCATTTTTGTAGCGTCAAGCCATATTCTCATTGAGTAATCAGAAGAGCCGAATACTGAAACTTTACCGACACCTTTAATACGCGCTAATTCATCCTTAATATATATAGAAGCGTAGTTTGCAATATATAAAGCATCATAGGTTCCGCTCGGTGAGTTGATTGAAATCATTAACAAACCCGGACCGCCGGTTGTTTTTTGTACAGAAAGACCGTATCTTTTAACTTCTTCAGGCAGACGCGGAGTTACAAGCTGAAGTTTGTTTTGAACGTTTACTACAGCCATATCAGGGTCTGAACCTATATCAAAATATAGCGTAAGCTGATACTGTCCGTTTTGGGAGGTTGATGACATGTAGATCATATCTTCAACACCGTTTAACTGGGCTTCAACCGGAGCTGCAATTGTTGATTCAATTACATCTGAACTTGCACCTGCGTATGTTGCAGTAACAACAACCTGCGGCGGGGTAATTGACGGATATTCTTCAAGAGGAAGCGTTTTTATCATTAACATTCCGGCGAGCATAATTGCAAGCGAAATTACAATTGCCAGTTTCGGTCTTTGTATAAATAAGTTCCCTGATTTATCTGCCATTTTTATTTTTTCCCTTTTTGGTTGTCTGCTGCCATTGGTTCATTCTTTTTAAGTTTGTCCATTTCCTCCTGGGAAACGATTGTAACAGGTTTGCCCGGAGTTACTTTTTGAAGACCGTCTGTTATAATTCTATCTCCAGCCTGAACTCCTTCTGAGATAACCCAGTTATCGCCATGCTGTTCTCTTGTTTTTATATAAACAAGCTGCGGCAGCCCCTGTTCATCAATTTTGTAAACATATTTCCCTGCCTGGTTCTCAAGCACTGCGGTCTGCGGAACAATAGGGGTTTTTACAGGATTATTTGAATATAATTTAACAGTTACAAATTCACCATGAAGGAGTGCGTTGTTAGGGTTTGCAAATGTTGCTCTCATTGTAACCGTACCGGTTGACTGGTCTATTTTGTTATCATGAAAATCCTGCGTACCGTCAAATTCATACTTTACACCGTCAGAAAAATATAATTCTACTTTTCTGTTTTTGTTATTTGATTTGTCTGCATTTGATAATTTTGCGAAATCAACCGAATCAATCGGAAAAGTTACATAAATAGGGTTTGTACTGTTAAGTGTTGTCATAGGTCCTGATGTAGGAGAAACGTAGTTTCCTACAGTTACCGTAATAATACCTACACGTCCATCAACCGGAGCCTTTACCAGAGTGTAACTGAGGTTTCTGTTGCTGTCGCTGTATCTTGCCTGAGCTGATGCGAGCTGGGCTCTTAATGAATCCCTCTGGGCGAGCAGATTATCATATTGTGATTTTGCTATATAATCTTTTTTTACAAGTTCTGCTGCACGGGCAAGCTGTTTTTCTGCATAAGCAAGCTGTGCTTTTGTATTTGCAACATCAGCTTTTGCAACATTAGCTGCGTTCTGGTATTCTGTAGGTTCTATCAGGAAAAGGGTTTGACCTGCTTTTACAAAATCCCCTTCTTTAAAGAAACTTCTTTGCAAATATCCTGAAATACGTGCAAGAACATTTACCTGATATTTTGAAACAACTCTGCCGGGTGCCTCAAAGCTTCTTATAATGTCTGCATCTTTGACTGTTTCAACCGTAACGGAAGGAGCCGGTTTGCTTTTAGCAGCCTTGCCCTGCATTATTTTATCAAATATTGTTGCTCCGTAGCGGAAAAGAATTGCACCGAGTATTACGGCTATAATTATTATAATATTTTTTTTCATTTGTGCTCCCCTGTCTTAAATTTAGTCTTATTCTTATCGTAAGCTAAAATTCAACTCTGTCAAAGTTTTTAATATTGTTAAAGATTGCTTTTGTGTTGTAAAAACAACATATATTTTTTACAACATAAAATGCTACTATACTGTTAATAAGATGTCAATAGACTAATGTGTCAAAAATTCAATTACGTTTCTTAGAGCTCTTCCTCTATGGGATATTGCATTTTTTTCTTCTTCTGTCATTTCAGCCATAGTTTTGCCGGCATTTTCCACTATGAAAACCGGATCATATCCAAAGCCGCCATTGCCTGATTGTTTGAAGGCTATTTCCCCATGGCATTCTCCTCTGGTCTGGAAGATTACACTGCCGTTTTCATCAAGTAATGTCATTGCACAAACGAATTTTGCTTTTCTGTTTTTATGAGGCTCAAGTTCTTTCAATAGTTTGTCAATCCTTGACTGAGGATTATCCGCGTATCGTGCTGAATACAATCCTGGTGCTCCGTTTAAGGCTTCAACACACAAGCCGGAATCATCTGCAAGCGACATCATTTTTGACACTCTGTTAGCTTCTTTTGCTTTTATGTAAGAATTTTCTTCAAAGGTTTTGCCGTTTTCATCAGGATTAAAACCTTCTGCCGGTAATACAAATTCTATATCTGTATTGCCTGCTATTTCCTGAATTTCTTTTAATTTATGCGCGTTTCCTGTTGCAAAAACTATTTTCATTTTGTTTCCTTACTGTTTAAATTTTTACGTGAAAACTATGGGACGACACTTAGAAGCTGTTTCTGTCTATTTTCCATAGCGTCGCTGGCGGTGGTTAAATTCAATAATTGCTTCTGAAAGCGCATTTTTATCAAACTCAGGCCAGTATCTTTTTGTCACAAGAAATTCAGAGTATGCAATCTGCCACAAAAGATAATTTGATACTCTCATCTCTCCGCCTGTTCTGATTAATAAATCAGGGTCAGGAATATCTTTTGTATATAGATTTTGAGAAATCATTTCTTCTGTTATTTCTTCGGGGCGGATGTTTCCATTTTTAACTTTTTCTGCAATAAGTTTCGCTGCATGTACAATTTCATCTCTTGAGCCATAGTTAAATGCAATTTGTAGATGCACTCCTGTGTTATTTTTAGTAACTTCTACTGCGTGTGCAAGTATTTCCTGTAATTTTGAGCTTAATTTTGTTAAATCTCCGATGAAATTAATTACAACACCATTCTCGTGCATTTCTTTAAGCTCATTTTTGATTGTTTCGCCAAGAAGGTTCATTAAAAAATCAACTTCCTCTTTTTTCCTATTCCAGTTTTCTGTAGAAAATGCGTATACGGTTAAATATTTAACACCGAAATCATCACACGCTCTCATTGCAGCTTTTAGAGCATCAACTCCTTTTTTATGTCCGAATGCTGATGGAAGATTTTTTTCTTTTGCCCAGCGTCTGTTTCCGTCCATAATTATTGCTATATGCTGCAAATTTGCAGCTTTTACTATATCTGTTATTTCTTTATCTTTAGTTATTGTTTCCATATTTCCACCTGTTCTGTTTTATTATATCATAAAAATATGTTATAATTATTCTGGAGAGAAAAATGAGAAGAGCAGCTGTTTTTGCGCATTACGATAAAGATAGAATTATTGATGATTATGTCATATATTATTTAAAATCTTTAAAAGAAATTTTTGATAATATAGTATTTGTTTCCTGTCTGGAAATTCCAGAGGAGGAAATTGCAAAGCTTGATGGTATAGCGGATTATGTTATTTGCGAAAATCATAATGAATATGATTTTGGTTCATATAAACGCGGTTATTTTTATCTTGCGGCAAACGGGCTTGATGAAAAGTTTGATGAGCTGGCTTTTATAAATGACAGCTGTTATGGTCCGTTATATCCCTTGAAACCTGTTATTGAGCAGGTTGGTGACTGTGATTTCTGGGGAATTACACGAAACCTGGAATGGAGGGAGCATATTCAAAGTTTTTTTATGGTCTTCAAAAAGCAGGTGTTTAAATCAGAAGTTTTTAAAGATTTTATGGCTTCAATTGAAGAAGAAACAGATAAACTTGATATAGTGACAAAATATGAAATAGGGCTGTCAAGATTACTACTTGAAAACGGGTTTAATTTTGATTATGCAGTGAAATATAATCCGCGATACAGATCAAATATTACTATTTTTAAATGGCGTGAAGCTATTTTAAAATATCATATGCCGCTTTTGAAATGTTCACTTCTGCGCGGCAAAAATACTTTCCACACAACAATTGTTGACTGGGAAAAGGTAATTCCGGATTGCTATCCGATTGAATTAATCAAAAAGAATATTGAGCGTACTAGAGAAAAAGTTATTGATTGTAAAAGGTTTAAGACTGCCAGACTTTTTATTTTTGATATAGTGGGAAATTTAAGGAAAACGCCAAGAAGGATTTTTCAGAATTTAATCAAATATTGCCTGCCGTTTTTATCAGACTAGTGCCTGAAAATTTTCTGTGCTGTTCGTGCGGTATAAAACGAAAGCCTTTTAATGCACATTCCGGCAGCAGCAAAAATTATAAAAATCCATAACTTCAAATTAAAAGGTTCTTTTTTTTTAATTTTTAGATACGCGGAAATATTTGCGAATTTAAACTTGCATTTTTCATTTTTGCTGATGTAACTTTTTTCGTGCTGACGCCATTTTGTAAGTTTTGCGCTCAGGTAATAAAAATCAGTAAGTCTTGCAAGCTGAATATATATATACCAATCAAGAAGTTTATCAATCGGAGTATTAAAATCAACCAGTGCTAAAAGATTTTTTTTCACCATTACAGAGGACATTGTTAAAACTGGGTTGCTAATTCCAAATGAGTAGAACATGCTGCGCGGGAATTTTCCTTTAACTTTTGGAAATGTTTTGTAAGTTGTATCGCCGAATAATTCAACGTCATTAAATATGAACCCGAATTGCCCGCCCTCATTGATTAATGCAACCTTTTTCTCTAAATAATCCTCTCTCCACAGATCATCACTTTCAAGAAATGCAATCCATTCTCCTGAAGCTTCTTTCAAGGCTTTTTTTATAGAATTTTTCAACCCGATGTTTTCACTGTTTTGAATTAATTTTATACGGCTGTCGTTTTTTGTAAGTTCATGTATAATTTCAACGGACGCATCAGTCGAAGCGTCGTCTATTACTATCATTTCCCAGTCTTTGAATGTCTGGTTTAATACAGAATTAATAGTATCTTTTATATACTTTTGATAATTATAGCTGGTTACGACGACTGATACAAGCATAAATTTATTATATAAAAAAATCACCCTCTTGTACAGAAGGTGATTTTTTGTGGTTTATATCAGGTTTATTTTTTCTGTGGTGTAGAAAATGCTGCTTTTGCATCTTCGATCATTTGTTTACGTCTTTCAAGGTTTTTCATTTCGCCTTCAATAGTGAAGTTATCTTCAATAAAGGCTCTGTGTTTATTATTTTTAATTTCGGTTGATGATTTATACAACTTTCTCAGTTCATCTATATTACCGTTATCTTTAACACGTTTTTTGAATAAATTTTTTATACTTTTACCAATTTTATTAAAAAACTTTGTTATGTTTTTTCTATACACAAGCCCTGCTGTAACCGCAGCTCCGCTTGCTACACCGGCTGCAATTTTTATTGTATTTTTATAATCTTTTTTGAATTCAAATGCTTCGCCGCTTTTTGCTTTTTCGCTGTTTTTTGCCAGCTGAATTATAACTTCATCTTCAGAAAAAGTTTTAGTCTTACCCTGTGCATTTGTAATACGGAAGTTCCCGTTTTTAGTCTGCTGGATTTGGTTTCCGCCAATATGTATTATTTTTGCTGTTTCCATAGATATTACCTCTGAATTTTTTGTTTGGGTTTGTAGTATTAATACGTGTGAATATTTTTTTGTGCGGTTTTAATTATTTTTTTTACAATAATTTACAAACAGAGTGTCCTTTTTAGGGACACTCTGTTTGTCTCTCTTCTTATTTTATTTCTCAACCAGAATTTTTGAGAAAATTTTGGTTACCGTTCTATGAACATCCTGAGTAACCGCAGTTTAGACAAATGAAACATCCTTCTGCCATTTCAATTGTATTACCGCATTCAGGACAGGTTACGGTTTTAACTTCACCTGACGGATTGTATTCTTCAACCTCATCTTTTACTTCTTCAGCCTTTGCCTCTTCCGGTTTCTTTTTGTCATCAAGATTCATCGGCTGGAACTGGCGGCTGTTGTTTCTATAAACAGTAATTCCTTTTAAGTTATTTTCATAAGCAAGAACATAAGCTTCTTCAATATCTTTGCGGGTAGCGTGTTCTTCAAAGTTAACTGTTTTTGATACTGCGTTATCTGTGTGCAGCTGGAATGCAGCCTGCATTTTTACGTGCCAGTAAGGTGATACATCGTGAGCAGTTACAAATATTTTCTTAACTTCTTCTGAAACACCTTCTACATGAGCAATAGAACCTGTTACCGCGATCTTTTTCATCAAATCTTCAGAGTAAATTCCATGTTTAACCGCATAGTCTTTGAATATAGGATTGATTTCAAGCATTTCAGTGCCGTCCATAATCAATCTTGAGAATACAAGACCAAACAAAGGTTCTACACCGCCGGAAGCACCTGCTATCATTGAGATTGTACCTGTAGGTGCAATACATGTAGTTGTAGCATTTCTGATACCGTATTTTTCAATTTGGCTGTCAAGTTCTTTCCATTGCTCGTCAGAAATAATTCCGGCAGATTTTCCTTTATATTTGTTGTAAAGGAAGTTTTTGCCGTCATAGACACTGCCTTTGAAGTTATTGAATTTACCGCGTTCTTTAGAAAGTTCAATTGATTCGCATTTAGATTCGTAGTCGATAAATTCCATAACCTGACCGGCAAGTTTAGTGCCTTCAGCAGAAGCGTAAGATATACCCATTTTCATAAGCATATCAGCCCAGCCCATAACACCAAGACCGATTTTTCTGTTATTTTGAACCATTTCAGAAATCTGAGGCAGCGGGTAATTATTTACTGCAATTACATTATCAAGGAAGCGTATAGCAGTTCTTGTTGTTTTTGCAAGCAAATCCCAGTCAACAGAGCCGTCTGCTTTAACCATTTTGCCAAGGTTAATTGAACCGAGGTTGCAGGCTTCGTATGATAACAACGGAACTTCGCCGCAAGGATTTGTTGATTCAATAGCGCCCACAAGCGGAGTAGGGTTATCAGAGTTCATCTTATCAATGAAAATAATACCTGGTTCACCGTTTCTCCAAGCTCCGTCAACAATCATATCAAATACTTTTTTTGCACTTAATGTACCTGCAACAGTATTATTCTGCGGGTTGATAAGTTCATAGTCAGTTCCGTTTTTAAGAGCTTCCATAAATTTATCGGTAATTGCAACTGAAATATTGAAATTGTTTAATTTATTATTATCGGATTTGCAGTTAATAAAGTCTAAAATATCAGGGTGGTCAACTCTTAAGATACCCATATTTGCGCCTCGTCTTGTTCCGCCCTGTTTTACAGCTTCTGTTGCTGCATTAAATACTTCCATAAAAGAAACAGGACCGGAAGATACGCCCATAGTAGAACGAACAACGCTGTTTTTAGGTCTTAGTCTTGAAAAAGAAAAACCTGTACCGCCGCCTGATTTATGTATAAGAGCAGTATTTTTAACTGTTTCAAAAATTCCTTCCAGAGAATCTTCTACAGGAAGAACAAAACAAGCAGCCAGCTGTCCGAGTTCACGCCCTGCATTCATTAATGTCGGTGAATTTGGCATAAAATAACAATTTGTAATTGCTTCATAAAATCTTTCAGTTAATTTATCCACGTCAGCCTGAGATTTTCCGAACTTTAAATCCCCTTCTGCAATAGTTTTGGCAA
>HF989698.1:21631-24744 GCA_000431315.1 Brachyspira sp. CAG:484
CACGTCTGAACATATCAGCCGGTGTTTCTGTACAATTTCCGTCATTGTCACGTTTCAAGTATCTTTTTTCAAGAACTTTTATGGCATTTTCAGATAAATTTAATTTGTCTTCCACTAAGTTCACACTAACCTCCGTTTATATCCCTATTAATACGTAAAGCATGTCAAAAATTTCAAGCATGTTTATTTTACAATCATACAACAATTTTTTTAGGCATGGCAAGGAATAAAAATAAATATTACGAAATGTAATCAATATTTCCCCCACGAAATGAGGCATGTTGTGAAATGTTCAAAAAAGTGGTATAATTTATAATGTTATAGTATATACAAATGATTTATTAAGACATAGGAGTTGAGAATATGATGCTTCCAGAATTTAAAGGGATAACAGCTCTTTTTTGTGAAAAAGCAAAAGAGATGACACGTTTTGTTAAAAAGAAGAAGCCCGGAATATCTTTGGCAGAAATGCTTCTTGCACTTGCTATTTTGGGTATATTGGCAGCAATACTAATGCCGGTTTTGAAATCGGCGCAGCCTGATAAACTGGAAGCTCTTCATAAAAAAGGAAATTATATAGTAGAACACGTTGTGGCTGATATTGCATTTGATGAGGATCTTTATCCGCCAACACAGACAAAAACAGGTCTGGGCAGTATCGGCGCTGTTACTGTTGACGGTGTTACATATGCCGGTGAAGAAAAGTTTTGTGAACTTTTTGCCAGCAGAGTAAATAAAGCTCCAGGCAGTACTACAAACTGTTCTGCCGGCAAGAAAACCTTCACTTCAATAGAAGGTATTGACTGGTATTTACCGATTTCAAGTTTTGATGGTTCAAGACCTTATGAAGAAATCAAATTTGATGTAAACGGCTCGCAGGGTCCTAACTGTCGTTACGATGAAGCATCCTGCCCGCATCCTGATACTTTCATTTATTACATAAAACCAACCGGAAAGTTATATACAAACGAACCAACCGGTGTTTCAACCACTTACTGTATAAATCTGACAAAAGTAGGACCTGGAAGTGTTGTTGTAAAACCTAAATATGGCGGGTCATGGTCTTCGCTTGCAAGCAGCAGCTGCGGTAAAGCTCCCGGAGAGTATTTGCTCAAAGCAACTCCTGCTGCGGGATACGAAGCTACTCCTTGGACAGAAAGAAATGTTACTATAACTGATAGCGATGTTGATGTAAGTATCGAATTCAGACTTATTCCTGAGCCTGAAATGCGCCAGATTGTACTTACAAAGACCAGAAACTATGGTTTCTTAGGCGGTATTTTTAGTGCAGATAAAATTTCTGACGGTCACGTTTATCTCGGTGATCAGGAAATAGCATTTGCTGACGGTCAAAAAGGCTGCTACAGTCCTTTAGATATTTTCAAATTAAGTCCTGGCTGTAAAATTTATCAAACTGTGGTTGAAGTTGAAGCCGGACAATATTCATTGTGGGCACAAGCCAATGAAAAGAGTTCTGTTGAAAAAATTGAACCTACCACAATTGATGTTACTTCAAAAGACGGTACTGGCGAAGTGTCATTTGTTTGGTCTTACTATGACGATGAACGTTATGATGTTCGCGTCCCTATGTCTGGTGATCACTACTGCTTTAACGGAATTAATAACTCAACAGTTTCGGGTACATTAGTTGGTCAAAAGACTAATACTAACTATGACCTTACTATTAATGCCGCAGGCGGTTGTACTTGGGAATGGGATCTTTCTGATCCTTCCATTAACTATGGTAACCAAACAGACAAAACTGTCGGAGGTAAAATTCGCGACAAGGACGTAAATGTACCTATTCGAATGATTGCTCCAGCAGGTGCTGTTGACGAAAATCCTATAAAACATAAAGTAATAGTTAACCAAATCTGTCCTGACGGTTCCAGTATGTGTGCAACCGTTCAGGGTGCAGGTGAATATGCTGAAGGTACTTCAGGAATTAAAGTAAAGGTTCAGCCATACGAAGGACTTAGTTCTGATTGGTCTGAACAGACAGTAAATGTCGGAACTGAAGATGTTATACTTACTGTTACTATGACAGAAGGGTCATACTGCATTTACACTTCAATATCAGGAAGTGGTACTGTTCAACCTACAGCAACTTATTGCGGTTTGACTCCAGGAACATATACATTAACTGCAATTCCTGCAACAGGATGGGCTGTTTCCGGCGGAGGCTGGACTGAAGTTTCGTCAAGTCCTAAGCAGTATCAAAAGAGTGTTACTATAACGAATACTGATGTACATGAAAGTGTAAGTTTTGCTAAGCAGGAGGATAAGACATACTGTGTTAATTTACAAATTAACTGTCCATATAAAAATGCTGCTGACTGCGGTACATACCAGGTTACAGGTATTTCACCGTCTTATCCGATTACAAGCTTGAGCATAGTAGATACGCTGGCATCCAAGTGCGGCTTGTCAAACGGTTCTTATCTTGTAACTGTTATACCGAATACTGACAAGGCTAATTTGAAAAATAATGTTCCTTCGACATATAGAGCCTTAATTGAGAACGCAAATTACGAAAATACTATTGATTTTGAGAAAATCAAAGCCAGACTGGCAATTTCATTATTTGTTAAACTGGATGATGGACTTACTATTGATGCCGTTGAGAGAAATGTCGGAGATGCCGATTTTATGTATAAGTTTATATTTACTGAAGTCGAAACCGGCGATACTGCAGTATTTCAAAATACAATCAAAAATGCTGAATTTAAGGCTCTGTTTAATAATCTAGATTCCAATGGTATGTCTGTTGATTATGATTATCATGAACAATATATCCCAATAGGTCATTATAAATTATCATATGTTAAAGCGTATCATGTTCTTCCTGATGGAACTCAGAAAGAAATATCTAATTCAATAACTGATGGAGACTATATATTAAATAAAAATGGGCTAAGTACAGCATTCGTTTATACTATATATATACCTGAGGAAGCAGCGGCTTCAACAGAAGCCACTCCTGCTCAAGCATCAACACCTTTACCGCAGCCTCTAAGCACGAGAAGTGCTCCTGTTGCTCCGACAGTCAAATCAATATTTCAAATTAAAAAATAAAATTAGATAAGCGGACGATCTTTAAGATCGTCCGCTTT
>HF989699.1 GCA_000431315.1 Brachyspira sp. CAG:484
CCGTAAATAAAAACATAAGGGAACGCAAAACGAAGGGAAACATGCTATGGGAATGGCAGCATCACAGGCTAGATTTTTAGGTCTAACCGCACGGAAAACAAATGTAGAATATGAAGGACAACAGGTAAACCAACAGAGAACAACTCTGTCAAACCAGTCTGCAAACTACTATAATCAGCTGCTGGGCATGGAAGTACCAACCCCACCATCAGTACAAGATTATACAAAGACAGTATATTCATTTACCGACGGCTCATTACAGAATACAATCACATCATTGATAGCTCAGGCAAATGGAGAATTTTTAATCAGCTATACAAGAACATATACAGATACATCAGCAGTAGTATCAACAAATTCATCAATCGTAACCAGAACAGGCACAGAGGGTAACTATAAATATAGTGTAGGTTCAACCCCGATTAGACAGCTTGGCGATTTAACAAACTGGGAAGATGATCCTTATTTGTCAACATTGACAGACAAACAGCGTGAAAAACTCCAAGAGGAAGAAAACGCATATATTGAAAAATTAAATGAAAAATACGGCGAAGCAGACTGGCAGGTATACTATAAACTTGACAGCACCAGCGGCACATATAATCCAGTATTTTACAAAAAACACGATTTAGAAAAAGAAACAACAATCTACAGTGATACAACAGGTGCATCACAGTCATTTATTCCAGCCTACACAACAGGTCAGGAAAAAGTTTCAGATGAAATAAAAGGCACAACAGCCAAATTAGAACAGGATGCAACCGGCAGATATATAAATATTACACTGTATGATGAAGATGGTAACGGCACAACATATGCCCTGACAACAAATACAACAACCGATCAGGCAGCATACAATGATGCAATGAACCAGTATGAATATGACAAGACAACATATGACAAGTCAATTCAGGAAATCAACAGCAAGATAGAAATTATCCAGCTGGAAGACAAAAACTTAGAATTAAGATTGAAACAGTTAGATACAGAACAAGATGCAATCCAGACAGAAATGGATGCAGTTCAGAAAGTAATCGAAAAGAACGTAGAATCAACCTTCAAAACATTCGGTTAATCCAAAGCTTCTGTTATCTATTAAAAAATATTTCCCTAAAACGGCTGTTATTCAACAGCTTATTAACAGCCGCTTTTTTCCCTTTTCCCTATTTTTTCCCTATTTCCCCTTTACGACTTCT
>HF989700.1:0-34833 GCA_000431315.1 Brachyspira sp. CAG:484
AACGAGGCTTTACGTTAGCCGAGGTGTTGATAACTCTGGGGATAATAGGCGTTGTAGCTGCTATGACGCTTCCAACTATTACTCAAAAAACTCAGGATAAGCAGACTGTTTCTAAATTAAAAAAGGTTTATTCGGTACTCTCACAAGCATATTTAATGGCTGTAAATGAAAATGGTACGCCTGATACATGGGGTGCTGGGGGTATGTATGAACCTGAGAGCCACAAAATTATGGCGCAGAATTTTGCTAAATATATGAAAGTAATGAGAAACTGCATTAATATGAGTAATTCAGATGTTGCTATAAATTGTTCGGAAATGTTTTCTAATACTGATTATTATGCAGCTGTCCGTTTAAATGATGGCTCAACTGTAATATTCAGAATTTGGGACGGAGAATGTACCACAAAATACGGCTCCTCAAAGCCTCTTCAAAATGTATGCGGAAGGTTTGCTGTTGATTTGAATGGTAATGACAAGCCGAATGAGTATGGTAAAGATATTTTTACTTTTTATGTAACTAAACAGGGTGTTTTTCCTATGGGAAGCGAAAGTGATACGGTTGTAACTTTCAAAAAATACTGTGACAGAAATAAAGCCAGTGATGATACAAATTATGCTCATGGCATGGGCTGTTCTGCCTGGGTTCTGATGAATGAAAATCTGGATTACTGGTATTGTGATGATTTGGATTGGAATGGCAAGAAGAGCTGTAAATAATAATTATTCCAAAACTTTTTTATAAGCATCAATACTTTTGCACATATATTTCGGGATAAAATCAACCTTGTATTTTTCTGCAATCTGGCGTATATTGCCGGTTGCAGAAATTATTATTATCTTTGTATTTTTGTATTCTTTAAAAAGTTGTATTTGTTTTATGAGCCACTCTCCGGCATAAAATGGCAGAAAATCAGTTTCCATCTGCATATCAGTAAAAATTATATCGTACGGCTCATCAATTGATGATGTTATTTTGTCGTTCCCTTCTCTTGCTGAATATGCTTTATCTATTATAGCACTATCCTCCCCGAAGATAGCTAATAATGCGCTTTCATGGTATCTTACCCAGTTTGGGGAGTCATCTGTAATTAAAATTCTTTTCATAAACAGATATTAACACAAAAAGACCTGACTTTTTACAAAACCAGGCTTTTTGTTTTGGTGTACGTATGCGAGATTAACTTTTTAGTCTACAGGAATAAAGATTATGTATTCATTACCTTCTCTGATTTTTGTCATTCTGCTTAAATCAACATCATCATTAAAAGAGTAGCTCTGTGAAACTCTCAGAATATGTTCTTTTCCATGTTTTTTAACGGCGCCGGCAGCAGTTACTGTTAAAACATTTCCGTTAGTGGTAACTTCAACATTTTTTTCATCATTATCAAATGGTTTTAAGTCAATGATGATTTTGTAATTCTTGTTGTCTTTTTCAGCTCTGATAAAGCGTTCTGTTTTCTGTTCAAAACGGAAATCTTTCATTGCCTGATTTTCAAACATTCTTTCTGCCTGTCGTTGTTCTCTCATCATCATTCTGTCCATTTTTTTCATCTGAACAATAGGATCAAGCATTCTTTTATAATGCCAGTCAGTTACAACGTAAAATGCGGCAAAAGCACCAAAGAAAACTAAAAGTCCAACGAGGATATGTTTTAAAACAGGATGACCGCATAAAAAACAATCTGTAGTGTGATGTTCTTCCATTGAAAAACTCCTTTCTTCATCTAACACAATTCATAATATTTCAAATAGATAAAACTTGTCTATAGTCTGCCTCGACTAATCCTGCGGACTATATATTGCGTAAATTAAAAAGATATGTTAAACTGTTTGTATGGAGTGGTAGTATGGAGGGTTAGAAAATGGCAAAAATTTTAGTCACAATGCCCGATGAGTTTTTAAGCAAAGTAGATGGTCTGGCAAGCAATGAGCAGAGAACCAGGAGTGAACTAATCCGCGAGGCTCTCCGCACATATATGCGAAAAGTAACGGTAAGCCAATCCAGAAAAGCTATTGATAATGCAAAAATTCTTGAGAACCTTTTGCAATAATCTTTTTGTTTCGCGGCTTTTATAAGAAGTTGTTAGCTGAAAATCAGGTATACAATTTGTCTGTCCGAAAAAATTCTGCGATAAGGAACATGAGCAGAATTTTAGAGTGGCTTATTAGACAGCACAGCTGCGCACGGCTCGCGTAGGCGGGGCGTAAGCAGCGGAGATCTGCTTTTGAACTGTTACAATTTTCAGAATATTGGATTGTTTTTTGATAAAACCGGAAATATTATTAACTAAAAAGACCGTCTTTTTAATGGACGGTCTTTTTATATTTTTAATAGTAAATTAAGCGTTTACCAGTTCTTTGCTTCTTTCCAGCTGTAGTGTGCAGGTTGTTACATCGCATACACAAGATGGTCCGAAGTATTGAATAGCTCCAGGGAAGAGGTATCTGTCATTAATTGCCCAGTCTTCTCTGTTTGCTTCCAACTGTTTGAATACCGGTCCGTCTAATTTTACAAGCGCTTTTTGAATAACCGGTTTCATTTCGCCATGGCGTTTTTCCATATTCATCATCATTGTAAGAGGAATACCGCCTGCAACCCATTCTGCAGCAGGTGCTGTTAAGTTTCTTACTGATGATAAGTAGCCTGTCAAACCGAAGTTGATTAATGCAAATGCGTTATATCCGAGAGAATAACAGTAATCTGCATCAAAGTTTGACGGGAATGCACATCTGCCTTCATAACCGAAGAAGTGTGACTGTGCAGAGAATTTGCCGATATAGTCACCCTGTGATTTCAATTCATCAAGTCTTGTTTGAATCATTTCAATTAACAGTTTTTCTGTTTCGATTTTTGAAACCTGAACGTTTCCATGAGGATCGCGGTCTGCAAGAAGCTGTCCTTTGATTAATGCAGGAAGTGAATTGTATACTTTTGCATTTGCAGGTTCAAGTCTGTTTTCTACAATTTCAAATTTATCGCGTATTGTTGTTGCATTTACAAAATCCGGATCAGTTTCTAAAGATGCCATTATGTCGTTAAGGTTTGCAATCATTGATTTCATTTCCGGAATAAATTCAATCAAACCTTCCGGAATAATTGCAATACCGAAATTTTTGCCTTTGTCAGCACGTTTTACAATAATTTCTGTCATATAGTTAATAATGCTTTCCAAAGACATTTTCTTTTCTTCAACTTCTTCAGAAATCAAAGTAATGTTTGGCTGGGTTTGTAAAGCAGCTTCAAGCGCAACGTGGGATGCACTTCTGCCCATAATTTTTACAAAGTGCCAGTATTTTTTTGCTGAATTTGCATCACGCTGGATGTTTCCGATTAATTCAGCGTAGGTTTTAGTTGCTGTATCAAAGCCGAATGAAATTTCAATCTGGTCATTTTTCAGGTCGCCGTCAATTGTTTTAGGGCATCCGATAACCTGAATACCGGTGTTATTTTTAACAAACCATTCTGCAAGAAGTGCAGCGTTTGTATTTGAATCATCACCGCCGATAATTACAACTGCTGTGATGCCTAATTTTTTACAAACAGCAAGTGATTTTTGGAACTGGTCTTCTGTTTCAAGCTTAGTTCTGCCGGAACCTATAATGTCAAAGCCGCCTGTGTTTCTGTATTCATCCATAAATTCATCAGTGAATTCAATATATTTTCCGTCAATTATACCTGAAGGACCTCCGAGGAAGCCGTATAATTTATTAGATGAATTTGCTTGTTTCAAAGCATCATATAACCCTGCGATTACGTTGTGACCGCCAGGTGCCTGTCCGCCTGAAAGGATTACGCCTACATTTTTTTGTTCTGATGCTGTCATAGAAATTGAGTTTTTAAAAGTTACGACAGGTTTGCCATAAGTATTTTTGAATAATTCTTTAATCTGTTCCTGATCTCTTACTGATTGAGTCGCAGAACCTTCAACCAATTCCAGTGTATTAATGCCTTTTGCAAGACATTCAGGAAGTTTTGGCTGATACTTTAGTCTTTCGATTTGTAATGGTGAAAGTTTTTTCATATTTTCTCTTCCTTATCTTGAGTAATACTCCACGCCAACATTGTACTACAAACATGCTCTTTTGGTTATTTTCTATATTAATTTACGTCTTTTGCGATTTTTATTAAAAGATTTTTGTCTATATTAGTGCAACTATTTCTGAACCATTCTGCACCAAATTTGTCTACATCTCCAACTGCATATTCTATATACATAATATTAGGATTAATATTTTTAAATATTTGTTCCATCTCTTGTTCTACAAAGCTTAGGACAATAAACTCAACTTTTTTGCCTTTTCTGAATTTTGTTAGTGCGTTGTAAATTCTGTTTAAATATTCTTCTGAACAGTTTCTATTAAAACAAGCCATTACATATTTTACTGTTTTGGCATTTTGGGAAATATTTTTAAAATTCTCTATACGTTTGTCATAGCGTATTTTTAATTCTTCTAAACTAAGTTCGCCGTCATGTACAAATTCCAATGAATATTTTTTATTAACCCAGGTTTTATATATATCATTTTCTACCCAGGTAACATTGTCTGTTATGCCTTTAAAATCATTTTCTAATAATTCTGCAAGAGAAGCAATCGGGGTTATACATAAATCGAAAGGGAAACTAAGTTCTCCATATTTTTTCTTTGGTTTTATACCATATCTGGTAAATACCATGCGGACAAAACAATTTGAGCCTAAACTAATATAACGGTTGACATTTTTATTACGAAGTATATGGGTAAATTTTGTACCAAAAATTTCAAAATCTATACGCCCTAAAGTTCGTTTGTATTTAAAAAATACCATTTTATCATACTCTTTATAAAAGGATTTTACTATGTTGTTCTAGTATACTAATAAGAAATTCTATATATTAATTAGAAAAATGTCAATATAATTCAATATATTAATTTGTAAACATTTGTTCATTTATCTATAGACTTAATATGAGTAGGAAAAATGTTTAAACAAAAATTTGCAACTAATCTTAAAAATATAAGAAAATCAAGAAGATTAACTCAAGAACAGCTTGCAGAAGCTGTCGGAGTTGATTTTCGTTATATATCTTACATTGAAAATGCCAAGAGCTTTCCATCCTGTGATTTAATTGAAAGGCTGGCCAGTGCTTTAAATACAGATTATTCAGAGTTGTTCTGTTTTGATAATGAAGTTTCACGGGAAGAACTGGAAAATAACGTTATTAATATTATCCGCATCCTTGAAGATAAAAAACTAAAAATTTTATATAAATTTGCAAAAGGTATACTGGAGTAATTTAAGAAAAGTTATAATGTTTTAATTTTGCCATTTCAATGGTATAATTTTTGTGTAATCGGAGTTAAGAAATTTTTCCATGATGAGTCAAAATAAAAAAGTTTCTATAGCATTCTACTGGCATATGCACCAGCCTGTTTACCAGCTATCGCCCGAAGGTGATTATCTTATGCCATGGGTTAGGCTTCATGCTGTCAAAGATTACCTTGATATGGTTACTATCCTTGACAATTTTAAAAATATTAAGCTGAATTTTAATGTTGTGCCTGTGCTTTTGGATGCGTTTATTGACTATGGCGAAAAAGGGCTGCATGATTTGCATTCAAGGCTTACTGTTACTCCGGTGGAAGATTTAAACTCTGATGATAAAGAGTTTATTTTAAATAATTTTTTTGATTCAAATTACCAGACTATGATTTTTCCATATGAGGAGTACAACAGATTATTCCAGAAACGGCAGCAGATGGCTGAGGCTGATATTACTGCGTTTACGGAACAAGAATACTCCGATCTGATGGCTTTGTTTAACCTTGCATGGTTTGATCCGGTTTATAAGAATGAATATATTGAATTAAAAAAACTGTTTAAAAAAGGTAAAGGCTATACTTTTGAGGACAGATGCAAAATTATTGAAATTCAAAGGGATATTATTAGAAGAATTATTCCGGCATATAGAAAATATGCATCAGAGGGAAAAATTGAAATTACCACAAGCCCATATTACCATCCTATACTTCCGATACTGCTTGATATTAAAAGTATAAAAGTTTCTAACACAGATGGGCTTCCTGCCAATTTAAAGATGCCGCTTGATGCAAAAATGCAGACAATAAACGCTCTGAACCGTATAGAAGAATTAACCGGCGTGCGTCCTCGCGGTATCTGGCCTTCTGAGCATTGCGTCAGCCCGAAAGAATTGGATTTATTTAAAGATTTGGGTATTGAATGGACTATTTCCGATGACGGTATTCTTGCAGATTCTATTAATTTTGAATTTGTACGCGATTTTAAAGGGTATCTGGAAGAACCTTATCATCTTTTGAAAACCTACGAATATAAAAACGGCTTAAAGATGGTTTTCAGAGATTCTCTTGTATCAAACTTGATAGGTTTTGAATATCCAAATTACGACTCAAAGCTTGCGGCAAATGATTTGTATGACCGTATAAAGGTTATGCAGAGCAAACTTTTGACATCGCCTGACGAAAATCACCTTCTTACAATTGCAATGGACGGAGAAAATTGCTGGGAAAATTATCCGCAGGATGGCATTACATTCCTGAAAACTTTATACGAGCTGATTGATGAGGATGACTCGCTGGAAACTGTTTTATTAAGTGATTACATTGAAAATGACAAAGCCGTCAAACCTTTGAATAAAATTGTTTCAGGCTCATGGATTAACCGGAATTTTAAGCTCTGGATTGATGAACCGATGAAAAATCTTGCCTGGAATTATTTAAAACAGGTGCGGGATGATTTTTCGGATTATGTTAAGAAGAACCCTTACAATCCGAATATTGAGCTTGCAAGGAGAGAACTCTTTATCTGCGAGGGAAGCGACTGGTTCTGGTGGTATGGTGCTCCGAATGATTCCGGACGCGACAATATTTTCGATTATATTTTCAGAGAACATTTAAAAAATATTTATATTTATCTTGGCATTGAAACTCCGGATTATCTTGATATTCCGCTTCTGTCGGCAATAACCAAACCCTCGCGCTACCCTAAGGGTGAAATAAATCCTTCACTGGACGGCATTGACAGACAGAACGATGATTCCTGGCTGAATGCAGGATGTATCGGTATTCCTGATGGTCCTGTGATAAAGGAAAATAAATTCTTTGACAAAATCTGTTTTGGCTATGATAAGGATAATTTATATCTGCGCTTTTATATCAGTGAATTTATGCAGAGTAATCCGGAACTGCTTAAGAATACATACCAGATGTATGTTTATACAAGAAGTTCCAACCGTAAACATTCTCTTTCTCCGATAAGACTTATAAACAAGACCGAGAATATTCTGCCCGTATCAAAAGAGAAGTTTCATAACGAGCTCCAGATTACCGTTGCTGACGGACGTCTGCGTTTAATAAGACTAATTAAAGCTATTCCTAACAATCTTTGGTCAGTACAGAATTCAAAAGAAATTCTTGCTGTCTTTGATAAAGTAATTGATTTGAGAGTGCCTTTCAACTGTTTGGATATTGATGTCGGAGAAAGCCTTGAGTTTGTATTTGTTATAGCAGCAGGAGGGGTAAGTGACTTATTTATTCCAAACGAAATGCTATTAAACATAAAGAGAGATTAAATTTTTACATGTTAAATATTGTAAAAAATCTTCCGTTATTAGCTAAAGTTTTTCTTTTGATGACCGTTATATAATTCAAAGATAAGGAATATTAAAATGGTAGATTTTAATAGTGACATATCTAATCCCAAAGGTTTACCGCAGCTGGACAAAGACTACTGGCAGCCGCAGAAATCTGCTGAAAAACCGGAAAACCTTTTTGATAATCTTATAAAAACTAATTTTGATGTAGAAAGCCTGAAAAAGATTTCAGTTTTTTCTCCAAAACTTAAAGATTAGATTTCTTTTTCGTCAGAGATGTTGCTATAAAAGTAAGAACACCGGCTGCTGCTGCGGTTACAACTCCGTAAAGAGCACCTGTTTTTAATTTAGTGTTTCTTGCAGCTTTTTTAATAAACTCTATCTGTTCTTTTGGTAATTCATCACTAACTGATTTATATTTTTTTGCTGTTTTGTCGTAAACGTTATTAAAATAATCTTTCGCCAGTTCGTCATAATCCATTGTCGGACGGTTAGTTATTTGGTCTGACATTTCTTTTTCAACAGCATCTTTTATTTCCTTAACATTTTTGCTGCCGATAAAGTTCTCTACTGCCTCTTCAAGTGTCTGATTTTCCTGCGGAATTATTCCAATCTCATCTGAGTGCATTGTAATAAAATCTATAATTTCTTCTTTTGCAAAAGCAGCTTTTTTAGAGGCTGTTTCAGCCGGATTTATACCCGCTGAGCTTGCTTGTGCAAGTTCTGCCGGGGTTAGTTCTTCGTCTGGTAAATTATCCAGGGCATCAAGAATTTCTCCGGTTTTTATAATATGCTTGTTATCTTCATTCTTAAGAGTGTAGGAGATTTCCTTTATAAAACTGTCAGACGGTTCACCGTTTTTAATAACCGATTTCAGATAACCTGCTGCCCCGCCGGCAATGAACCCGCCGGCAATTGAGGTCCGGACAAATTTGCCTTGCGAATTGTTATTTTCGATACGGTTTACAGCCATATAATTCTCCTTGTTTAAGGTTATTATATGTAAAAACCCTGATAAAATAAAATTGCCCGGTTATCTGAAATAAGTAATAAAAATTAATTATTTACCTGTAGAACCAAATCCGCCAGCCCCTCTGAGGGTTTCTGTGAGTTCTGTAACGACTTCAATTTCAGCCTGTTCAACTTTTGCTATAATCATTTGAGCAATTCTTTCATCCGGCTGGATTGTGTAAGTTTCGTTCGAGAGGTTTACGACAGGAATACAGACTTCTCCGCGATAATCCTCATCAATAGTTCCAACACAATTGATTAGAGTTATACCATGCTTTATTGAAAGTCCTGAGCGGGGGCGCACCTGCGCCTCATACCCATGTTCAAGTTCTATTTTCAATCCGGTAGGCACCAATGCTCTTTCCAGCGGTTTTAAAGTAATCGGCTCAGAAATTGCTGCGCATAAGTCCATACCAGCCGCGCCTTCTGTTTTATATTCAGGTACAAACCTGTTGTGTGCCAATCGTTCTATTTTCAATACTGTCATAACTTCTCTTCTACAAATTCTATTCTGTAACCTAAAATTTTTGCGATAGTTTCAATTTCTGTGAATGAAATTGTATCCCTTTTTATCTTACCATAAATTTTGTGGCGGCTGTATGGTCTTCCGGTGGCTTCGGTCAGCTTACAAGCTAAATCCTGCAGTGACATTTGCCTGAGCGCCATCAAAATTTTTAGTTTAGTTTTTATATCGGTATTTATTTCCATATTAAAAATTATACTTAATTTGACACAAGTGTAAAAATAATATATAATATACGTTATATATGACGCAAAAGTATTTTTTATAACGCAACTTGTAAAGGCTAACGGCAATGCACAATTATGAAGAAAAAATGAAAAAGACCGGTGAAAATTTGCGCAACCTCAGGCTCAGGCGCGGTCTGTCAGTTGAACAGCTTGCATTAATGATAAATTCAGAACCGGCTTGGATTTTGCAATGTCCGAAAAAATTCTGCGATAAGGAACGTGAGCAGAATTTTAGAGTGGCTTATTAGACAGCGCAGCTGCGCACGGCTCGCGTAGGCGGGGCGTAAGCAGCGGAGATCTGCTTTTGAATTAGAAAACGGTCAGGCGGAAAAAATTTCTTTCAATCAGCTTGACCGTTTATGTAAAGTTTTTAATATAGCTTCTCTAAACGAGTTGATAATGTTTTAAATCACTTTCAACTTTTTCGAGAATTTCATTTAGCTTTGACGCATCTTTTACTCCGCCTTGTGCAAAGTTTGGTCTGCCGCCTCCGTTAGCGCCTGTTGCTCTTGCAATTTCACCAACGATTTTACCGGCGTTTACGCCCTTTTTAACAAAATCATCAGATACTTTTACTGCAACAGTTCTTTCTGATGCAAGAACAATAATGCTTTCGCCGAGTTTCTGCGACATAAATTCAATTCCGGTTTTTAGAGCATTTCCGTCAATATTTTCAATTTTTGAAATGAACAATTTTCCGCCGTCAATGTCCTCTGCCTTTGAAAGGAATGTTGCAAATTTTGCACGTGCATTTTCTTCCTTGGCGGAAGCCAGTTCTTTTTGAAGTTCTTTGTTTTCTTCCTGAAGTTTTTCAACACGTTCAACTATTTCGTTGTAGTGTGTTTTGAACATCAGAGAAAGCTTGTCCATTTCTCTGACTTTTGCATTCATAAATTCAAATGCAGCTTTTGAAACAACAACTTCAATACGTCTTGTGCCTGCTGCGATTGCGCCTTCTGAAACGATTTTTACAAGTCTTAAATCCCGGGTGTTTCTTGCATGAGTACCTGCGCAGAATTCTTTTGATATGCAGGTTTCGTTCCCGATTGAAACAACCCTTACAACTTCGTCGTATTTTTCGCCGAATAATGCAGTTGCGCCGGTGAGTTTTGCCTGTTCAATATCCATAACATCAGTGTGAACATTCAAACCTTTTGCAACCCAGTTGTTAAGGATTTCTTCAACTTTGAAAATTTCATCCGGTGTCATTGCGCGTGAGAATGTGAAGTCAAAACGCATTCTGTCCGGTTCAACCTGAGAGCCTGCTTGATGAACTTCATCTCCGAGAACCTTAATCAATGCAGCCTGCAATAAGTGGGCTGATGTGTGGTGAAGTCTGATTTCTTCACGGCGCGGTAAATCAATTTTTGCCTTAACTGTTTCACCTATTGTAATTTCACCATTGATAACTTTTGAACGGTGTACAAATAGGTTGTTCACTTTGAATGTAGTTAAAACTTCAGCTTTAAGGTTATCATTTTCGATATATCCGCAGTCGCCTACCTGACCGCCGCATTCTGCGTAGAAAGGTGTTTTATCAAGTACAATATCAACGTAGCCTTCGCCTTCAATTGTGGCAAGAATTTTTGCATCAGCTTCATTCTTCTCATAGCCGACGAATTCTGTTGAGCCTACTTCATCTTCAAGTTTTGCGTATTTCATATCGCCTGTAACACTGATTTTTGCAGTTGCTGCTTTTGCGCGGTCTTTTTGCTCCTGCATGGCTTTTTTGTAACCGTCTTCATCAACTTTCAGACCGTTTTCTTCTGCAATTTCTTTTGTAAGCTCAAGCGGGAAACCGAATGTATCGTATAATTTGAATGCGCTTTCTCCGTCAATATCTTTTTTATCTGCAATGAATTCATCGAGCATTTTATAACCGCGGTCGAGTGTTTTTGCAAATCTTTCTTCTTCTTTTTTGATTGTGTCAATAATCTTTTGTTTATTTTTAATCAAATCAGGATAAGCTTCGCCGTAATTTTCTACAACAACATCAACAAGTTTGTAGAGGAACGGCAAATCCATACCAAGGATTTTACCATGTCGTAGTGCACGTCGTAAAATCATTCTGAGTACATAGCTTCTGCCTTCGTTGCCGGGAATTACACCGTCAGAAATCAGGAATGAAACACATCTTGCGTGGTCTGTGATAATTCTCAGTGACACGTCGGTTTTTTCTGATTTTTTGTAAGGTACTCCGCTCATTTCTGAAACTTTATCCAGAATAGGTTTTAAAAGGTCTGTTTCAAATGTGGAAGCAACCCCCTGACAAACCATTGTAATACGTTCCAATCCCATTCCAGTATCAACGTTTTTGCTTTCTAAAGGGGACTGGTTGCCTTCTTCATCCTGATAGAGTTCTGTAAACACAAGGTTCCAAATCTCAACCCATCTGTCGCATTCACAGGTATCAATTCCGCAATTCGGGTCATCGCATTTGTATTGTTCACCCAAGTCGTAATGAATTTCAGAACAAGGACCGCAGGAACCTGACGCTCCAGGAGGTCCCCAGAAGTTATCTTTTTTACCTTTTCTCTTAATTCTTTCAGCCGGAACACCTACGCTTCTCCATATTTCGTAAGCTTCATCGTCTGTTTCAAAAATTGTTATCCACAGGCGGTCTTTATCCAGTTTGAGAACTTCTGTAACAAATTCCCACGCCCATGGAATAATTTCTTTTTTATAATAATCACCGAAAGAGAAGTTGCCTAACATTTCAAAGAAAGTGTGGTGGCGCGGAGTGCGACCTACATTTTCTATATCCGAATCTTTTCCGCCGGCTCTTGCGCATTTCTGGCAGGAAGTTGCACGTGCAGGGTCGTACGGGGATTTAACAATTCCCAAAAATATAGGCAAAAATTGAAGCATTCCTGCTGTTGTCAACAATACTGTCGGGTTATCAGGCACAAGGCTTGAGCTTTCAACAACAGTATGCTGGTGTTTATTTTTAAAATAATCTAAATATAACTTTCTTATTTCATTTCCGGTTAGCATAATTCTTTTTCCTCTTTCATTTAATATATCTGATAAAATAATATATTAAACAAAGATGTTATGCAAAGAAAATTTATTTAGGCAGATTGTTGAAATAATCCTTTTCGGTTAGAGCTTTTGCTGTGCAGCCAAGTCCGTTTTTAACTGAAGTACTGGTGTCAGAACAGTATTCATCTTCAGGAAATATAGAACCTTCCACGCCCATTGGAAGAAGTTTGCCTGTATTCTGATTAATTTCAAACATAAAGAAATCATGTCCAAATCTGTTAGGGCGTTTTTTCCAGCCGTTTACGTCAATACAGATAAAGAATTTTCCGGCTGTATCTTGACTGCTGTCACTCGTATCAAAGAAGATAAAACTCCCGTCTGTTATTGACATAATTCCATCATTGCAATATCCGCCTGCGTTAGCAGATTTCGCATTATAACTTTTGTAATTGTTCATTATGAAAGTTGTACCATCTGTTCCTGAGTAGTTTTTTAGTGGAAATATTGACAGCGGACAGTTTTTCTGACCATCAATGCAAATTGAGGACTGTTTATATTGCTTTTGCATATAGTTTATAAATTTTGTAAACTCGCCCTTCATATCAGATGTGGTTCCGATATTAAATCCGCTGCCTCCGTATTCTTGTAAGAAGATACTCTGTATTGCTTGTCCGAGTTGTGAATATGTCTTTTTAAAAGCGGTTTCAAGCTCTTTATTCTTTGTGTTATTAATAACTGTCGGGAGAGTCATTGCAGCAACCACACCGATAATACCAAGGGTTATAAGAACTTCTGCAAGGGTAAACGCTTTTTGGCTGAAACTTGCTATTTCTACATCAAGGCTTCTGGTACATGTAAATCCTTTTAATTTAATCTTTAACATTATATTCCCTCCAAGAATTTAAAGTATCTATTTATATAATATCATGTTTAACTTTAAAAAACAATATAATTTTAAATAAAAACTTTATGTTTTGCCCTTTGAATTTATCAAATAATAAAAAAAACTGGAGCAAATTAATGGATATAAAAAAAGAGATTGGAAGCAGAATAAAAGCTATCAGGAAGGCAAAAGGCTATACGCAGGAACAGCTTGCTGAACTTGTTGGCATTGAACCGCCAAGTTTGAGTTATATTGAAACAGGCAAATTTGCGCCTTCTGTTGAAACTCTACAAAAACTTGCATTGACTTTACAGGTTAATATCTGGGAATTTTACTATTTTAAACCACTCTCAAATGAATGCATGATTAGGGAACTTAATGATGCTATGGAAAAAGACCGCACCTTAACTCAGATTTTTTATAACTTATTTATGTCAATGAAGTATAACAAAGAATCTAATAATATTACAAATTCTTGACTTTGTTATGATTATAAAATTATTTAATTTTTGTCAGTTTTATTATTACTAAAGAGTTCGTTCATCATTTTTATGAAATTGTCTGCAAGGTCTTTATAACCCGGATTTATCCCGCTTTTATCTGTTCTTTCCAGAAATCCTTTAGGGAATACTCTGCTCCAAAATGGAAGAAGTGCTTCCGGTGTAGTTTTCATAAGGTATTTATCCTGCATACCATTCCAGAAGCCGGGAATATTCGGACGGTAGTAAAGTCCCAGAGCATCCTGCAATGTTGTCTGAACCTGTTTGGCATCCCGCGTGTAGTACCATTTCATGACCTCTTTTGCTATCAGGTCACGATCTTTCATTTCATCTTCTGAGAGTTTTAATTCCTCTTTACAGAAATCTCTAAAAAGTGCCGGAGAATTTTTCCCGTCACCAAATTCTTCAGGGTTTTCGTCCAGAAGTTTGTCAATATAATCTTTTAGCGGCGGCAGGTCATGGTTTCCTGTTAACAGTGCAATATTTTTTTGCAGTTTTATGGTTTCCGGAGAGCTTGAATTTTTTTCGTGCGCTTTTTCAATACTTTCACCTATGCCCATTGCAACAGGAACTCTCTGGCTGATAAAGTTTTTGCCGTATTTTTCCCTGAATTGTTTATAAGCTTCTGTTTCTGCAAGCGGTCCGAAATCTTCCAGTATATAACAATCTTCAGGAACAAGACCTTCATCTTTTGCCACGCGTTTGAATAGTTCAAACATATTTTCTCCGCGTGAATTGTGTTTTTTATCAATTCTTACAATCCAATCCGGTTCAAAGAAATCTTTTCCCATTCCTCCCTGTTCTTTTGGTTTGAATATTTCATCTCCTTTAAGAATTCTTCCGTCTTCGGTTGTATAACTGGTCGGAATTTCTGCACGATTGATGTAGCCGGCAAAGTGGTCCAGCCTAAGATCACCTTCACGCAGGAGTTTTCTTAACGAATTTTCCTGATAATCCCAAAACTCCGGTGAGTCATAGTTATATAAAGCATGCCCCCATACCTGTGTATACGGGTAAGCACTTTCCGGCGGTGCACCGCTGACTTTTGTCGGTGTGTTATTTTCATCCATCAGGAATATACCTTTGTTTGCCCAGGTATCAACCCCATTCGGACTTACACCGATTGCAAGGTCAAGGATTAATCTTATACCTTTCGCTGCAAGCTGGTCTTTAAATTCATTAAACTGCTTGTCATATAAGAACTGTTCAAATTTATATAAATCAATATCCTCAAGTATTTGTTTGGAAGATGTTTTATCTTGTGAATTTTCACTTAAATATATTTTCAGCTGATTTTTTAATGAAGTGTTATTCTTTTTTGCATCTTCAGGAAGGGATTTTAATTCATCCGGCCATTCTTTCCAGTTATCTCCATATACCTTGGTTATTGCAGAATGTGCAGAGTATGTATCCAGCCATAATTTCCCGTTTTCTTTTTCAAAATTCTTATATTCAGCTTTGATTGGATGTGATGAAGGCAGCTCTTTAAATCTTTCAAAAGCTAGCTTGAAACGCGGATCTTTTTGTGTTTTCAACATATCAAGAGTAAAGACTGGAGAGGTAACATCATCAGGGAGCTCGGACATCTTTAGAAGTTTACCGTACTTTTCTTTTGTTAACTCATTAAGATTTACCAGATATTTATTTTTGCTAAATCTTCCGGACGCATTATAAGGACATAAATCGTTTCCAAGAGCAAACAGCGGGTTCATTATCCAGTGTGTCTGCTTTGCTTCTGACAGAAAGTTTATAAACTTGTCTGTTTCCGGATCAAGGAACTGTCCGCAATATGAACGTGTTGCAGGAAGGCTTGTAATGTGGAACATCATTCCACGCTGTTTTACTTTTCCTTTTCCGTCAACACCGGTAAAAGATATGGTATTATAAAAATTTTTTCTGCCTTCAAATCTGTCATATTCTTGTGTTTGATTAGAAATGTTATATTGAGGATTTAGTTTTACAGGATTAAAACGAGCTGCTAAATTTGTACAAACCCCTGAAATTTTCATTCATAAACTCCTTATAATTTTAAATTATGTCTATTATAAATAAAAAAGAAAAATTTTTGCTATTATATTACAATTTGTTGACTTTATGTAACTATGATTATAAAATTAATTTGTTATGGCTAAAGTTTCGATAATAATTCCGGTATACAATGTTGAGAAATATTTATCCAAATGTCTTGACAGTGTTATTTCTCAAACCTATAAAGATATTGAAATTATCTGTGTAAACGATGGTTCTACTGATAATTCACTTCAAATTCTGACCGAATATGCCAATAAAGATGACAGAATTAAAATTATAACAAAACCTAACGGTGGTCTTTTTTCTGCACGTCATGTCGGTATAGCTGCTGCAGTTGGTGAATATTTGCTGTTTGTAGATTCTGATGACTGGATAGACGAGAAACTTGTTGAAAAAACTGTAGATAAGATTCGCGAAACTAATGCCGATGCTGTTATTTTCGGTGCATATTCTGTTAAGGGAAATAATATTTCTAAAGGAATGTACAGCGTAAACAGAATTCCCCAAAAATTTAAAGAAAGCATTTTAACTTTAAAGGACTACGAAGACAACCTTTTCCGTTTTCCGCCAACTGCCTGGTGTAAGCTTTACCGTAAAAATTTTGTTGATGAAAATAACATAAAGTTCCAGGAAATTAAAGATGGTGAGGATCAGATTTTTTATTTGCACACTATGCTTGCAGCAAAAAGTGTGTATATTATAGACGAGAACTTATACTATTACGTAAAAAACAGGGTCGGTGCTATAACAGCTGATAATACCAAAACATCTGTATCTCCTATTCTAAATTTTTATGCTGCAGAAAGACTTCTTAACAGAATTCGTCTTAGTAATAAATATATTAATCAGGTTACAGATAAGTATTTTTCAAAAGCGCTATCCTGGTATGGCAAATGCAGTAAGGATTTTAAGCCGGAATATTTTAATAAGCTGATGGAATTAAAGGAATATATTGATGAAACATATTCTTCCGGCTGGTGGAAGTATTATAAATTAAATAGAAACGATAGTTATATAAGTATAAAGGCTAAAATTATTATAGCAAAAGGTAAATGGAAAATTAAGAAAGGGTTATAAATGGCTGGATTTCCAAAGGTATCTGTAATAGTACCTGTGTATAATGTAGAGAAGTATCTTGAAAACTGCTTGGAAACTCTAATTAGCCAGACACTTAAAGATATTGAAATAATCTGTATTAATGATGGTTCAAAAGACAGCTCGCCGGATATACTCAAGAAATATGCTCTCAATGATGAAAGAATAAAAATTATTGATAAACATAATGAAGGACTCTCAGCTGCCCGTAATGATGGTTTGAATGTAGCAACAGGTGAATACATTGGTTTTGTTGATTCTGATGACTGGGTTGATTTAAATTTTTATGAAAAGCTTTATAATGCTGCAAAGAAACATAATGCAGAGGTTGCCTGTGGAAATATTATCAGATGTGGTAATAGAATTACAAAATATAAGTTAAAATTTGAAAATGAACAATTTATAACAGATAACGTAGAAAAATTAAAGGCTACAAAAATTCCTAAATATAATTATGTATGGAATAAAATTTATAAACGTACAAGCTTGCAAAATTTAAATATAACATTTCCATATGGCAGATATTATGAAGATATGTGCTGGTCAATCAAAATTTTATATTATTTGAATGGGCTTGTAACTGTGCCTGAATGTGCATATTATTATCGTAGGAATGAGTATTCAATTGTTTCCACAAAATCTGCAAAACACGTATCTGATGCAATGGAATCTGAAAAAGAAATGATAGAATTTGCGGAAGAAAAGCATCTGCCTGTACTTGAAGGATTAAAATTGGTGAAGCGTGAAAAATTCAGGTTTTTGGGAGTAACAATATTAAAAACGTTTTATTATTATCCAAATACAAAGAAATATATGCTTTTCGGAATAATTCCAATTGTAAAAATAAAAAGCAAGAAATAAAAAACGACTTGCGTGAAAAAATGTTTATGCTAATATAAAAACTATGAGGAATGAATACAGATACCCCACAGAAACCAAACGTCTGGAAAATTCCTCTGGATCCAAGCCCTGGTAGCTCAGCTGGATAGAGCAACCGCCTTCTAAGCGGTAGGTCATGCGTTCGAATCGCATCCAGGGTATTTTCTTTTTATAAGATATAATTGAATTTCAGCCGCTTTTGTAAAAGGCTGATTTTTTATTTTTAGCCGCTTGTTGTTGCAAAGTCGCGAGAAAGTTGCAGCGAATTTGCGGACGGAGGGCGCGAATGTAGTGAGTTAATACGGATAGCGGGTAAATTGAGCTTACTCGGACAAAGTCCGATAAGCGAAACTTTAGGAACGTGTTGAAATCCAGGACGGGTTGTACCCAGGTAAATATATAATATAAGCGGGGGGTAGCCCGCTTTTTTAATATTATTGTTGTTTGAGATTTTTTTTTCGAAGCTGTTTTTTACTAATCACAATATATTGAACGACAAACTATATGCTTATATACTGTTTTTGATATGTTCGCAATTATTTCTGCATTTTCTTTGTCAGAGAGTTTTGAGTTTGATATAAATACTGCTATATAGTATGTTTCTCCGTTTGGTAAAATTACATATCCGGCATCATTATCCGCAATTTTTAGACCTGTATTTTCATCTCGCGAAGAAGAACCTGTTTTATGTCCAAATACTGTTCCTGGAGGCAAACCTTTTTTTATTTTATCTTCTCCCGTAACTGTTTTTTCCATAATTTTATCTAAAAAGTTTTTATGTTCAACTGTGAGTATATCTGTTTCTCGAACTGTTTTCATGTACTTTGCAACATCTTTTGGTGTTGCCTGATTCAAATATTGTTTGTTTATATCCGAATTCATTTCTTTTTCGTTTACTGAAATTTCAATTCCGGAAAATCCTGTGTCTTTTAATACTTTATCAAGTTTCCTTGCTCCGCCTATATATTCAAGCAATATGTCGCTGGCATTGTTGTCGCTTTCTGAAATTGTATACTCTAAAAGTTCTGCGATTGTTATGTCAATTGGAAAACTTTTGTACTTTTTCAGCATGGGACTGTAAAGATTTTTATTAATCATGGTTTCTTTTATAGTTAATTTTGTATTTAAATCTATTTTTTGCTTATTTAGTTTATTCAGGACTTCTACTGCTATAAAATACTTGAATACGCTAAGAAGCGGTTGTTTTTGAGTCCCGATTGTCCAGATTTTGTCATTTTTTAACACAGCTATACCAATACGGTAATCTTTTTGCCATGTATACCTGCGGAGTTTAAAGCTTAATGTATTTGTGTAAGTTACAAGTAAACAGATAAATAAAAAAATTATTGATATTATAAAAAATGTTTTTTTCATTACTTAAATTATAACTTATTACCCGAATATATATCACAGCTTATTAAAAATTTAGTAATATGTAAAGCCTCTTAGGTAATACAATACTTTTTTTTAAAAGATGAATATTATTTTATATCAGCTTTCATAAGAGGAGATAATATTATGAGGTCACAAATATTAATTAATGCTGTAGTGGTTATACTATCTATAATATCAATTACTCAGGCGTCACAAGCGAGTGAATTTAACGCTGATGATATATCAAGTTTCCACAGAGCAATAGCAGAGGCGGAAGCGGATCCGTCTTCCAGCCATAAAATTAATATTAATGGAGATATAGTTTTAGACTCTTCAATTAAAGAAGCTGTAAGCCTTGAACTGGCAGGAAGTAATAATGAGGCTTTTTATAATTTTGTACTAAACGGCAATACTTTTACTTATGATGGTGCTGGTAAAAGTTCTAAAATTTCGGATTTAAATATTATATCAAATGCAGCAGGCAGCGGAATTAACGTAAATAATCAAACTTTCACTGTTGATAATACTCATTTTTCAGGAGATTTATCATCAAATAGAAATAGTTTTCTCTCTAATGTAGGAGGTAAGTTAGTAATAACAGATTCAGATTTCCAAAATTATAAAAATGTTTTTGAAGGGGGAGCTATCAACAATAAGGGCGGCGGTAGTTTATATGTATCAAATACAGATTTTCTAAATAACTCTGCAAGTAACGGCAGTGCTTTATATATAACAAGCGGTAGTGCAGATATTTACAATTCAGACTTTTTAAATAATTATGCTTCCTCCAAAGGCGGTGCTGCATATATAAGTGGAGGAAGCTTAAATTTAACAGATTCAAACATAAAAAATAATATTGCACAGTCTCAGGGAGGAGGTCTATATGTAGATAACAGTGCTACTGTCGTTATAGATAATACTGTGTTTGATAATAATTCTGTTAGTGATGCTGCAAACGGAGGCGCTATTTATACTGCAGGTAATGTGACAATTCAAGGAGGCTCCTCTTTTACAAATAATAAGGTAGTAACCGGCTCCGGCGGCGCCATTGATAATTTTAATGGTACATTGGTTATAGATAATGCTCTATTTGATAATAATTTAGCCAAAAATGATGGCGGAGCAATAACTGGCTCCGGAAGTCTTACAATTTCAAATTCTAAATTTTCAAATAACAAATCTACACATAGTATTGCAGGAGCAATAATACATGATAATTTAACAATAAGTAATAGTATTTTTGAGAATAATGGCTCTGGTATTGTTGAGGATCCTAATGACCCGCAGAGCGGTTTTGGCGGTGCAATAGTTACAAGTGATGCAAAAATTTCGGACTGTACATTTTCAGGAAATTATACCGGTTTTGACAGCGGCGGAGCAATTGTAAATCTTTATGGAACAATAGATTTTAACAATTCAAATGTATTTACTGATAATAAAGCAAAATACAACGGAGGGGCTTTATATACTACCACACAGTCAGTTACAAATATTAACGGGACGGCAAGTTTCTTAAACAATAAATCTACAGATGGTCTTGGAGGTGGTATCCTTGCTCAGGGAACAGTTAATATTAATGCAAACAATCCGGATAAATCGGTTATATTTTCAGGGAACACAGATTCTACCGGAACAAATGCTTTTCATATTGATATTGCAGCCGGCGCTAAACCGGATGAAGTTGGAACTGTAAATTTAAATGTTTCTAACGGAGCAAAAATTATTATTGATGATAATTTTTCAGGTTTGGCAGGTACTAAGTTAAATATCAAGGGCACATCATCTTATAATGATTATGTTTGTTTAGGCTCGGAAAACGAAAATTTCAAAGGTGATGTAACTGCTGAAGATATTAACCTGTATTTTTATAATAAAGAATCCAATCTTGCAAATGCTAATATATTTGCCAAAAATACAAACTTTAATTTTATGAACGGTTATTTAAATAACGTATCTTTAAATTTGGATGCTTCCGGAGGCGGTAATTCTCTTTCGCTGGATGTTGATCCGGCAGCTTTAACATGTGATTATATAACTTTGACAGGAGATCCGGCAAATATTACCCAATTTATCATTAGAGAGGTAAATGTAATTAGTGATCCTATTCAATCGGTTACTATTTTTGATATATTTGACCATGATAAATACGGAACGGATTTAGCATTATCTGATGAATTGCAAAATTCAATAGTTTATGGTGCTTTAAAACAATACAAATGGTCGTTAACACCAAAATTAACGTTAACTGAAATAGGCGGTTTTAACCCTAATATACAAAGGTTTCAGGGGGCAACTGCTGCGGCTTTCATGAACCAGATGCTCAGTTATGATTACTCCTTATATAGAACAGATGAAATATATACAAATTTAAGAGAACAGAAACTTGCAGCAAGAAAGCTGAATTCATACGCATCTATAACTCCTGCCGGCATGTATGTGGATCAGTATTATGCTGATGGCTCTGCATTTTGGATGCGGCCTTACGTCAACATTGAATCCTTTCATCTTTCAGGTGCTTCCGGTACTGTTAATAACCAATCATATGGTACTATGTTCGGGTTTGACTTTCCTATGATTGAAACCAAAAATGACTGGAAACTCTTCCCTACAATATATGGAGCTTATATTGGGTCAAGCCAGCAGTACGTTGATTCCGATATGTATCAAAACGGCGGTTACGGCGGACTTTTGCTTAGTGCCTACAAAAAAGATTTTTATGCAGGCTGGACAATCAACGGAGGCGGACTTGGTGTTGAATCAAAATATAATTCCGGAAAAGATGATTATGCTATTGTGACAGCCGGTACTGCATTAAAGCTCGCTTACAACTGGAAATTACGTGACAGGTTTATACTTCAGCCAAATTTCACCACTGCATATACTTTCCTGAGCCCGTCAAATCTTGTAAACTTCCAGAGTTTAGATATAAACCAGTCACAGGTTAACGGTTTAACTATAGCTCCTTCAGTAAGATTAACCTACAGAAATGAGGAAGGATTTGAACCATATATATTCGGCGGGTGTGTAATTCCTATAATGAGTGATATAAAAGCTAACGTTGACGGAGTAAACCTTGACAAACTTACATTAAATCCATGGGCACAGTTTGGTGCAGGTGTAAGAAGGCGTATAAAAGACAGGGTAACCTGTTTTGCCGAAACCGTAATCCGTACTGGCGGAAGAACAGGATGGGGTTTTATGCTTAATATTCAAATTGCTATTTAACAATGTTGTTTAGATTTAACGGTTTTTCTCAAAATTATGGCAATTACACCGGTTAAAATTAATACAATACCTGTTATTACCCTTGATGTAAGATGCTGATGAAAAACAGCTACTCCGAAGAATATTGCAGTAAGCGGTTCTAAAGCCCCGAGAATTGCAGTTGTTGTTGAACCTATTAACCTGATTGATACATTTATTGTTTCAAGTGAAATTATTGTAGGAAAAATTGAAAGGGCAATTGTACAAAGCCATAAAAACGGTTTGTCTATAATTTGTAGTTCTGTACAGAATTTCAAATTGTAAATATAAACCAAAAGCCCGAAAAGCATTACATAAAAACTCATCTTATCATGTTTTATGTGTTTGGCAACTTTATTGTTTTTTACACCGACAATATAAATGGCATATAATAAAGCCGACAGCAAAACCTGTAAGACGCCATGCAGGTTTAATGTTGAACCAGGTTTATTATTGTACAGCATTATAATTCCGGCTGAGGTTAACAGAATAGAAAAAATTACAGTTTTGGTAATTTTTTCCTTGTAAAATATTGCCATAATTAAAGCAACCATAACAGGATATATAAACAAAATTGTACACGCTATGCCGACTTCTATATATTTAAAAGCATCAAATAGCGTTAACGATGAAAGCGAAAAGACAATTCCCAGAAAAAACAGTGGAAATATTTCATTTTGGGAAAGTTTTAATGAGCCCTTTTTGATGAATTTAATCCAGGTTCCGTAGATAATTACAGCCAGACAGTACCTGTAAAATAGTACGGAATTTACACCTATTCCTCCTGCATAGAGCGGAAGCGCAAATAAAGGATTAGTCCCGTAACTTGCCGCAGCTATACATCCGTTTACTATTCCGGTTAGTCGTCTGTTCATGAATTTCCCTTTCATTTTGCATGCCTATAATTTAATTATATTTCTATGTTATTATCAAGACAATAGGAGAAAGGAAAAATGTTTTATAAGACAACATATTTATCACCTCTTGGGAATATAATGATTGCAGGTGATGGAAAAAGCGTTTCCGGTGTTTGGCTTGAAGGTCAGAAATATTTTGCTGATACTGTTTTGCAAGATATGAAAGAAAAAGATGATATACCGGTTTTTATTAAAACAAAAGAATGGCTTGACCGGTATTTTGCAGGCGAAAAACCTTCCATAAATGAACTTCCGCTTGCACCTCAGGGTAATAGTTTCAGGCAGGCAGTATGGAAGATTTTATGTGAAATTCCTTATGGAAAAACCACAACCTACGGAGAGATTGCCCGTAAAATTGCCAAACAGATGAACAAAACTTCTATGTCTGCACAGGCTGTAGGAGGCGCTGTAGGACATAACCCTGTTTCAATTATTATTCCCTGCCACAGGGTTGTTGGAACAGGCGGAAATTTGACAGGATATGCTGGCGGAATAGATATAAAAATTAAGCTTTTAAAACTTGAAGGGGTTGATATGTCAAAATTTTATGATCCTTCTAAAAAATCCCGTCAATGTTAACATTAAATACCACAGTTTCTGCTTGTGCGGCTGATGTGCCTAATATCAATAATGAAAGCAGAGTTAATACAATCTTTTTCATAATAAATCCTTTTTGGTTTGAACAGATATACTTGTTTTATTTTTATATTTTATATTAAAATTACAGAAAAGGAAGTGTTTTATGATTATTAATTTTTTACATAAATTAAGCAGTTTTAACGACTGGCTTTTTCATGGTTTAGACGGAGTAATAGAAAGCTTTGGCTTTCCGGAATGGATTACTGATGCGCTCATTGACAGTTTTCATATTCTGCCTTTTTTATTTGTTGTGTTTGTTTTTATTGAATTATTCGAATATTATTATGCAGATAAGATTAACCATTTTATGAAGGAATCTGAAAAGACCGGTCCTGCAATAGGAAGCCTTGCAGCTATAGTTCCCCAATGCGGTTTTTCGATTATTGCAAGTTCGCTTTATTCCGGCAGATTAATAACAAAAGGAACTTTAATCGCTATATACCTGGCTACATCAGATGAAGCTATTCCTGTATTGCTTGCAAGACCTGATAAGGTTTGGCTTGTTGTGCCTGTCATTGCGGTCAAGCTTGTTGTGGCAATTTGTGCGGGGTATTTAATCGACTTAATTTTTAAAACCAGGCTGGTTAAAGATGCAATAGTAGAAGTTCCTGATGAAGGCTGCTGCAAGCATGATATAATTTCATTAAACAAAAATAATCTCTGGCTGCATCCGCTGGTTCATACTGTGAATGTTTTTGCTTTTGTGCTGGTGATTACACTATTCCTGAATTATTTTGTAACAGATTCTGTTATAAGTGCATTTTTTACAAACACAAGTTTCAAATATAAAATACTTGAACCTGTGGTAACCGGTGTACTCGGATTAATCCCTAATTGTGCGGTGTCAATAGCTTTTACAATGATGCTTATTAAGGGAACAATAAGTTTTGGTGCAGCGATGGCAGGGTTGTTTTCAAATGCAGGTCTGGGGCTTCTTGTTTTACTCAGAAAAAATACAAGCATAAAAGACACAGCTCTGATAATTACTTTGCTTCTTCTGATAAGCATTCTTGGAGGAATAGCTCTTCAATTTATCCGGCACTAATAAGTAATTGCGATTTTCAGGCAATTGTCAGTTTTTTCTTCAAACATTTTATAAGCCTTGAGAATATCGTCAAAAGCCATTTTTTTGCTTATAAGAATGTCAGTTGATATTTTGCCTTCCGAGATATATTTAACCAATTCTTCGCAATGGGTTGCATCAACGCCGCCTGTTTTGAAGATAAGATTTTTCCCATACATATCCGGCAGCGGAAGCTTTTGGGCTTTTTCATACATTGCAACGAGAGCAACAACAGAATTAGGGCGTGCGATTTTCCAGGCAAGTTCAAACGTATTTTCTCCGCCTGCTGCTTCTATTACACCATCTGCTCCGTCACCGCCTGTTATCTCTTCTATTATATTTTGCAAGTCCTGATGTGCAGGATTTATTGTGTAATCTGCAAGTTTGTTTTTTACAGCTATATCAAGCCTTGTATTGTCAATATCAATAGCGATTACTCTGGATGCACCCAAAAGTCTGGAACACATCATTGAACATAAGCCTACCGGTCCTGCGCCTATTACTGCTATTATGTCGTTTTGTTTTATATTGCAGAGTTCTGCACCGAAATAACCGCTTGACAGAATATCTCCGACAAAAAGAGCATTCTCATCACTTACATTATCCGGAAGTTTTGTAAGACCTGTTTGTGCAAAAGGAACTCTGACATATTCCGCCTGACAGCCATCAATTTTACAACCGATTTCCCAGCCGCCTTTTATGCAGTTATTTATAAATCCGCGTTTGCAAAATCTGCATTCTCCGCAGAAGGTTATGCAATTAGCGCTTACTCTGTCGCCTACTTTGAGATTTTTAACATTTTTGCCAAGATCTGTAACTACTCCGACAAATTCATGTCCTAGAGTTACTCCCTCTTTTGCAAGAGGAACAGCTCCATGCATAATATGAAGGTCGCTTGTGCAAATCGTTGATAAGGTTACTTTTACTATGGCATCATTTTCATTCTGTATTTCCGGCAGAGGTTTTTCACATAGTTCGATAATTCCTTTTTGTTTATATACAAGTGCTTTCATATTAAATCTCCTTTTACTTTTTTATTATAGCACGTGTTTTTAATTTTTCTGATATAATATAAAATAAGGAGATAAGATGATGAAAAACCGCTTATATCAATTAATTCGGGGGGGGGGGCAACTGCTTTATGCTCTGGCAAAAGAAAAAAGCTAATTATTTCTTCTGGAAAAATTTATGATTGTTTTTCTTTTTTTAATGAATTAGATATTTTAGAAATACGATTAAATGTTTTAAATGATATTGTTGATAAATTTATTATTGTAGAAGCGACTAAAACGCATACCGGTTATGACAAACCACTTTATTTTTTGGAAAATAAAGATAGATTTAAGTCTTTTGAAGATAAAATTATACATATAATTGTTGATAATATACCCGAGCATAATTCAACATGGAGTTTAGAAAATTACCAGAGAAATTGCATCTCTAGAGGATTAGAAGCTTGTAGTGACGATGATATTATTATGATTTCCGATGTTGATGAGATTCCTAACCCGGATATTGTTATGAAAGTAAAAGATGAGCCTGGTATAAAATCATTGAAAATGTTCGGGTTCTACTATTGGCTGAATAATGTAGCTGTCGGAATGAAATTTAACCATGCAACTAAAATTTTGTTTTATAAAGATTTTAAAAATATACTTGATAATATTGAAGTTCCCCATCCAGGAGTTTTGCCCGAACTGAATAAAGGAACTACTGCTTCAAAAATAAGATTATATGACGGTTTAGAATGCCAAAAATTTTATAATTATGCCGGCTGGCATTTTTCATACACCGGTGGAGTTGATATTCTCTCAGAAAAATTAAAGAGTGTTGCAATTCATGGAGATGAAGCTGCTGAAAGAGACCGTATAAGGGACTATAAAACCGATGCAGAAAATATGATGAAAATTAAGACATTTGCATGTTACGAACTGGCTGCAGTTAAGCTTGATTCAAGCTTTCCGGAATATCTTGTAAAAAATAAGCATAAGTATAAACATCTTTTGACAGAAGAAACTAATAAAACTTTGTTTTGGGATTGTATTATAAAAATGGGTTTAATCAATTTATTCAGAAGCAAAGAAAATAAAATACGATAAATAGAATACTTGCAAGATTTTTGATTAACTGTTATGATTGTCATATTATGATTAATACATTTAATATTGCCTCATTAAAAAAGGACTTTCTAGCTTCTATAATTGTATTCTTAATTGCAATGCCCCTTGCCATCGGTATTTCTATTGCATGCGGGCTTCCGGTATATAGCGGCTTAATTTCTGCAATAGTCGGCGGTATTGTTGTTGGTGCTTTTTCAGGAAACTCCCTTCAGGTTTCAGGACCGGCGGCCGGACTTATTCTTATAATTGTAGATATTATTGCCACACTAGGTGTAGATAAATTATTTTTGATAATTTTTATAGTTGGTTTAATGCAGATAATCTTCGGGCTGTTTTCACTCGGAAAATGGTTTAGGGCTATCTCTCCTGCAATTATTCAGGGGATGCTTGCCGGTATAGGAATTTCAATTTTCCTGTCACAGTTCCATATAATGCTTGACAGCAAGCCGCAAAATACTTTTTTTGAAAATATTGCGGATTTATGTTCTGTAATTTATAATTCAGTTCTGCCTTTTGACGGTTCACAGCATCATCATGCTGCGTTTATAGGAATTCTTACCATAGGTTCTATTATTTTGTGGAATAATATCCCGAATAAAAAGTTTAAAGTTATTCCGGCAGCACTTGTAGCGGTTATTGCTGCATCGCTTGTGGCAGGAATTTTCCATTTTGATATAAATTATATCGAGCTGGGTGCAAAGTTCTGGGATAATGTTAAATTTATAAGCCTTTCTACATTTAAGTATGTTTTGGATTTTAAAATTCTTTTAAGTGCATTGATAATAACTTTTATTGCCAGTGCAGAAACCTTGCTTACTTCAAATGCTATTGATAAAATGTGCGAGCGTTCTAAAACAGATTACAATAAAGAAATTATTGCCCAGGGGATTGGAAATTCTCTCTCAGGACTTGTTGGCGGGCTTCCGATTACCGGTGTAATTGTACGAAGCGCAGCTAATATTAATGCTGATGCGCAGACAAGATTTTCAACTATAATGCATGGTATCTGGATTGTGCTTTTTGTCACATTTTTCCCTCAGGTTTTAAACTTTATTCCACAGGCATCACTTGCAGCCATTCTTGTTTATACGGGTTATAAACTTGTGGATGTCAAAGCAGCAAGGCATTTGTACCATTTAAGCAAAGGTGAGTTTGCTATTTATTTAATCACTCTTATTTCAATTTTATTTACTAATTTATTTGAAGGTATTTTGATAGGTTTTGGTGCAGCTATTGCCAAGAGTGTTTTCAAAATGCTCAGGGTTCATATTCGTGTTGAAGAAAATGAAGAAGAAAATAAGGTTATTGTGAAACTCAGCGGTAATATAATTTTTTTACAGCTTCCGCAGCTTATTGATATTTTTGAACATTTACCAAAAGATAAAGATATTTATGTTTGTGCTGACAGGCTTCACTTTATAGATCATGCGTGCGTTGATTTTATTAAAGACTGGGAAGCCTCAAAACAATCTGCGGCTGAAAACAGTGTGGAAGTTGACTGGAGCCGTATCAGAAGAACTTATCCTAACTTTAAATGGAGAAAGTTCCACAAACATTAATAGTACTTTCGGGTAATTTGTAATGGTTATTTGATTATGCTTTTTTCTGATTAAAGTGTTTTGAAAAGCTTTTATAATATCCTTGTCACTACAAATCTGATATTTTGAAAAGGAGAAATTATGGATAAAAATCATGATAAGGAAACACTTAAAGAAAAAGCAGAAAAAACTGCTGATAAAGTAAAAGCCGATGTTAAACACGGCGTTGAAGCCGCAAAGGAAAAAGCACATAATATGAAAGAAGATATTAAAGAAGGTGCTGAAAAAGTAAAAGAAAAAATTGCGGAAAAGAAAGAAGAAATGAAAGAGAAAAAAGAGCATAAAAAGACTGCATAATTGTTATATTATGCAATGGCGCCCGCAGGTTAGATGCGGGCGCCTCTTTTTTATAACAATATTAAAATGACTGCACCTGCAACCATTATTGCAGACCCAAGAAGTTTTTTCTTTAAATCTGTTTCATTAAAGTATTTCCATCCAAGTATAACACTTAAAATTGTAGAAAGCTGAAAAAGTGCAAGGGCATAACTTACATTCATGTTTTTAAAAACATAGTTGGTGGTGTATTGCATCAAGCCTGTTGATATAATCAGGAATAATACAAGAAACGATGTCTTTTTTGCAGGAATTTCAATCTTAATTTTTTTAACTTTAAGAAGAAAAAAAGAAAAAATTGTTCCAAAAATACACCACAATACAAATGCAGTTTTAATATCTGAAAGAACAATAATTTTTTTTATAAAAACAGCTTCTGCTGCTGTAAATATTAATGCAAGAATTCTGTATTGAATATCTTTTCTTTTTAAAAGTTTTAATGAAAACCCTTCCTCCGTTGAATTAAATATAAAGTAACTGCCGAATATAATAAGAGCAGTTGCAAAAATTCCTGCAGGTGAAGGAATTTCTCCGGCAAAAATAATCCCGGCCGCCATTGCTGCAACAGCCTTGTAGGAATTAATCGGTCCCAGCAGAGAAAGCTCTCCTTTTTCAAGTGCTTTTATTAAAAAGCCGTTGCCAAGAGCACCCAGAAGCCCCCCAGTCAGAGCATACTCCCATGTCTTGATTGTCAGCACAGCTGGATGAAGAGTTGGAAACAAAACAATGCAGACAATACTCAATCCTGCATAAGTGAAAAAGTTAACGGTTAAAGACGGCATTCCTTGTGCTGTTAGTTTTTTCTGGAATACATTTGAACATGAGTTTGCAAGTATTCGTAATATGATTGCAGGGATTGTAAACATTTAAGAATTTTCCTGTTGTATAAGGCTGAGAATTTCGTTTTTGCATTCAACATTTTCGTGCAAATTTTTGAAAACTTTTTCAATATCTTTTTTAATTATTTCCTTATCCGGTATTAAACCATTAAAGCTTTTATAGAGAAGTTTCATTTCTAATTTTCTCACCGGATTTGGAAAGTAATATTTAAATTGCAACTCTATACAGCCGAGTTTTTTATAAAAATTAATACGTCTAACCGTGTGAGGGTTCTGTTTATCTTCAGGTTCAACTTCAAAATAACATCCTTTAAGGCTTGAATATTTTTCAAAAATAGCTGTAAGTATTTTGCTTCCATAACCTTTTGAATGAAATTCCTGCAGAACTGCTATATAATCTATCCAGATAAAATCTTTTTTTATATATAAAATGTAACCTATTAATATTTTTTCATCATAAACCAAACCGAGCTTGTAACTCCCTTCTCTAAGAAGGTCATTAAATTCCTCAAGTGTTTTTATTTCCTCTGGAGGAAACTGTGCCTGAATATCTGAATATATTTTTTCATCGAGTTTTTTGGAGTTAATTAACTTCAGCATCATGCAAAAATTATAGCATAACTTTTTCCAAAGGTGTTTGTGAATTTACAGATGAAGGAAGAATAAATCCGAAAATATTTTTGTCACTCTTTTTACTTTCTGCAATAAGCACCCCGTTGTGAGCTTCAACAATCTGTTTTGCAAGATGTAATTTCAGACAAAAACCTATTTTGTTATAAGAAGCCTGCCCACGGTATTTGTCAAACATCATCTCAAGTGCTTCTTTTTTTATAAACGGGCTTTCTGAAATTATCTGTATTTCAAGGTTTTTGTTATGATTTTTTATTAATATTTCTATTTTTGTTTTTTCAAAAGCATATGAGATACTATTTTCTAAAATATTTGCTATAGCCCTTTTTATAAAAGTTCGGTCTGCACAGATTTGCCTGCTTTTTGATTTTGGTTTTATTAAAATTTCAAGATTTTTTTCGTTTGCATATTTTGCAAGGTCATTACAGCATTCTGCTGTCAATTCTATTATATTTATATCTGTGCAATGGAGTTTTATTTCTTCATTTTCAAACTTGTATGAAAATAAAACTGTTGAAACCATATCATACATATTTTTGCAGGATTCCAGTGTAAGTTTCAGCATCTCCTGCTGCTCTTCGTTTAGTCCTCCAAACATTCCGTCCAGAAGCATTTCTAATGAACGTACCTGTGCTATTGCCGGTGTTTTTAAATCGTGGCTTAACGTTGCTATAAATCTTTCTTTCTGCTGGCTTGCCTCTTTTTCTTTTTGAATATCAAGAAGGAATACTGTTATTCCTATTACTCTTTTATGTTCATTGATTATCGGAACGCGGTATTCTTTATACCAGGCAGCTTCCCGACCTGCAATTTTATAAAGATGTTCTGTTATAAGCGGTCTTTTTTCTTTTATTACAACTTTATTTTCATAATCAATAGTTTTTGTGCCGGCATCTGTATAGGTGTGTGCGATATTTACCCCGACCAGTTCATCATGATTAAGGTTCATAAGTTCAAGAAATTTGCTATTGCCTCTCAGGTATTTTCCTTCCTTATCTGTTACGAATGATACCATTGGAAGATTGTCCATCATTTCGCTTACCTGTTTCTGTTTTTCAATGAATTTTGCACGTATCCGCTCACGAATTGTTATATCTCTGGCAATTGTCATTATTCCTGTAACTTCACCGTCTTTTTTTGTAGGTGCTGATATAACATCATATGTTTTTGAACCTGAGGACGGATGATCTATTTCAATTGTATATTTAATACTTTTTCCTGTTTCGATTACTTTGCTGTCATGTTCCATGATTATTGCTGCCGCTTTTGGCGGCAGAAGTTCAAATGTTGTTTTGTCTTTTACGGAAATAAAACTTTTCAGTCTATATAACCTGCACATTGCTTTGTTACAGGTTATATAACGATGTTTTATATTTTTGTATGCAATTAAATCAGGACAATTTTCACTGAATGTGTTTATCATTTCCTCAAGAGTCTGGTTTTTTACCTTAAGCCGTTTTACAAGTTTTTTGTTTTCAACATATGCGATAAGCAGTACAAATATTAATCCGATTGTCACGACTGTCTGCGGGCTGGAACTTGAAGCAGCGTCTGCATAGACACTCCAGAGTATAAAGCCCGTAAAAAACGTATAAAATATGCTTTTTACTAATTTTTTATTCATATTCAGTTTTTTCTTTACTTCTTAACTACGTTTTACTTTAAAAGGTCATACTGAACTGCCATAACGGCAGCCTGAACTCTGTCAGGAACAGAGAGTTTCGATAGGATTTTGCAGACGTGAGATTTTGCCGTATGAGGGCTAATCATAATAATGTCAGCAATTTCTGTGTTTGATTTGCCTTCTACGATTAATTTTAATATTTCTTTTTCTCTATCAGAGAGATTTATATCAAGTTTCTTTTTATAATTATACAAATTATCAAAATCAGTTGAGGCTGGTTTTGGGAATGCTGATAATGCCATTCTTGCAATTCTCGGATCAATCCATACAGCACCTTTTTGAACTTCTTTTATTACATTACAAAGGTCAGGCAGATAAATGTCTTTAAGTGCATAAGCATTTGCTCCTGAAGATAATGATGCGAATATTTCTTCATCGCGTTCATGAGATGTAAGCACAATGACTTTTGTGTTAGGGAATTTTCTGCTGATTATTTTTGTTGCCTCAAGTCCGTTCATATACGGCAAACCTAAATCCATCAGCACAACATCAGCAGGTTTTTTCTGTAAGGCTTCCAGCCCTTCTTCTGCTGTTTCAAAATCCCCTAAAACCTCAAAGTCGTTATAATGGGTAAAATGATGTTTATAAGTTGTTCTTGCCAGTAAATAATCTTCAATTATGTATAACTTAATTTTGTCTATCATTTAATCTATTCCTATTCCTCCATAACTTACTAATCATAATCGTTATGAAAGAAAAATACTATCACCCGACTGGGTATATATAAAAAAGATTAGTCGACAGGCTAAGCCTATTTACAGGCTTCTGACGTGATAACCTGGTTTCTGCCATGTTGTTTGGCGTAATACAAGGCTTTGTCAGCACAATCAAGAAATTCGCTTGCAGTTTCTATATTTTCTTTATTAGCATTTACACCAATGCTTACTGTTACTTTAATAGGGGTATTGTTGTATTTGAACTGATAATTTTCAATTCGGCTCCTCAATCTTTCAAGAGGAATAAGCGCACTTTCAAGTGATGTTTCTGTTAACAACGCAACAAATTCTTCACCGCCGTACCTGAAAACAAGGTCGGTTTTTCTGAATGTTTCCATAATTAAATAAGCTACTTCTTTTAAAACATAATCACCGCAAAGATGTCCGTATGTATCATTTACTTTTTTAAAGAAATCTATATCAATAACCGCAACACTTAAATCATTTTTGTAGCGTTTTGCTCTTAAAAACTCTCTTTCAAGATGTACATCGAGATTTCTGCGGTTATAAAGTCCGGTAAGTGCATCAGTTACGGAGAGATGTTTGGTATGTGAATACATAAAGTTAATTTTTCTTATAACGTCAAGCTTGTTGCTTTCCGGTACCGGAAAATTTGTGATTATTTCTTCAATGTTTTTTTGGATTTCATCCAAAACTTCAGGCGGTATATCAAAGCTCAGATTGTCAATATCTGTTTCTTTTTTGTCAACCATAATCTCCCCTTTACTAAACCTTATTATAACATAAAATTTGATTAAAAATATTTTTTTTGCTAAAGTTTACACAAGATGAAATTAAGAACGGAAGATATTTTATCAAAATTTTCTAACAATCTTTCTCATCCTCATGAAGTCAGACGTATAGCTTTGCTGCTCTTTGACGGTTTAAGTAAGAATGTTAAAGAAATGTCTGCAAAAGACCGGAAAATTCTTGAAAGTGCTGCTCTGTTACACGATATAGGGTATTATGTCGAAGCAAAATCACACAATAAGCATTCCCAGCAGATAATATTAGATAATGGTCTGGATGAATTTTCCGCTCATGAAACAGAAATGGTTGCCTGTATTGCCCGCTATCACAGAGGCAGTCTTCCTAATAAAGAAAAGCACGAGTTATACGGAAGCTTTGAAAAAAAAGACAGAAAAAAAATAAAGCGGCTTGCAGGAATTTTGAGGGTAGCTGATGGTCTGGATTGTTCACATTTGTCTGCAATAAAATCAATTAGAATAGATTATGATGAAGAAAATAATATTATAGAGATTTATCTTACCCTGAATACTCCGGAATTTCGTCCAGATATTTCAGTAGCGGTAAGAAAAAGAGATTTGCTGGAAATAGGGTTTAAATGCCAGTCTGTGATTAAGTTTGCAGATGTATAACATATTGTAACAAAATGTTTACAAAATTCCGAAAATTGTAACATTTCTTCATGAAAAATACTTTATATATATAAGGGAAAAATATAAGGAATAAAGTTATGAGTGGTTTCGATGTTAATGTTTTGAGTACAAAACCTGTAATCAGAGAAGCTGCAAGCATGCAAAATGACGGCGGCGCCGGTAACCTCGGTTATATGCAGCAAGGTGAAAGCGAACAGGAAGAGAAAAAACGTCATTTTGATGAAAGTATTTTTTCTAAGAAAGAAAAAGATATTTTTATCTCAGAAAAAGATTTAAAATTTGAAGAGCCTGAAGAAAGTTTTTCTCTTGCGAAGCTGATTGCACAGATTATACTTGCAGTAAAAAAATTTTTTAATGTTAAATAATATTGATTATCCTCTTTACAAAATCAATAATTCATAATATATTATTAGTGTAAAATATACACTAGTTAGAGGAAAAGTTTTTATTATGAAAATTGATTTTAGACCCCGGAATTTAGTACGAAATCTTGCTATTGAAGAGAAACTTTCAAACGGCATCAGACGTGTA